>JAFZRF010000028.1 GCA_017620025.1 Ruminococcus sp.
CCTCTGGACTCCCCCATCCTTCCCCTCCACCCCCACCGGTCAGCTTTTGCTTTTGTTTTAGACCAGCAGGCTAAAGTAGGCTATCGCACGGGCAACATAATGCTTGCTGTTACTATTGGCAGCGATTGTTTTATGTGTAGGGGGCGATGCCCACATCGCCCCGTCCATATGTATACGTACTCCGTCTGTATGTACGGCCACTCAATCCGACGCAGCGGGCGCACATTGTGCGCCCCCTACACAACATCGCCGTCAGGCGATATCGCAAATTCCGCATTCCGCATTCCGAAATCCGAATTAATGTCAACGGCAGACCGGCCATTCTTCCGGCAAAAAAGAAAAAGCGGTGCAGGAGCCTCCTTACACCGCCATACCATATTTAAACAAAAAACCGGACTCACTCACTGTGAATTCCGGCAAACTGACAAATCTTGTTTCCGCCCCTTGACAACTGAGAGACGGTATATTATAATTATATAATGTATCAGTATGGAAAAGTATCCCCTTTCCCGCAAATATTATAGCATATATCGCACTATATGTCAATAGTATCGGGGAAAATTTTTCAATACTGCCAAGCATCCGTCAATACTTTGTGCCCTCACCGCCGAGGGGACAAGCAACATAATAAGGAGGTACCGCCTATGGTGAAAGTAACGCCAAAGCAGCTGGGAAAGAACGAGAGAATGAGCTTCGGTAAGATTACCGAGCCCCTTGAGATGCCGAACCTCATTGAGGTCCAGAAGAATTCTTACCAGTGGTTCAGAGAGGAAGGTCTTAGAGAGGTATTCCGGGATATGACCGCCATTACCGATTATAACGGCAACCTCGTCCTCAACTTCAAGGATTACCGCTTTGATGACACTCCCAAGTATACCCTTGCAGAGTGCAAGTCCAGAGGCGCTACCTATCAGGTGGCTATGAGAGCTACCGCTACTCTCGCCAACAAGGAGACCGGTGCGGTCAGCGAGAGCGAGATCTATATGGGCGATTTCCCGCTCATGACAGAGAGCGGAACCTTCGTTATCAACGGAGCTGAGCGTGTTATCGTATCACAGCTCGTCCGTTCACCCGGCGTATACTACGCCTTCGAGAAGGATAAGACAGGTAAGGACCTTTTCAATACAACAGTTATCCCGAACCGCGGTGCATGGCTCGAGTATGAAATGGATTCCAATGATGTTGTCTATGTCCGTATCGACAAGAACAGAAAGATCCCGATAACCACCTTCATCAGATCACTCGGTGTAGGTACTGACGAGGAGATCTTCGAGCTCTTCGGCGAGGATGACCGTCTCAGACAGACAATCCTCCAGAAGGATCAGACAAAGAATACAAACGATGCTCTTATCGACGTATACAAGAAGCTCCGCCCCGGCGAGCCTCCCACGGTTGAGAGTGCCGTTACACACCTGAACAACCTCTTCTTTGACGCAAAGAGATATGATCTCTGCCGTTTCGGAAGATACAAATACAACAAGAAGCTCGGCATCGCTTCACGTCTTGCCGGACACCTCCTTGCAGAGCCCGTTATCAACCCCATGACCGGCGAGATCATGGCTGATGCAGGCGAGACCATCACCTACGACAGAGCCTGTGAGATCGAGCAGGCCGGCGTTTACTACGCTTTCGTAACCGTTGAGGCGAAGGAGTACTTCACCAACGACCGCGGTGAGACTCAGGTAAGAATGGTCGAGAAGGTTGCAAAGATCATCGGTAACGGCATGGTAGATATCAACGGCTACGTTGATTTCGATACCGAGAAGTACGGCATCAACGAGAAGGTATCCTTCAAGGTGCTCCGTGAGATCCTTGAGACCTCCGCTGATTCCGACGAGCTTGAGGAGAACATCAAGAAGCGTGCTGACGAGCTCGTTCCGAAGCACATCATCCTTGATGATATCTTCGCTACTATCAGTTACTTCATCAACCTCTGCGAGGGCGTAGGTACAGTCGATGATATCGACCACCTCGGCAACAGACGTATCCGTTCTGTCGGCGAGCTCCTCCAGAACCAGTTCCGTATCGGCTATGCCCGTATGGAAAGAAGCATCCGTGAGAGAATGAACATCCAGACTCAGGACGTAAACACCCTCACACCCCAGATGCTCATCAATATCAGACCTATTTCCTCGGCTATGAAGGAATTCTTCTGCTCCTCACCGCTGTCACAGTTCATGGATCAGAACAACCCCCTTGCCGAGCTGACACATAAGAGACGTCTTTCAGCCCTCGGTCCCGGAGGTCTTTCAAGAGACCGTGCCGGATTCGAGGTTCGTGACGTACACTACAGCCACTACGGAAGAATGTGTCCTATCGAGACTCCTGAAGGTCCTAACATCGGACTTATCTCCTACCTCGCCACATTCGCAAGGATCAACGAGTACGGCTTCATCGAGGCTCCCTACAGAAAGGTTGACAAGGCAACAGGCGTTGTTACCACAGAGGTAGTATATATGACTGCCGACGTAGAGGACAACTACGTAGTAGCTCAGGCGAACGAGCCCCTCACAGAGGACGGCAAGCTCGCAAGACCCCGTGTAAATGCACGTTTCCGTGATCAGATCCTCGAGATCGAGCGTGAAAAGGTGGATTACATGGATGTATCTCCTAAGATGGTAGTATCAGTTGCTACCTCCATGATCCCATTCCTCGAGAACGACGATGCTAACCGTGCCCTCATGGGCTCCAACATGCAGCGTCAGGCTGTACCGCTCCTCAAGACCGAGCGTCCGTTCGTCGGAACAGGTATGGAGTACAAGGCTGCCGTTGACTCGGGAGTATGCGTTGTATCGCAGTACGACGGAAAGATAACATACGTTGATGCCGAGAGGATCACTATGGTAGATACAGACGGCATCGAGCACAAGTATGAGCTTATAAAGTTCAAGCGCTCCAACCAGGGCACCTGCGTTAACCAGAGACCTATCGTCGCAGCAGGCGAGGAAGTCAAGAAGGGTCAGGTGCTTGCAGACGGACCCGCTACCGCAGACGGCGAGATCTCACTCGGAAAGAACGCTCTCATCGGCTTCATGACATGGGAGGGTTACAACTACGAGGACGCTGTTCTCCTTAACGAGAGACTTGTACGTGAGGATGTATTCACCTCCGTTCATATCGAGGAGTACGAGATAGAGTGCCGTGACACCAAGCTCGGACCCGAGGAGATCACAAGAGATATCCCGAACGTCGGTGATGACGCTCTTGCAAACCTCGATGAGCACGGTATCATCCGCATCGGTTCTGAGGTAACATCCGGCGATATCCTCGTAGGTAAGGTAACACCCAAGGGTGAGACAGAGCTTACCGCTGAGGAGAGACTCCTCCGTGCCATCTTCGGTGAGAAGGCACGTGAGGTAAGAGACAATTCACTCAAGGTACCTCACGGTGAGGCCGGCGTCATCGTTGACGTAAAGGTATTCACCCGTGATAACTGCGATGAGCTCAGCGCAGGCGTAAACCAGCGTGTAATCTGCTACATCGCTCAGAAGAGAAAGATCACAGTCGGCGATAAGATGGCCGGCCGTCACGGAAACAAGGGTGTTGTATCACGTATACTTCCCGAGGAGGATATGCCTTTCCTCCCGGACGGCACACCGCTTGATATCGTGCTCAACCCGCTCGGCGTTCCTTCACGAATGAACATCGGACAGGTGCTCGAGGTACACCTCGGTATGGCGTGCAAGGCTCTCGGCTGGCACATCATGACCCCTGTATTCGACGGCGCACACGAGGACGATATCCGTGAATGCTTCAGAATGGCAAATGAGTATGCCAAGGAGCATAAGGACGATATGTTCGAGCTGAAGGCCATGGATAAGGTCATCAACCCGAAGGCTCTCGAATTCACCGAGGACTGTAAGTTCACACTGTATGACGGACGTACCGGCGAGAAGTTCGATAACCGTGTAACAGTCGGATATATGTACTACCTCAAGCTCCACCACCTCGTTGACGATAAGATCCACGCACGTTCCGTAGGACCTTACGCACTCGTTACACAGCAGCCTCTGGGCGGTAAGGCTCAGTTCGGCGGCCAGCGTTTCGGAGAGATGGAAGTATGGGCCCTCGAGGCTTACGGCGCTGCTTATACACTTCAGGAGATCCTGACCGTTAAGTCCGACGATACAAACGGAAGAGTAAATACCTACGAGGCTATCGTCAAGGGACAGAACGTTCCTACCCCCGGTATCCCTGAATCCTTCAAGGTTCTCATCAAGGAGATGCAGTCTCTCTGTCTCGATGTCAAGGTTCTTGATATCAACCAGCAGGAGATCGACCTCAAGCAGAACTTCGACGACGATCCGATACCTTCACGCGGTGATTACAGCGATGAGGATACCGATGATACAACTGCCTACACTGACGACGACATCAGAGAAGACGGCTTCCTCATAGACGGTGAGGAGGGCATGGAATCTGACGCTGATGACGACGAACCGTTCATGAGCGATGACGACGAGGATGATTTCTACGGAAGCGGCGATGAAGACGACGATCCGGACGGTATGATCTTCGATTTCGACGAAAGCTCTGACGAAGACTAATAACGATCCGTAAAGAGGAAGTGCGGCCGGAGGCATACTCCGCCGTTCCTTCCGGAGAAACTTGCAGGAGGTAGCAGTTTGGAATTTAATACATTTGAATCGATAAAGATCGGTCTTGCTTCGCCTGAGCAGATCAGGGGATGGTCCAAGGGTGCCGTTACAAGACCTGAGACTATAAACTACAGAACACAGAAGCCCGAGAGAGACGGTCTCTTCTGTGAAAGGATATTCGGACCTACCAAGGACTGGGAGTGCCACTGCGGAAAGTTCAAGAAGATCCGCTTCAAGGGCAAGGTCTGCGACCGCTGCGGAGTTGAGGTCACAAGAGCAAGAGTCCGCAGAGAGAGAATGGGTCATATCGAGCTTGCAGCTCCCGTATCCCATATATGGTACTTCAAGGGAACTCCTTCCCGTATCGGACAGGTGCTCGAGGTTTCCCAGAAGCGCCTTGAGGAAGTACTCTACTTCACAAAGTATATCGTAACCGATCCCGGCAACACCGAGCTCCTCAAGAAGCAGCTCCTCACAGAGAAGGAGTATCTCAGCTACCTTGAGAAGTACGGCGATGATTTCAAGGCCGAGATGGGTGCAGAGGCTATCAGGAAGCTCCTCAACGAGTATGATCCTGAGCGCTATGACACACACAAGAACCGCATGATCGAGATGGGCAAGGTATCCCTCGAGGGAAGAAAGGTTACCTGCTTCAACAATCCCGATGAGTGCGACTGCGAAGAGTGCCAGAAGTTTGCAGAGCTTACCGATGTCACATGGCAGAACAATCTTGAGATAGTATCAGAGGATCTCAAGGCTGAGCTGGTGGGCCTCCCCTCCGGTCAGAAGAAGGTAAAGATCCTCAAGAGATTACAGATCATCGAGGCTTTCCGTCTCTCAGGCAACAAGCCCGAGTGGATGATCCTGAGCGTTATTCCGGTAATCCCTCCGGATCTCCGTCCTATGATCATGCTCGACGGCGGCAGATATGCCACATCAGACCTCAATGATCTCTACAGACGTGTTATCAACAGAAACAACCGTCTCCAGAGGATGCTCGAGCTCGATGCTCCCGACATCATCGTGAGAAACGAGAAGCGTATGCTCCAGGAAGCTGTTGACGCCCTTATCGACAACGGCAGACACGGCAGACCTGTTACAGGTCCGAGCAACCGTGCCCTGAAGTCACTTTCCGATATGCTCAAGGGTAAGCAGGGACGTTTCCGTCAGAACCTTCTCGGTAAGCGTGTTGACTACTCCGGACGTTCAGTTATCGTAGTAGGCCCTGAGCTGAAGATGTATCAGTGCGGTCTCCCGAAGGAGATGGCTCTCGAGCTCTTCAAGCCCTTCGTACTCAAGAGACTCGTTGACAAGAAGGCTATTGCCAATATCAAGAGCGCAAGAAAGCTCATCGACCGTGCCGACAACAAGGTATGGGATGCACTCGAGGACGTTATCAAGGATCATCCTGTAATGCTCAACCGTGCTCCTACGCTCCACCGTCTCGGTATCCAGGCATTCGAGCCCGTACTCGTAGAGGGCAGAGCCATCAAGCTCCATCCGCTCGTATGTTCAGCCTTCAACGCCGACTTCGACGGCGACCAGATGGCCGTACATCTCCCGCTTTCCGCTGAGGCACAGGCTGAGGCACGTTTCCTCATGCTCGCAGCAAACAACCTGCTCAAGCCTTCCGACGGTAAGCCTGTTGCAGTACCTTCACAGGATATGGTACTCGGTTCATACTACCTTACAATGGATAAGCCCGGCGAGCCCGGCGAGGGCAAGGTGTTCCGTGACGTGAACGAGGCTCTCATGGCTTACTATGAGCACGATGTATCACTCCACGCCAATATCAAGGTAAAGATCACCAAGGATATCGGCGAGAAGAAGGTTTCAAAGATCATCGACGCTACTGTAGGACGTCTCATCTTCAACGAGAACATCCCGCAGAACCTCGGCTACGTTGACAGAACGAACTCCGACAAGCAGTTCGATCTCGAGATCGCCTTCCTCGTAGGAAAGAAGCAGCTCTCAGATATCATCGAGCGCTGCATCAAGATCCACGGCACAACAACTACATCTGAGGTACTTGACCGTATCAAGGCTCTCGGATATAAATACTCCACAAGAGCTGCCCTCACCGTTGCAGTATGTGACGCAACTATCCCGCCCGCAAAGAAGGATATCCTTGCAGAGGCTGACGAGATGGTACAGCAGATCACAAGCTGGTACAACGACGGCCTTATCAGCAGCCAGGAGAAGTCAAAGAATATCATCAATCTCTGGACAGAGACCAACGACAGAGTTACAGACGCCCTGAAGAAGAACTTCGACCGTTACAATCCTATCTGGATGATGGCCGATTCCGGCGCCCGTGGATCTATCTCACAGATCCGTCAGCTTGCAGGTATGCGTGGACTTATTGCCAATACCTCAGGTGCGGTTATCGAGATCCCGATCCGTGCTAACTACCGTGAAGGTCTTAACATCCTCGAGTACTTTATCGCCTCCCGAGGCGCCCGTAAGGGACTTGCCGATACCGCTCTCCGTACAGCTGACTCCGGTTACCTGACACGTCGACTCGTTGACGTATCACAGGACGTTATCATCCGTGAGGAGGACTGCGGAACTACAGACGGTATCGAGGTATGCGAGATCAGGAACGGCAACGAGATCGTTGAGCCGTTCAACGAGAGACTTGTCGGCAGATTCCTCTGCGAGGATCTCCGTGACGAGTCCGGCGAGCTGATCGTACCGCACACCAAGCTCATCAACGACGCTGATGCAAAGAAGATCATCGATGCAGGCGTTGAGAAGATAAGGATCCGTTCAGTGCTCAACTGTAAGGCACGCAACGGCGTATGCGCCAAGTGCTACGGCGCTAACCTTGCAAACAACAACATGGTTTCTGTCGGCGAGGCTGTCGGCGTAATCGCTGCTCAGTCCATCGGTGAGCCCGGTACACAGCTTACCATGAGAACCTTCCATACCGGAGGCGTTGCTTCTGCCGACGCAGAAGATATCACACAGGGTCTTCCCCGTGTTGAAGAGCTCTTTGAGAGCCGCCGTCCTAAGGGTGCAGCTATCCTTTCAAGGATCTCCGGCCGCATCCACATCGAGGAGGTCAAGACTACAAGAAATATCGTTGTCACCAATGACGAGACAGGCGAGAGCGAGAACTACATGATCCCCTACAACCTCAAGATCCGTGTCCAGGAGGGCGAGCAGATCGAGAAGGGAACAAGACTCACTGAGGGTAATATCTACCCCGCCGATATCCTCAATATCCTCGGCACACAGGATGTACAGAACTACATCATCAACGAGGTACAGAAGGTATACCGTCTCCAGGGTGTTGATATCAACGATAAGCACATCGAGGTAATCGTTCGTCAGATGCTCCGCAAGATCAAGGTAGAGGATACCGGAAGCAGCTATCTGCTCCCCGGCACACTCGTTGACCGCAAGGAGATCGACGTTATCAACGAAGAGATACAGGCACGTATCGATGCAGGCGAGTACGACCTCCAGCTCGTACAGACCAGCCCCGTGCTCCAGGGTATCACAAAGGCATCCTCCAACTCAGACAGCTTCATGTCAGCCGCATCCTTCCAGGAGACCACAAAGGCTCTCACAGATGCTGCTATCAGAGGCAAGAGCGATAAGCTCATGGGTCTGAAGGAGAACGTTATCATCGGTAAGCTCATTCCTGCTGGAACCGGTATGGACTGCTACACACACGTTAAGGTAGTAAAGAACGAGGCTTACACAGATCATAACGCACCCGCACCTGCACCCGCAGGCACTATATAAAATAAAACCGCCGCAGAGCTGCCGGATGTCCGGAGCGCTGCGGCGTTCTTTTATTCACTGAATTCTGCTGCATAGTATTCTGCGTATGTTGGATAGTTAGTGACCTTTACATCCCTGCTTATCAGTTCGTTTCTGATTTCATCGGGGATAATTGAGCCAATGACTGTAAGGTCCTTCAGTTCCGGAAGCTCAAGAAGTACAGAAAAATCTGTACAATCAGCATTCCACAAAGTCAGCCTTTCGAGGACCGTCTTGTTTCTGAGTCCTGAAATATCCTTCACGCCGCTAAGGTAGGAATGTATGGTAAGGTCTTTAAGTGCTGTATTTTCTGAAATAAAATCGAGATCTTCCACACTGGCTTCTAAGATATTTACACGATACAGATCCGGTGAATTTTTAAGCGAAGGAATTTTTTTTATTTTGCCGGGATCTTCAAAATCTCTCCAAAGATAAAGATCTTCCAGTTTTGTAAGTTTCGTCAGAAAATCAACCTCCAGAAGATCATCATCTGTTTTATACCTGGTCTGGAGATTGAGTTTTTTTAATCTCTTCATATAAACGAGTTCAGACACTTGTATCCCGCCGCTGACTTCAGTAGCAAAACAGGTCGTATAGTGTCCATTGACACGAAGTATTATGTGAGTTGCCCTGAGTACCGCAAACAACAGAAGCAGCACAGCTGCTATGACTGCAAGTACTTTCAGAAAGGTATGCTTTTTCTTTGGTGCTGTGTTTTCCATTTCTATTTTCTCCTTAATAGTAATCTGATTCGCATTGAAGAGGTAATTATATTATACTACATTGCAGCTTGAATGTCTATAATAAAGCAGCTTGTTTTTATAATAATGCCGTCATTCCGTGCGGCAGCCCCTTTGGGATTCTTTTCTGACAGGAAAAGCAAATACGCCCCTGTATGAAAGCAGGGGCGTATGTTATTCACTTTCGGCAACAAGCGGGATTATCTCCGCCTTGCCCTTTATGTATCGCAGTATACGGGCATTCGGATGGATCAGTGAATCATCGAGCTGCTCCTCCGTTATTACCCGCACCTGATGGTTTGTCGGGTAGTATATCGCTGCAAGACGTGCGCCTTCCGGGAAGCGTGCCTCACCCTTGAGGATGTTGAGCCTCAGCTTGAGAAAGCTCCGGCACTCGCCCTTGGTACCCTTGACACAGAGCGCAGTATAGTATTCTCTTTCAGCCGGCGTCATGGGTACTGCCTTTCCGGCTTCAAGGCGGGTCTGCTGTGCTTCAAGGCGCATATGCTCGAGCCTTTCAAGGCGCTCACGGCGAAGCCCGGTGAATTTCTCGTTCGCTTCAAGGTCGCTCGTGTATGCGGCACGGTGTATCCAGTAGAACGCCATAGCGTCGTTGAGGGCGTTGTGGAAGGTGCCGGTCTCCGGTGTGTAGCCGAATACGGACGAGAGCTCCCCGATGCTGACCGCCTGAGGCAGCCCGAGCTTCTTCACGACGGTCTCCTGTATATCGATTATCCTCTTCCATGTCGCAGATATGCTCGAAGCGGGACGCAGCTTGCGCTGGTGGTTTCGCATATCCGAGGATATGGCCGGCTTGTCAAAGTTGCCCCAGACCCATATCTTATCCACGCTGTACCGGTCAAGGAGCGCAAGAAGATCGGAGAGCACCTTGTTGCTGTCGTCGGAGGCGCTTATCTCCTCCTGTGTCAGCTTGGTCAGCTTGCGGCACTGCTTGGTCAGTCTCGGACGGCAGACGGGACGGGAGGTACAGTAGAAACGTTCCACGATCTCGTAGTCGCTGCTGCATATTACTGCGCCCGCTGAGAGCAGCTCGCAGGTATTGATGCCGATATTTGCTCCGCAGGTGAATTCAAAATCCGCAAAGCAGTAATAAGTCTTGTCAGCGTTCAAGAAACGCACCTCCAAAGTGATGCTGCACGGGCAGCTCACAAACTTCTGTGTTACCTTATATTATACCATAAAAAAGTCTTTTCGTAAACAGTAAGCGGAAATTTTTTCTGCTCCGGTATGGAAAAGCCATGCCGGACGTTTCAGTTCCGTCAGATACGACAATATAATTGTGATACTGCACAAAGAACAGCCGGCTGTTTTGTGCAGTGATACAAAGTTGAAAAAAGATGATAAAAACTGGCATATTTTCCGACATTTATATTACGTAAAGGATGTTTCGCATCACTCACGAGGGAGGTATTACAATGAAAAGAACAATAGCAGCAATGGCAGCAGCAGTTATGACGGCTGCAATGACGGGATCGGTATTTGTTTCCGCCGAGGATTATGAAAAGCCGGGTCCGAGATATGCCGAGCCTGAACCGGTATGCGGCGATCTGAATGATGACGGCAGCGTGGACACCTTCGATCTTGTTCTTATGCGCGGAAAAATAGGCAGCGACAGCAGTATTGCAGATTTAGACGGCGACGGCGTTGTTGACGAATACGATCTGAAGATACTTTCCGATTTTCTGCTCTCCGCAGGCGATACCGACAGCTATTCGCCGGTGGGCAGCGTGCAGTACACTCCCCGCAATGCTAAGATAGCGGCGGATAATGAAGTGACTGAGGATATCGTAAAGCCGCAGATGAAGTTCAGCGTTGACCTGCTGAAAAAGACATTCAGCAGCAAGAAGGAAAAGAATCTCCTTGTATCACCGCTCTCCGTGAATGTGGCGCTCGGTATGACTGCAAACGGTGCGGCAGGGGATACCCTCACCGAGTATATGGATGAGCTCGGCGGCGGTATGGATCTTGCAAGCTATAATGACTGCATGGCAGATATGATTGCAAGGCTCACCTCGTCTGAAAAGTCGGTCGTGGATATAACTGATTCCGTATGGTTCAGACAGAACGGCGGCGAAGGCTGCTTTGTGAAGAAGCCCTTCCTCGACAGCGTTGCAAAGTATTTCGGTGCAGATGCATTCGGCACACCGTTTAATGAGCAGAGCGTAAAGGATATCAACAAGTGGGTATCGCACGGCACTCACGGCATAATAAACAAGCTCTTCAATGACGCATCGGATATCGAAAGGTTTGATATGCTGCTTGTCAATACCCTGTACTTCAAGGGTACATGGGATAATCCTTATATGGGTTCTGGTCAGGATGTGTTTACCAATTACGCCGGCGAGGAGGTCCTGACGGAATTCCTGACAGATGATGAACGCTGGTATATAGAGGGCAACGGCTATACGGGCTTCCGCAAGGATTACGAGGGCAACGATTTCAGCTTCGTCGGCATACTTCCCGCAGAGGAAACTGATATATACGATTTCGTGGAGAGCCTTGATGCAGAGGAGCTTCACAAGTCGATAACAGGCGCAAAGGACATATACAAGTCAGAAGAGAGCGTTCAGCTCCGCACCAGAATGCCCAAGCTCAAGTACGATAACGATATGCATATCAAGGACATGCTGGCGGATATGGGGCTTTCAAACGCTATGTCAGGGGCTGCGGATTACAGCAATATGGCGGATGTGCCGCTGTATGTCAGCGACGTTATCCACAAGACCGCTATAGAGCTTGACGAGTCGGGAACGGTTGCCGCAGCAGTTACCGCAGTACCTATGGAGAAGGGTATTCCCATGTATGAAAATACGTACAAGGTATATCTTGACCGTCCTTACGTATATATGATAATGGACAATAAAACAGGCCTTCCGCTGTTCATCGGCGTTGTGACAGAACTCGACGACACGCCGGTCGATACAGCTGAATAAGCAGACATCACGAAGAGACATCAGGAAAAGACACCGGGCAATGACATCACGAAAAGACATCACGAAAAGACATCAGGTTATGACATCAGGTAAAGACATCAGGTAAAGACATAATGAAAAGACAACTCAGACAGTGACATCAAGCAATGACATCAGGAAGAAACAGCAAGTTGGTGACAAGATCAGATATCGGAAGAGCCCGAAACGTACCCGCCCGGTGTCAGGGTGTGGGCACATCTGCCGTAAAAGGGCTTCTCCGGTGATCTGAAGGTATAAGACCATGGCTTTATCATTCGGGGGTTTTATACAAGTATGCCTGTGCAATTTTGTGCAGGCATACAATTTTTTTATCCTGATGCAGCAGATAGCTTCCCGTAAGACACTATATTTACAAAGGGCATCAATGATGCTGACGGAAGGAGAATCTGATATGATGAAAAAAATGGCGGCCTTTATTGCGGGCCTTATGATGATAACGGGAGCCTGCACGGGCTGTGCTCCGCAGGCAGGGAATACAGCAATCGGCACTGAGCTTGCCGTGAGCCGTGAGGAGGGAAAGGAGCCCGACAGTCTCTATACCTCCGCACAGATGAAGTTTGCCACAGAGCTTTTCAGGCTCACCTTTGCGGCAGACAGCGACAGGAACGTGCTTGTATCGCCCTTCTCGGTGTATACCGCACTTGCCATGACCTCCAACGGAGCCACAGGTGACGGCCTTGCATCCTTTGAGGAACTGCTCGGCGGAGGCCTCACTGTCGACGATATCAATGAATACACAGCCGCCATGATAAACCGCCTCAACGCCACGGAGGACGGCGAGGTCAATATCCTTGATTCCATATGGTTCAGGGATGATGACAGCTTCAGGGTGAATACGGATTTCCTGAAGGAAACATCCGCTTATTACGGTGCGGACGCCTTCAAGGCCTCCTTTACACCCGAGACTGTCAGGGAGATAAACAAGTGGGTGGATAATGGCACAAAGGGCATGATAGAGAAGCTTATCGACAATCCGGATGAGTTTGATGAGGAGACAGTCATGGTGCTTGTCAACAGCCTTTACTTCAAATGCGGATGGGCGAATGAGTATACAAGCTCACGCCCCTCTGAGTTCACTGCGGCAGACAGCACCGTAAGCACCCCTGATACCCTGTTCGGTACAGAGGATACCTACTACGAGGGCAAGGGCTATACAGGCTTCTCCAAGCCCTACAAAGGCGGATTCAGCTTCGTTGGACTGCTTCCTGACGAGGGCACGGATATAGTGGACTTCATCAATTCACTTGATGCGCAGGAGCTTGCAGACACGCTTTCAAAGCCAAAGGATGGCACGGTACATACCTCCATGCCCAAGCTCAGCCTTGATTATGACAAGGACCTTCTCGGTATAGTCGGCGAAATGGGACTGAACAGCAGCGGTCTTGAGAACATAGCAGCGCCGGATTCTCCGTCAAAGGAGTTCGGCATCAGCAAGATAATCCACAAGACGAAGATAGATCTTAACGAGACAGGTACTGAGGCCGCAGCGGCAACGGCTGTGGAGATACGCAAGTTGGAAGCGGTCATTGCAAATCCGGAAAAGAGTTATTACGTATATCTGAACCGTCCCTTCGTATATATGATAGTGGACGATGCAACAGGTCTGCCGCTCTTCATGGGAGCAGTGCTTGACGCAGCGGAGTGAGCAGAGAACGCCACGCCAGTGTTCCACATACGCTTAAAGAGTAATTTTCCAACAGTTTGGGATTCTAAAGGGGCTGCGCCCCTTTAGCGGAGTCCAGAGGCAGAGCCTCTGGCAGGGTGACTCCCCACAGTGTGGGGAGATGTCAGCGAAGCTGACAGAGGGGACGGACCGGTTAGGTCGGGACAGAGTCCCGCAATATCCGCAGGGCGCTTCGCAAGGGGTGAATTCCAAAACAGTCCGGGGGACTGTTTTGGAAGAGGGGACGCCTTGCAAGTGAAGGCGTCCCCTGATATAACATAAAAGCCGCAGCATTTCCGTGCTGCGGCTTTATCAGCTTATAACGGGCTCTTACTTCTTCAGAGCCTTCTTTACTGTGTTTACGATGTTCTCAGCTGAGAGACCGAACTCCTTGAGCAGGTCAACAGCAGGACCGGAATGGCCGAACTCGTCGTTTACGCCGATCTTGATTACAGGTACGGGACAGCACTCTGTAACAGCCTCAGCTACAGCAGAACCGAGTCCGCCGATGATGCTGTGCTCCTCAGCGGTTACGATAAGGCCTGTCTCCTTGGCAGCCTTGCAGATGATGTCCTTGTCAAGAGGCTTGATGGTGTGGATGTTGATGACTCTTGCGGAGATGCCCTCAGCAGCAAGTGTCTCAGCAGCCTGTACAGCCTCGTTTACCATAAGACCTGTTGCAACGATAGTGATGTCGTTTCCGTCACGCATTGTAACGCCCTTGCCGAGCTCAAACTTGTATGTAGCGGGATCGTTGATCACCGGTACTGCAAGTCTTCCGAAACGCATATATACAGGGCCGTTGAAGTCGAGAGCAGCCTTTACAGCAGCTCTTGCCTCTGTATCATCACAGGGATTGATGATCGTCATGCCGGGGATTGTACGCATAAGAGCGATATCCTCGTTGCACTGATGTGTAGCGCCGTCCTCACCTACGGAGATGCCTGCGTGTGTAGCGCCGATCTTTACGTTGAGGTGGGGGTAGCCGATAGAGTTGCGGACGATCTCAAAAGCACGTCCGGCAGCGAACATTGCAAAAGTTGAAGCGAAGGGGATCTTTCCGCAGGCAGCAAGACCGGCAGCAACGCCCATCATGTTAGCCTCAGCGATACCGCAGTCAAAGAAACGCTCGGGACAGGCCTTCTTGAAGATGCCTGTCTTTGTAGCTGCTGCAAGGTCTGCATCGAGTACTACTAAGTCCTTGTACTCGCCGGCCAGGTCTCTGAGAGCCTCGCCGTAGCTTTCTCTGGTAGCCTTTTTGATAACATCTGCCATTGTCTTAACCCTCCAATTCCTTTAACTGAGCATTCAGCTCGGACATAGCCTGATCGTACTGCTCCTTGTTGGGAGCTGTGCCGTGCCAGCCTACCTGATTCTCCATGAATGATACGCCCTTGCCCTTTACGGACTTCTGTACGATCACTACAGGCTTGCCGGATACGGATTCAGCCTCAGTGAAGGCAGCATCAAGGCTGTCGAAATCGTGAGCGTCAGCAGTGATAACGTGCCAGCCGAAAGCAGCGAACTTGTCTGTGATAGGCTCGGGTGAGCATACCTCAGTGATAGGTCCGTCGATCTGGAGACCGTTGTTGTCTACGATAGCTACGAGGTTATCAAGTCCCTTGTGGGCAGCGAACATAGCAGCCTCCCAGACCTGACCTTCCTCTATCTCACCGTCGCCGAGGATGGTGTATACCTTGTAGGACTTGTTGTCGAGCTTGCCGGCAAGAGCCATACCGCAGGCAGCGGAGATGCCCTGACCGAGTGAGCCGCTTGACATATCAACTCCGGGGATGTGGATGCAGGGATGACCCTGGAGAAGAGCGCCGATATGACGGAGAGACTTCAGCTCCTCCTCGGGGAAGAAGCCCTTCTGTGCGAGTACGGAGTACAGAGCGGGAGCGGTATGTCCCTTTGAGAGCACGAGACGGTCTCTGTCCTTATTATCGGGATCCTTTGCGTCTACGTTCATCTTGTTGAAGTAGAGATAGGTGAGGGTGTCGCTTATGGAGAGCGATCCGCCGGGATGACCGGATTTAGCGTTATAGGTTCCCTCGATAACGCCCATTCTTACCTTGCAGGCGATCTGCTGCAAATTCTTTTTTGTTGCTGCGTCCATGATAACCTCCAGTTAGTTTTTTATTAACGGCATTAAGCCGTGATCAGTGTGAATCCTTGGCTGAGTCTGCTATGCCTCTTATCAGGAGCACGGCTCCTGCGGCAATGAAGATCAGCGGTTTCTTTCCGGCACGTCCGAAAATGAACAGTGCCGTCGGAACATCTGCGCCGCCGATGATGCCTATGCCGTCCGGCGGGAACAGATATGACCATACGAAAGGGACAAGTCCGAGCGCAAGCACTATAAGGCCTGCGAAGATGTAGTATCTGCTGATATTTTTCTTCTTCATCGCCCCTCCTTATATTGTAACACTTCCGTATATGCGGAAGCAATCTATTTTTTGCTGAATGGCAGTCTCAGAGACCGCATTTTCTGATAACTTCCTCTATGAGCTCCGCTATAGCGCCCTCGTCGCAGGTGCGGGTGAGGACGAGGTCTGCGTTCTGCTTGACGATATCCTCTGCATTCGCGGGGCAGGCTCCGAGATCGGCGGCCTTTATCATTTCAAGGTCGTTGTCGAAGTCGCCGGCAGAGACGAAGGTGAAATCCTCGTATCCGGGAAGTGTGCGGTACACCTCCAGTGCCGAGCCCTTGCTTATGCCCTCCGGGAGCATCTCATAGAAGATATCGGAGGACTTGACGAAATCCGTACCGGTGCAGTCCATGCCCTTCACAAGGAGCTCCATGTGCATGACGTCCTCGGGCGCCATGGAGAAGAGCACCTTCAGCCAGCCGCCGTCAGGGACATCTGCAAGCTCACAGTATTCAGGAGTAATGCCGCATACATCGGTGTGGAACTGCTGATAGTCGGTGTTGCGGAAGACATATGTACCCTCGGTGCGGAGCACTTCTCCGCCTGCCTCGGGCATAGCTTTGATTATATCTCCGGTGAGCTGTCTTGCTCTCTCCGGCAGCGGGTGAGTGTAGAGCGTAGTGCCGGTGCTGTAGTCGTGTATCGCAGAACCGTTGTACATGATGACGGGGCTGCTCAGTTCCAGCAGGCGGACGTACTGCTCAAATGACTGTATCGTGCGTCCCGTGGCTACGGAGAACTGTCCGCCGAGCTCACGGAAACGCTTTATGGCAGCGATATCGGTATCGGTGATCTGCTTCTTTGAATTGAGCAGCGTGCCGTCCATATCGCTCAGGATGATGACTTTGCTTATATCCTCAAACAATTGATCTACCCCATTCTGTCGAGCTTGTTCAGCACCGACTGGAAATAGTCCGGCAGGGGACTTGTGAATTCCATATACTCCCCGGTGGAGGGATGTATGAAGCCTATCTTGCGGGCGTGGAGGCACTGCCCCTCCAGCCCCTTGTAGGGCTTGCCGTATACGTCGTCGCCCAGCACGGGATGACCGATGTAGGCGAGATGCACACGTATCTGATGGGTGCGCCCTGTTTCAAGGCGGAGCCTTACGTGGGCGTATCCGGCGTACTGCTTCAGTACGGTGTAATGCGTGACGGCATTGCGGGAATTCTCCTGAGTGACACACATCTTCTTCCTGTCGGTCTTATGGCGGCCGATAGGGGCATCGACTGTGCCCTCGGGCTCTCTGAAGCTGCCGCAGGCGACGGCTTCGTATTCACGGGTGAAGCTGTGCTCCTTTATCTGCTCCGCAAGGAAGAGGTGGGAGCGGTCGTTCTTGGCGACTATCAGCAGCCCGCTGGTGTTCTTGTCTATGCGGTGTACTATGCCCGGGCGTATCACTCCGTTTATGCCGGAGAGACTGTCTCCGCAGTGCCACAGCAGGGCATTGACGAGAGTGCCGGTATAGTTTCCGTGTGCAGGGTGTACGACCATGCCCTTCGGCTTGTTGACCACAAGGAGGTCGCTGTCCTCGTAGACGATATCAAGCGGTATCTCCTCCGGTACGGCATCCATAGGCTGCGGCTCCGGGAGGGTAACGGATATCTCCTCGCCGCCCCTGAGCTTGTAGTTCTTGCTCACGGCCTTTCCGCCGGCAAGGACTGCGCCGTCTGCTATGAGTGACTGGACGGCGGAGCGTGTGAGCTCCGGGATGCTGTCGGAGACGAACCTGTCTATCCTCTCTCCGGTGTTCTCCGGTGAGACGGACAGGAGCACGGTATCAGTCATTGTCTGCCGCCTTTCCGGTCTTCTTTTCCTTGCGGCCGTCGATGAAGAGCATATATATCACAACGAGGAATACCGCAACGGTAACGCATATGTCCGCCACGTTGAATATCGCAAAGCGGAAGAGCTTTATCTCTATCATGTCAACGACATAGCCGAGGCGTATTCGGTCGATGATGTTTCCTATGCCTCCGGCAATGAGGAGGGCGAGCGAGAAGCTGAGCAGCTTTGAGCGGTTTCTTGTTCTGATGAATGCGACGGCAGCGCCGATTATAACGAGAGAGGTGAAACCGATAAGGAACCACTTCTGTCCGGCCATGCTGCCGAAGATAGCGCCCCTGTTCTCAAGGTAGGTGAGGTCGATGATCTTCGTATCGCCTATATGTATGAAATCGACCGAGCCCATCTCACGCAGTGAGGTGGAAGCCCAGTATTTAACGAGCTGGTCGGCTCCGATAAGCAGGAGCATCATAATCAGCAGAAGTATCATCATGGCATTATCCTTTCGGGCGTAAGGGCAGTAATAAGCCTGCTGCCGACATGGCAGCAGGCGGATAGGCGTATGATCACTCAGCAGATTCCTCAGCTGCGAAAGCAGCAACGGCGTCTGCCGGAGCCTCGGTGACTGTCTTGATGGAGGCGTTGGCAGCTGCAAGGAAATCAGCAGCAGTCCTGCCCTCCTCGGCAGCGGGAGCTTCCTCTGCGGGAGCAGCGGTATCCGGTGCGGGAACTTCGGCATTCTCAGCCGGAATCTCAGCCTCAGCGGGCGCAGCTTCCTCAGCGATCTCCTCTTCGGGCTCCTCGTCCTCCGGGAAGTCTTCGGGCATGGTTGAAATGAGCTCTAAGTGCTCCTTGTACATATCGAACAGCTGACGCTTGAAATCAGAGACCTGCTGATGAGCGATACGGAGGTTCTCCTTCTCACGGAGTATCTCCTCCTTGTTCTGCTCCATAGCAGCGGCGTGCTTATGCACAGCCTCGTCCTCGAGGGCGTCTGCCTTGGCCTTGGCCTCGGCTATGATCTGCTCAGCCTTTTCCTTTGCTTCGTCAAGGACCTGATGTCCCTGCTTCTGAGCCATGAGGAGAGCGTCCTTCAGGGCGTCCTCGTCACGCATATATTCTCTGACTTTATCAGCAAGTATCTGTATCTTGTTGTTGGCCTCGGCTCTCTCTCTTTCCATCTCATCGAGCTCAGCCTCGAGCTGTGAGAAGAACTCGTCGATCTCTTCCTGCTTGTAGCCGAAAGCAGCCTTTTCAAACTTTTTATTTCTAACGTCCTTTGAAGTAATCATTCTATTTCACCTCTATATAAATTTTCTCAGCTGTATATGCAGGCGTCCGCTACGGGTAGTGCCGGATGAGCCTGCGAATATGAATCTTCCGCTGCCGCGCACGGAGAGGATATCCCCCTCGTTCAGTTCGTGTGAGACAGAGGTAACGGTGAAGTGGTTCACGTCCACCTTTTCCGAACGGATAAGTCTTGCGGCGTTCTCACGGCTGACATTTGCAGCGAGTGCAACGATACAGTCAAGACGCAGGGAAGCAGCAGTGCCGCCTATCTCCTGAAATGCCTGTTCGGTATTGAGCCCGAAGGGCCTGTCATCGTTTACCTTTACTCCTACTCTGCCTATCTTGCTGACAGAGGAGAGGATATCTCCGGCGGCGACATCCGTAACAAGAACCTGCGCAACGCCCTTGTCAACGACGATATCTCCGATGACCTCACGCTTGAGCATCAGCCCCATGAAGGAGCCGAGAAAATCCCGGTGTGTGAGGGTATCCTCCGTGCGGAAGGTAAAGGTGAGACACTTCATAGGGAAGCTCTCCATGTACTGATCTGCGGCATAATCCGGGTATATGACGAGCATCTTCCTGCGGGCGTTCTCATAGCCGCCCCACAGGGCGTAGAGGAGCTCGCCGGTATTGCGTCTGCACCATCTCTCCGCCTCGGCGCATTGTCTTTCGTCGAGAAAGCGGGAGTAGACACAGAAGCCCGAGCGCTCGCACTGCCGGACCATATCCTCAAGCCTTGCGATAAAGAGCCTGTCGGTCTGACCGTGAGTATTCTGCATTATCCGGATCAGATGAATACGCCGTTGTTCTCAAGCTCTCCTACGAGATCCTCGCCGATGAAATCAACGTTGTAGGGAGTGATGATGTATGTGAGGTTTGCAACGGGCTTGAGACTTCCGCCGTTAGCGTAAGCAACGCCTACGAGAAAATCTATGATCCTTCTTTTGTTTTCAGGTGAAGCAGTTTCAAGGTTGAGGACAACTGTCTTCTTTGCGATCAGGTGATCGGCGATCTGCTTTGCGTCGGTAAATGCGGAGGGCTTCACAAGAACTACCTGAAGCTGCGCTGTTGTCTGGATATTCACTACCTTATTACCTCTTTTCTCGCCTGTAGCAGGGCGTTCTGAGTATTCCGGAGCGGCTGCGGGAGCTGCCGGTGCAGCGGGTGCCGGAGCAGATGCTGACGGAGCCGGAGCGGAGTATGCGGGATGCTCGTCCCTTACGATACGCTCGGTCCTTGCGGAAGGCTCGGGGATGTTCAGATCCTCGTCTTCGTTAGAAAAAAAGAACTCCTTGAACTTATCGAAAATTTCCATGGTATGATTCTCCATTCTCCGCATGAAAATATATCAGCCGGAGAGCCATGCGGAAACTCTTGCGGTATATTTATCACTTCAGGAAAGCCTGTCAGGGATAGATCCTTGCGCCGAAGAGGCCGGAGCCTATACGGACAAGAGTCGAGCCGTGGCGCACGGCCTGTACATAATCGTGGGTCATTCCCATCGAAAGAGTATCCATGCCGTACTCATCCTTCAGGCTGCCGTACAGCTCAGCCATCCTTCCGAGGAAGATATCGCTGTCTGACGGAGGGGGGATAGTCATAAGTCCCCGTATATTGATATGCTCAAGCGCTGAGAGCTCATCGAGAAGGCCTTTCAGCTCCTCCGGTGCGACTCCGTCCTTGGACTCTTCGCCGCCGATGTTCACCTCGCAGAGTATATCCATGATCCTGTTGTTGGCGGCAGCAAGGCGGTCGATCTCCTGACCGAGGCGTATGCTGTCCACTGACTGGATCATATCCATATCGTTAATGATGTATTTTACTTTGTTTGTCTGCAGATGGCCGATGAAGTGTACCCTTGCCTGCGGGAGGTAGATATCCTTCTTTGACTGGAACTCCTGCACCCGGTTCTCGCCGAGGAGGTCAAGCCCCATATCGAACACCCAGTTTACTACCTCGGGCGGGACTGTCTTGGTGACAGCCATTATCCCGACATTGTCATCACTGCGGTACTTGTCGCAGGCCTCTGCTATATTCTCCCTTATCTCTCTGAGCCTGTCCTGCACAGCCTCACGGCTGAAGCTCCTTTCCTGCATAATCAGGATCAACACCTTCCATTAGTATATCGTCATAAAGTGCAAGATAATCATTGCTGTCCTCGTGTACGCCCGAGAGCACATAATCGGTGCCTTCGTATATTACATCGAGGAGCTTGAACTCTATCTTGTCGCCCTTCAGCGTATAGACGCCCTTTCGGTTGGCCGTTTCAGGGACCTTTTCTCCGGTCTCCGGATCCGTGACACTGATGGTCTTGTCCGCAAAGCGTATAGCATCTCTGGGGACTCTCAGGCCTCGGTAGTTGTCCTTGATGAGCTCAGCGCTCTCAGCACGGTGCTGAACGAGATCCGAATTGAACTCGCTGCACTCGATGATGAATACGCTTTCCGAAGGATCGCCGCTGTCACGAATATCTGTAATCACGGCGTTGTATGTATCAGCGGAGGATTCAAACCGGAGCATAACCGGCTCGCCAACGGCGAATTCGTGGCGGGAGTTGTCAAGAACACCTGCAACGTGCCAGCTGTAGCCGTTTATCATTTTTCCGACGATGGTCTTGTCGTGGAGCTTCCTGTCCTCTACCGAGTTGAGCTGCTCTGCTGTTACCGTACCGAGTACGGCGGAGCTGAGCGCTTCCTCATAGCCGTCACTGTAGCTTACGAAATAAGCCGGACGGTCTGCGATGATGACGGAGGTGGGCTGCACCGAATTTGTCTGAAGCTCAATGAGCTTGTTTCCGATATCGGTGATCTGCTGACTGAAGCCCTCTGTCTCATGTGTTATGATCTGATAGGTGGACATCAGCACGAGAAGGTCGTCCATCTCGTCCGCAATGGCGGTATAGTCTTTTTTGTCTCTGTCATACAGAAGCTTGCGGTAGCTCTCGCTTATGTTCGCCGATACGCCTGCCGGCTGAGCCGATTCCCGGGTGCCCGGGTTCTGTATCTTTTTCAGTATGCTTAGCTGGCGGCGGAGCCTTTCTCTCTCGCTGTTGAGCGACAGCTGCTCGTCTGTGGGGTAGGCCATGGCAATGATTGTGCCGTTGCCGAGCTTACCGCCGTCCGGGACGTTATAGCTGAGCACGCCTTCGCCGTCATAGGTCTTGACCTCTTCGTCACGGATGAATACTGCCTTGAATTCCTTGTAGGCAACGGCATCATCCATAAGAGCGACGGTAGTCACACGCACCTTGTTCCGCATATTTGAGAATACGCTGACGAACACGGCTATCGAGAGAAAGATCGCAAGGTTCCTGAGAAGCTTTACGAACGGACTTGAGTCGGATCTGTTTTTCTTTGCAGCGGCATCATTATTTGATTTCCGCATTTTTTTCTGACTTACTCGCTCTTTTCAGCGGCGTCGAGAATGGACACTGCACGTGCCGGGATTATAGTGGATATAGCGTGCTTATATACAAGCTGCTGTTTTCCGTCACAGTCAAAAATGGCAACGTAGCTGTCGAAGCCCTTTACCATACCCTTGAACTGGAAGCCGTTTGTGAGGATAATAGTGACAAGGATCTTTTCCTTGCGGCACTGATTAAGGAAAACGTCCTGCAGGTTGATTGCTTTGTTCATACACATTCTCCGTTTCGTATATAGTTGTATGTTATCCGTGTTGCTCAGCGGCAGTTTTTCAGAGACTTCCGTCGGGTACGTAGGATTACACACAATACATTATATCATACATTTTTGTAAATTTCCATAGCATTTATGGCATTTTTTAAAATTTCATTCTTTTGACTAAAATTATCGAATATGATCCAGTGTATATATTCATTCCGCCTGAACCATGTAAGCTGTCTTTTGGCGTATCTTCGGGATTCCTGACGTATCCTGTCAAGACATTCCTCCAGCCCGGCAACGCCCTCGAAGTACGGATAAAGCTCCTTTATCCCGATAGCGTTTGCAGCTGTCCGGAAGCCTCCCTCGGAGCTGTCACGGAGCCATATCTCCCTTGCTTCATCCACAAGTCCGCGGCTCACCATATCATCGACACGGCGGTCGATGCGCTCGTACAGCACACTGCGGTCGGAGGTGTTCAGCCCGAGCATGAGGCTGTCCCACTGCGGCGGTATGCGGCGGCTCTCGGCCTTGAGCTCGCTGAAAAGCCTGCCGGAGGTGTGGATCACCTCAAGTGCACGCACGACTCTTACCACGTTGTTCATATGTATCGACTCTGCGGCTGCGGGATCTGCCTTGACGAGCATATCGTACAGCACTTCGTTGCCCTCACGCTCTGCAAGCTCAGTCAGCTCACGGCGGTATTCCGGGTCTGTCCTGACCTCGGAGAAGGTAACGTTGCCGAGGAGCGAATCGATGTACAGTCCTGTGCCGCCGACTACTATCGGCAGCTTTCCGCGGCTGAGTATATCGTTTATGCATTCTCCGGCGAGCTTCACGTAGTCTGCGGCGGAGAATACGGTGCTGCGGTCAAGGAGGTCGATGAGATGATGGGGGATACCCTGCATCTCCTCCTTTGTAGGCTTTGCGGAGGCTATGTCCATGCCTTTGTATATCTGCATGGAATCGGCTGAAACGACTTCGCCGTCAAAGCGCTTCGCAAGCTCGACTCCGAGCCAGGTCTTGCCTGAGGCGGTGGGGCCGGCTACAGCCAGCACGAAGGGCTTGTCACTCATCGTCCTTCTCCTCCTCGTCCTCATCCTCTTCTTCCTCCTCGTCTTCGAATTCGTCAGATATGGTCTGCTCATCGGGACGGAAGAAGCGGTCGTAGGCGGCTGTGAGGGTGGTTGCGAATACCGAGGCGGCAAGCACTCCGGGTATGAATGCGAGGGCGAATGCCATCACTGCACGGACTGCCCGGTTCTTGCTCTTCACGATATGGGGCTTTTTTATGAAAAGATACATCACCAGCAGGAAGGATACCGCAAAGCAGGCAGCTGTGATCTTCAGCTTCTGGCTTATATGGATACATGGCTGCATGGATATCTCTCCTTTCTGCGCTTATGTGCGCCTGAACTGATGCTCTATGTTGTATTTGCTCATGGTGAACATAACGGGTCTGCCGTGGGGGCAGTGGCGTATGCGTTCATCGAAGTATACCTGCTCTGCAAGGGACTGCAGCTCGATGATATCGTTCTTGTCGTTGCCCTTTATCGCAGACTTGCAGGCAACGGTATGGAGCATATCGTCAAGCAGGTGTGACTGCGGGTCGTGTACGCAGAGCCTGAGATTGCCGGCGACCTCTGTGATTATGTCCTCCATATCCGCCTCCATGATGAAGGTGGGGACGGCGGTCGCTGTGATGCAGGGTCTCTGCGAGAAATCAAACTCAAATCCGAGATCCTCAAGGAGCTCCTTGTTGTTCTCCATGGCGGAGAATTCATCCGCTGTCAGGAGCACCTTTATGCCTGTCAGGAGCTTCTGGCTGTACTGGCGGCAGTTGCGGCTCTTCAGTCTCTCGAATATTATGCGCTCATGTGCGGCGTGCTTGTCGATCATAACAAGGTCGCTGTTGCAGAGCTCTGCGATGACATAGAGCCCGAATGCCTCGCCTATCACTCTTATCTTCGGCCTTTCCTCCGGCTTCGGTGCAGAGCTCTCCGGGTGCTTGACCTCGGGCACAGGGCGGGGTGCAAAGGACTTCCTGTCCAGGTAGCGGAACGATTCCGTTGCAGGTGCAGGTGCGGCTGCGGGCTTGCTGCTGTAGCCGCTGAAGGCCTCTATGCCGACGGTTTCCGGCTGGTCGTCCTCATCGGTTTCGGAGGACGGCGGAGCCTTGGGGATATCTATCACCGGCGCAGGCGCAGAACGGTATTCCTTGACCGTCTCTTTTGCGGGTTCATATGAAGTCTCGCGTTCAGACTCCTGCTGAGATGCTTCTGCCGGCTGTGCGGCTTCCTCTGCGGCGGCAATTGCGGCTTCGGCCTTTTCTATTTCATTTATTGGCGTGAACATGAATTCCTGCTGCACGGAATTATCCTCAGCAGGGGCAGGCTTTGTCCAGTCCTGCGGCGGCTTGAGCTCGAATTCGTATATCAGGCCGTCGTTCATAAGAGCGTTCTTCACGGCGAAGTATATGGCGTCCGAAACGTTCTTTTCGTTCGTGAATCGCACCTCTGCCTTGGCGGGGTGGATATTGACATCCATGGCCGAGGGCGGGAGGTCTATCATAAGCACACAGGCAGGGAATTTGCCTGTCATTATCATGTTGGAGTAGGCGTTCTCCAGCGCTGCGGAGCAGAGGCGTGAACGCACGTATCTCCCGTTGACGAAGAAGTGCTGGAAGGAGCGGTTCGCACGGGAGTAGAGCGGCTTTATCACGAAGCCGGTGATGTGGATGCCGCCGTATTCGTAATCGGCGGGTATCAGGTCACGGGCGAAGTCACGGCCGTAGACAGCGTATACTGCGGAGTAGAGCTCTCCGTCGCCGGCTGAGTTGAACTCCATGCGGTTGTCACGTATCATCTTGAAGGCGACCTCGGGATGCGAGAGCGTTATCTTCTGCACGATCTGACTTACGGCATTTGCCTCGGTGACGTCCTTCTTCAGGAACTTGGCACGGGCAGGCACGTTGTAGAAAAGGTCACGGATGATTATGGTAGTGCCGTCCGGACAGCCGCCCTTCTCATGCGATACCTCTTCGCTGCCCTCTATGGTGTAGAGAGTGCCGAAGGTCTCGCCGGGCTGCTTGGTCATCAGCTCCACACGGGATACGGCCGATACGGAGGCAAGAGCCTCACCGCGGAATCCGAGGGTGAGTATCCTGTCAAGGTCGCCCTTGGAGGTTATCTTGCTCGTGGCGTGGCGGAGAAATGCCTTGGGCACATCGTCAAAGGCCATACCGCAGCCGTCATCGGTGACACGCATAAAGGTTGCGCCGCCGTTCTTTATCTCGACGGTGACGTGCTTTGCCCCCGAGTCTATGGAGTTCTCAACAAGCTCCTTGATGACCGATGCGGGGCGTTCTATGACCTCGCCTGCTGCGATAAGCTCGGATATCTCCTTGCTCAGTACATTTATCTGCGGCATTTTTCTCCTCCTTCCCGCTTTATTATTCTATCATTTTCTGATGTCGGTATATGTCAGTTACCGGCGGCTATGCGTGCCATTTCTTTCAGGAGCGCACGGCATTCGCTGTCGGTCAGCTCGTCTATGCTCGTCTTTTCGAGCAGATCAAGCGCTGCATCACGGCTGAACGAGCCGAAGCTGAGCTGCTCCGGTGAAGCCGCTGCCTGTGCGGTGCTGCCTGTCGCATGGGACTTTTCCATCTCCTCAAGTAGCTCCCTTGCACGGGATATGACCTTTGGCGGGAGACCTGCGAGCTTGGCTACGTCTACGCCGTAGCTCTCGTCAACGCCGCCCCGTACTATCTTCCTGAGGAAGCGTATCGTACCGGCGTGCTTGCTTACTGCCACGCTGTAGTTCTTGACTCCCTCCAGCTCGTCCTCAAGACCGATGAGCTCATGGTAGTGAGTTGCGAAAAGTGTCTTGCAGCCGAGCTTCTTCGAGGTGCAGATATGCTCTGCAACGGCACGGGCTATGCTCACGCCGTCAAAGGTGGAGGTACCTCTTCCGACCTCGTCAAGTATGACAAGGCTGTCGGGTGTTGCGTTCTTGAGTATGTCGGCTACTTCGCTCATCTCCACCATGAAGGTGGACTGTCCTGCGGTGAGGTCATCGGAGGCGCCCACACGGGTGAATATCTTGTCCGCAACGGATATGCGCGCGGAATCGGCAGGCACGAAGCTGCCTATCTGAGCCATGAGGACTATCAGCGCCACCTGACGCATATACGTCGATTTACCGGACATATTCGGTCCGGTGATGACTGACATACGGTTCTCACGGTTGTCTATCATCGTATCATTCGGCACGAACACCTCGTCACGGAGCATCAGCTCCACTACGGGGTGACGGCCGGCGTGTATCTCTATAACGCCGTTCACTGTCATCTCCGGCTTTACATACTGGTTGCGGAGGGCAGTATCGGCAAAGGAGCAGAGCACGTCAACGGCAGCTACCGCAGCGGCGGTCTGCTGCACCTCGGCGAGCTTGGTTGCAAGGAAGTCACGCACCTCGGCGAATATATCCGCCTCGAGGGAGAGAGCCTTGTCCTTTGCTCCGAGTATGGCGTTTTCTGCGTTCTTGAGCTCCTCGGTTATGAACCGCTCGGCGTTGGCAAGAGTCTGCTTGCGTATCCAGCCCTCGGGGACAAGGTCGTAGTAGGAGCGTGTTACCTCAATGTAGTATCCGAACACCCTGTTGAAGCCTGTTTTCAGGCTCTTGATGCCGGTCGCTTCCTTCTCGCGCTGCTCGATGCCGTCGATTATCTCCTTGCCGTGTGTCATAGTGTGGCGCAGGGAATCGAGCTCCTCGTTGAAGCCCTCCCTGATGACGCCGCCGTCCTTTGCGGAGATGGGCGGGTCCTCGGTGATGGCGTTCTCCACGAGGGATACTATCTCGCTGAGGTCGGATATCTCGCCGCAGAGCTTTGTCAGCAGCTTCGATTCCGAAAGCTTTGCAAGCTCCTGCTTCAGAGCGGGGAGCTGCTTTGCCGTAGCGGCAAGCGACCTGAGGTCACGGGGATTTGCGGATTTATACATGACCTTGGTCATAAGACGTTCAAGGTCGTAGACGTTTTCAAGAAGTTCCGATATATCGGCAAGAATGACGCTCTTGCGGTAGAGAGCCTCGACAGCGCCGTGCCTTTCGATTATCCTTGCCGGGCTGCGGAGAGGCTGCTCTATCCAGTTTTTCAGCATACGCCTTCCCATGGAGGTCTTCGTCGAATCGAGCACCCACAGGAGAGAACCCTTCTTCTCCTTGGAGCGGAGAGTCTCCGTCAGCTCGAGGTTGCGGCGTGCGTTGAGGTCGAGTCCCATGAAGGCCTCGCCGTTGAGCAGTTCGATGGAGGTAAAGCGTGATACCGAGGTCTTCTGAGTATCCTGTATGTAGCCGAAGAGAGCACATACAGCGGCGCAGTCGGCGCCGTCCTCTGAGATGCCGAGCTCCTTTATATCCTTCTTCCCGAACACTCCGCATACCATATCACGGTGCAGGGCGGGGGAGAAGTTATCCTTGTCGAGCATGGTGACAGCGCACTGCAGACGCACTTTGATGAACTCCGCAACGCTTTTCAGCGAGAGGAAGCTCTCCTCGAAGATTATCTCAGCCGGTGAGCAGCGGGAAAGC
Organism: Ruminococcus sp.; assembly: GCA_017620025.1. GTDB lineage: Bacteria > Bacillota > Clostridia > Oscillospirales > Ruminococcaceae > Ruminococcus. The sequence goes on from JAFZRF010000028.1 coordinate 28,488, forward strand.
TCGTTGATGACAGCTGCCTCGAGCGAGCTGCCCTTCGTGTCCTCAAAGAGACTGAGAGCGGCCTCGCCGGTAGAGATATCGGCGGAGGCAACGGCGCAGGTCTTTGATGCCTCGTCGTAGTATACGCTGCATATGTAGTTATTGCTGCTGTCGTCGAGCATACTCGACTCGGTGATCGTTCCGGGAGTGACAACACGGATAACGTCACGGACAACTATGCCCTTGGTCTCTGCGGGGTCTGTGAGCTGCTCGCATACCGCCACCCTGAAGCCGAGGTCTATCAGCTTCCTGATGTACATATCCGCAGCGTGATAGGGTACGCCGCACATGGGCGCACGCTCCTCCATGCCGCAGTCTCTGCCGGTGAGAGTGAGCTCAAGAGCCTTTGAGACAGTTATAGCGTCATCGAAGAACATTTCATAGAAGTCTCCGAGACGGAAAAAGAGGATGCAGCCCGGGTACTTGTCCTTTACCTCGAAGTACTGCTGCATCATCGGGGATAGCTTGCTCCTGTCGATATCCATTGGTAAAGCTCCTTATCTGATCGATGAGTGGTATTGTACTGTGACGCCGGCGATCAGCCGCAGCCGCCGCAGGTTGCGCAGCTTCCGGTGCAGCCGGTGGAGGGCTCGCAGGTATCGGGATCCTCGCCGTTGGCACACATGGTGATGATCTGCTGGATATTACCCACCAGAGCCTCCATGGACTTCTGTGCGGCGGAAAATACGATCATGTTCTTATTGGTCATGATCTGGTTGTAGCAGGACTTTATGCCCTGATCGAGCTCCTTTATTCTGTCGGTATCCTTGTCGTCCTTGCACATCTCAACGCTGAGATCCTGACGCATATTGTCGAACTTAGTGATGAGAGCCTGCAGCTCCTCGTCGTTGTCGTTGACCTGCTTTGCAAGTGTGTATGCGATGTAGCGGTCGTCGTTCTGGAGAGCCTTGCCCAGCTCTCTTGTAAGCTCTATGATATCCATGATTATTCTCCTTTGTTATTCTTCGCCGGCTGTGCGGTCTGTCTCGTCCGATGCGGGCGGGAGCTTTGTTACACGGCACAGCTCTATGCGGTGGTGGTTTATCTCCTGTACCTCGATATGCAGCCCCTCGGACTCTACAGTAGTCTGTGTGCCGTCCTTGGGTATCTCGCCGAGTACGGCGATAACGAAGCCGCCGAAGGTATCGAATGCGTCGTATTTATCCTCCGGGAGGGTGATGTCGAGTTCCTCGCAGACATCTCCGAGAGGCGTGATGCCGGGTATCAGCCAGCAGTCCTCGGAAAGCTGAGTGAATGTCTCTTCAGCCGTATCGAGTTCGTCGTCATCGAAATCTCCGACGAGCTCCTCGACAAGGTCTGTGACTGTGATTATTCCGCTCATTCCGCCGTATTCGTCAACGACTATGACGAAGTGGTCTGCACCCTTTCGCTTCATCTGAGCGAAGAGCCTGTCGGCCTTCATATTCTCGTGTACGAAGCAGGGTTCACGGACGGCATTCTCCATGATGTTCTCACGGCTCTTGTTGTCAAGGCGGAAATAGTCCTTTGCGTCGAGAACACCGATGACGTTGTCAACTCTCTCCCCGCATACCGGGAAGGCGGAGTGTCGGGTGCGGTGGATGGTCTCCTCCCATACCTCGGTGGGGTCCTCGCTCCAGAGCACTGATACATCGGTGCGGTGTGTGCATATCTGTCCGGCAGTCATGTCGTCGAAGGCGAAAACGTTCTTGATGATTCGGTTCTCGTCCTCGTCGATAGTGCCGTTCTCGGCTCCTGCATCGGACATCATGAGTATCTCCTCCTCGGTCACGGTATCGGCCTCGCTGCCGGGGTTGATGCCGAATATGCGGAGTATCAGCGATGCTATGGCGTTGGATACAGCCGCAAGAGGGGAGAATACAGCCTTGATGATGCAGGCCGTGCCGGAAAGCCTGAGTGCGTACTTCTCCGGGTCACGCTTTGCCGCAGCCCTCGGGAGCAGCTCTGCGAACACAAGGAAGAGAGCGGCATATACCAGCACTACGATAACGGCAGATACGGCCTCGGCAGCCTTCTGCGGGAGTGCACCGGGCATAACGGAAGCGAGCCTGCCTGCAAAGCAGTAGGCGGCGATAACGGCTCCGGCAGATCCGACAGCCGTCATAGCAGCGTGCAGTGAGGAGAGAAAGCCGGAAGGACTCGAGGTCAGCTTTTTGAGCCGCTGTGCCCTCTTGTTGCCTGCGGAGGCGAGCTTTTCGAGCCGTGAATCGTTGATGCCGATAACAGCGGCTTCCGCAGCAGAAAAGAGTGAGCACAGCATTATCAGAGCTATCTGCAATATAATCTGCCCGGTCATAAGTTTTCCTCCGTAAATAATAACCACGAAAAGGCATAGTCGTTCGCAGCACTGCGGAGACCATGCCCTGTATACTTGTGAATGATAGTGATATCGGGACTGCTGCCGTCGGCGGCATTATCCATGATCTTATACACCTCCGGAAATGTGTCGGTAGTTGATTTTCAGCGCCCAGCAGCGTATACCGCTGAACATTTCTATTATATCTTATTATAAAGGCGTTGTCAAGAGCGGAGGAGCAAGCGGACAGCCGGCAGGGGAATCAGTTTGAATCAGGAGTTCGGAATTGCCTGACGGCGATGACTAAAATGTAGGCATTGCCCCCTACATCCCACGGAAGCCGGTCACCAAAAGTAACAGCGCTCGTTGTGTTGCCCGTGCGATAGCCCGCTTTAGCCTGCGAGTCTTAACAAAAGCAAAAACCGGCAAAGGGAAGAAGAGAGGGGGTGAGGGAAAAGAGAGTCCAGAGAGGAAAACCGAAAGGGGGAGAGAGGGAGGGAAATGCCGGTTTTTGCTGCGGTTTTCTTTTTCCCTCCCTCTTTCCCCCGGAGGTGTTCCTCTTTGGACTCCCCCTTCCTTCCCCTCCACCCCCTCCTGTCAGCTTTTGCTTTTCTTCCGTAACAGCAGGCTAAAGTCGGCTATCGCACGGGCAACACAACGAGCGCTGTTAGTTTTAATTGCTGACTTCGGGCGGGTGTAGGGGGGCGATACCTTCCTTAACGCCAGCAGCATGACGTCCGGCAGTTTACAACAAACTCTTGCAAATCCTGCATAAATCGCTTATAATAATACCATAACAGTTTTGAGGTGATATCATGCCGAGATTTTTTGTAAACGAGATAGACGAGAACAATATAGTCCTTACCGGCGACGATGCCAGACATATCGGCAGATCGCTGCGTATGAAGCCCGGCGAGCCGCTTACGGTGTGCTGCTGCGGCATCGACCATTTCTGCACCATAGACCGCATAACCGCCGAAGAGGTATATCTGAACCTTGTCGAGAAGAAGCCCTGCGCCGCCGAGCCTGATATAGAACTCACACTCTTCCAGGCCGTGCCGAAGCTGGACAAGCTTGAGTATATCATACAGAAGAGCGTAGAACTGGGCGCATCAAGGATAGTGCCGGTGCTCACACGGCGCTGCATCTCACGCCCCGACCCGAAGGACTTCTCAAAGAAGCTCCAGAGGCTCGGCAAGATAGCCGAGGAGGCAGCCAAGCAGTCCGGACGCGGTATCATACCTGTGGTAGAACCGATAACCGACCTGAATGGTATGCTTGAGATGATAAAATCAATTGACAGAACTATCCTCCTCTACGAGGAACAGGGCGGCTGCTCTTTCGGTGAAGTGCCGCTGGCCGATATCCGCAGTGCTGCGCTGATAGTCGGCAGCGAGGGCGGTTTTGACAAAGAGGAGGCGGAGAAGATAGTCAATGCCGGAGCAACACAGGTATGGCTCGGCAAGCGTATCCTGCGTTGTGAAACTGCACCAATTACCGCCATATCAATTTTGATGTTTTTAACAAATAATATGTAGGCAGTTGAAATTTTAAAAGATTTGTGTTATAATGAATCTATGCCTATCGGAGCAGTTCGCAAGCGGCTCCGCAGAGCACACAACCGAATCTGTCTTGCGAAGAAATGAGGAGTAAGAATGAATAAGTTTTTATTAGGCCTTCTCGCCGGAACCGCAGCCGCAGCAGCAGGATTCTTTGCAGTAAAGTCACTGCGTGAGAACAACGACCCTGATTATGATGATGATATCTATGATTATCCGGATCCGTATGATGACGAGGACGAGATAGATTTCGAGATCGATGATTCTGCTGTAGAGGATGCAGTAAAGGATATAGCTGAGGAAGGTGCAGAGGCATTGGAGAATGCCGCTGATGCAGTTGCAGATGCTGTTGACAGTGCAGCTGATGCTGTATCAGACGCTCTCGACTTAGACTGATAATAACACGAAAGGACGCCGCAAAGGCGTCCTTTTTTCTATTCTCCCTGCTGGAGCACAGGCGGCAGAGTCCATGTCTGCTCCACGAAGGTATGATACCTTATCACTATCGGAGCATCGGCGGGGAAGATCTGTCCGGCGGAGAAATCCGCCATGCCGTTTATGGTGAAGGATTCGACCTGACCGTCCTTTATCAGCAGTCCGGCGTAGAGGTCCTTTACCGGCTCCGGGTCTGCAATGTTGGTGAATCCCATCTCACGCAGTATGCCGGCAAGCTCGGAGTAGGTATAGCTCTGGTATGCCGATGCCGGCGAGGGCATGGCTATATTGCCGTCAACGACTGTACCCGGAGTAGCTTCTATCGGCAGATCGGGTGCGGTTGTATTGAACGTCACGGTGAAGTCCGCGGTATCGCTGTTCATGGTCAGCAGCTCACGCAGCACGTTCTCCGCGTTCTCCGATACGGAATCGAAAAAGTCGTCGTCACGGTAGAGCTTTGCGGTCTCCTTCAGCTTCAGCTCATCGAGCTTGTCTGTCAGCTCCTCGGGAGTTATGGCAGTGAACAGAGAGGAGGTAACGTCATAGTAGCTGAAGCTTCCGGTATCGAGCTCATGGGAGAATATCTCCGGCGCCGGCAGGGTGATGACGATGGTCTTCTTCTCATTGTCTATGCTGTCGTAGGAGAGCTTCGAGAGGTCGATGCCTGCGCTCACTGTGCCGTCATAGGTGAAGACAGTGCGCTCGGTAGTGCCGGGTATCTTGTAGCCGAAGAGCTCCTTGAATTTTTCCATATCGGCGGCTGCGGTGTAGTAATACTTGTATGTAACAAGCTCGCTTGCGGGCTTGAAGAGCTCCTCAAGAGTCTCCTGACGTATGGTCACGACCTCTGTCACCATCTCGTCGATCGGCGTTTCTATGGCCTCCTCGGCCTTCTCCTTTGCCTCCTCGAGCACTTCCTTCACGGACGGCTCGTGCTTTATGTCATGGTATTTCAGGGCGATGAAGGTGCCGGTGCCTGCAAGGACTCCGACAGCCATCATAACGAGCCCGTTCTTTATCTGCTTTCTTACTCTCAGTGCCATATTATCCTCCTGTTGTTCAGCACGCACTCAGCCCGCTCTACTGAACGCCGGTCTTCTGAAACTTCTTTCCGTTCAGCCCTTCCATGCTGATGGAATCTACTGTACCTCCGCTGGTCTGTACCGTCAGCTCAAAGCTGCTGTCATCCGGAGTGAACCAGTAGATCATAACGCCGTCGGCCCCTGCCTTCTTTACCGGTTCGCCGAGGGCGCTGAGCATCTGTTCGGTGCTGCCGCCTATGGGAAGACCGTTCACAACGAAGATATTGTCCCTGTCGCCTTCTGAATACATGACAGTGAACTCATCCGCCGGAGTATCCCGGCTGATATCGTCGAGCGATGCTGCATCGTAAAAGAAGTAACATAGGTTCTTGTGAATAAAGCGTCCGGCGTTGTAGGCGCATCTCACACGGAAACCGGAATAATCTGTCAGTTCCCGGTCTGCCGCCTCATAATCCATATCGAGGTCTGACATTCGCACGGGGTATTTCATCTGATTGCCGTTGATGTAGGAGACGCTTATGATATCTTCGGCAGTCCAGCCGTTTTCCGGCACATCAATTGTGCGGAATCCGGAGGTGTCTATGACCTTTGATGGCGTCTGCTGCTTCTGCGTGCAGCCTGAGAGAAGCATCGCAGCAGCAAGAAACACTGCGGTTCTGCGTGTTTTCATTTTGTCTCCTCCGTAAACACCTTGCGGAATGCCTTGGGGTTCTTTCCCTCCTGATTTCCGCATACGGCGAACACTACGGTATCGAAAGCCCTGCCGAGTCCGTCGTCGAAAAGTGCAGTGCGGAAGCATTCGGCTACCGTTACGGGGTCGTTGCCGAAGGCGCCGCAGCCCCATGCGCCGAGCACGATATCCTTGCAGCCTCGTTTTGCGGCAAGGCGCAGTATTATGCGGATACGGCGCAGGAAGGTCTCACGTATGGTCTTCTTTGAAGCGAGCATCGCCGCACCTCTCCTGTTTGGGGCGGGGGCGGTTATTACAGATGACATGAAGGGCTTTTCCAGCGGTTCGCAGTCGTTGTCACGGAACACGCACACGTCGGGGGAGAACAGCATATAGTCCGATTCCACGGCGCTTAAATGGGAGTTGTTGTAGCGGTACATCTCTCCGGCCTTTTCCGAGGTAATAGAAGCGTAGAGCGTGCTGCAACGGCAGAGCGCCTCCTCCTGAGCCTTTGCGCCGAGCATGAAGCCGCCGCCGGCATGGTGGGCGTTTGCATAGTTGAGGACGAGTGCCTTCTCAAAGCGTGAAGCGGCCTGAAAGGAATCCTCGGCGGTCACTTCGATGCGGCACATTGTACTTTCCTCCGGTATCGGGAGCGCCTCCTCAAGCAGAGCTTTTCCGGTCTCGGGGGTTATGACTTCGACGGCGCTGTAATCGAGCTCGGGGAGGAGTATCTCCTTTCCGCCGAGTTCATACTTCTTCCCGCTTGTTATGCTTATCGCTTCATGAGCGGCTTTTATGAGGTTCACGGTCATTCCTCCAGTTCTATCATAAGCTCAAGGTTTTCGTCTATCTTCTGTTTGAGAGCATCCATCTCGGCGCACTTCGCATTCATCAGCTCGTAGTCGCTGAATACCTCCTCATGGGTTATCTCCTCTGCGATAGCGTCGATCTGCGCCTGCATATCGTCTATCTCCTTCTCGAGCCTGCGGAGCTCGTTACGGCGTGCAGCGTCGGCACTTCTCTGCTGCTTGCTGCGGTATACCTTCTCGGACTTCTCCTTTGCGGCGGCAGCGGCCTTTTCTTGCTTTTCGAGGTCGGCGGCACGCTTCTGTGCAGCCTGCTCATCACGCAGCACCTCGAGGTATTTCTCAAAGCCGTAGTTGTGTTCGCGTATACCGTCTGCCGTCAGTTCGATGAGACGGTCGGCTATATGGCTCAGGAGGTAGCGGTCATGTGATACGAATATCATCGTGCCGGTATATTCCTTCAGCGCCTCCTCTATGGCCTCCTTGGAGCTGAGGTCGAGGTGGTTGGTGGGCTCGTCGAGGATGAGAACGTTTCCGTGCTCCTGCATCATTATTGCAAAGCAGAGCTTTGCTCTCTCTCCTCCGCTGATGACGCCGGTCTCCTTGAAGACGTTCTCGCCGATGAGACGTACCTGCGCAAGGAGGCTCCTGACTTCGAGGTCTGACATGGAGGGATAGCGGCTGTGCAGCTCCTCCATAACGGTCAGCTCACGGTTGAGCCTTGCGCTCTCCTGATCGAAGTAGGATATCTTTATATTGCTGTTCCAGCGGACGATGCCCTTGTGGGGGAGCATCTCCTGTATTATCTTCAGCAGGGTGGATTTTCCGATTCCGTTGTCACCGATGATGCCGACCTTCTCGCCGCGGCGCACCTCGAAGGTGAGGTCGCTCATAAGAGTCTTTCTTGCAGCCCCTTCGCCTACGGTAAGGTCTATGCCCTTGACCTTGAGGACCTCCTCGGGCGGCTCCATTGCGTAGGTAAAGCGTATCTTTGCGGCCTTGGTATCATGCACCGGACGCTCTATCAGCTCCATCTTCTCGAGCTGTTTGCGGCGGCTCTGTGCCATTTTCGTGGTGGAGGCACGGACGAGGTTGCGGGCAACGTAGTCCTCCATCTTGGCTATTTCCTTCTGCTGCTGTTCGTATTCCTTCTCCTGCCGTGCGTCGTTCTCTTCACGCTGATGCACGAAGGCGGTATAGTTGCCCTTGTAGCGCTTCAGCACGCCTCTCTCTATCTCGCATACCGAGGTGCAGAGACGGTCGAGGAAGTAACGGTCATGAGATACTATAAGCACAGCTCCGCGGTAGCTGCGGAGGTAGTCCTCGAGCCACATGATGGTCTTGAAGTCAAGGTGGTTGGTAGGCTCATCGAGTATCAGCAGGTTCGGCTCCTCAAGGAGCAGCTTGGATATGCAGAGACGTGTCTTTTCGCCGCCGCTGAATCCGGAGACTGTCCTGTTCAGCTCATCTCCGGAGAAGCCCATGCCGTTGAGGACGGTGCGTATCTTTACGTCGGTGTTGTAGCCGTCGTTCGCCTCTACCCAGGAGGACAGCTGCTGGTATTCGTCTGCGGCGGAGCTGTCGCCGAGCTCTATCTCGAGCTCTATCTCACGCAGACGCTCTATGGCTGAGTGTATCGGCTCAAAGACGCTGTTCATCTCCTCCATGACGGTCTTCTCGGAATCGAGACCGCCCATCTGCTCGAGGTAGCCTACGGAGGTCTTGCCTGCGAAGGAGACAACGCCGTCTCTGCCGTCCTGAGTGAGACGGTCGGGCTCGACGGAGCCTGTGATTATCTTCAGCAGAGTCGATTTTCCGCAGCCGTTCTTGCCGACAAGACCTATCTTGTCGTTCTCGTCAATGGTGAGGGATACGTTTTTCAGCACCTGTGCGCCGTTGTAGTATTTATTTATATTGTTCAGGCTGACAAGCATAATATCTTCCTTTTCTGAATTTGAGTTATATACATTTATAATAACATATAATACAGGAAAATGCAACGTGAGCGGCAGAAAAAATCTGCGCGCCCCTGTGCGGACGGCCTGACCGCAAAAAATCACATGGTCGCAGAATATGGAGAGCGATACAGGGCGGTTATTGCGATGATGCAGGGCAGAATGAAAATTTTCTGTGAAACCCTTGCAAAATATGACGAATGCTGTTATTATAAATAGGTGAACTGTATTTTTTTGAAAGGACGGATAGAATGGAAAAATTCATCAAGGCGTGCGTTTCGATACTGCCTAAGCCCTTGCAGGATATCTACTACAAGTACGAGGACAAGTGGCTCTATCTGGTGTTCGGAGTTCTGACAACAGTTGTCAGCTTCCTGACTGCCGGCCTGGCCAAGACGGTACTGGAGAAATGGGGAGATTTCGGCTCTGTAGCTATCGCCCAGATCAGCACAGTGTTCTCATGGGTGTGTGCAGTTACCTTTGCTTATCTCACCAACAGGGTGTGGGTGTTCAAATCTACAGCCAAAGGCGCCAAGGCACTTGCCGCTGAGGCTGTTTCCTTCTACGGCGGAAGAGTATTCACTCTTGCTGTGGAGTGGCTTATGATGACGGTCGGCAACGGAGTTATCGGCATAAACTACTGGCTGATGAAAGTTATAGCAAATGTTGTCGTCCTGATACTCAACTATGTTATAAGCAAGCTCTTCGTGTTCAAGAATAAGGACACACAGGAGACAGCTGTTGCAGATGGACAGAACGATTGATATAGGCGGTGTAAGGATACCGCAGACCGCAGCTCTCGCCCCGATGGCGGGAGTCGCAGACCGTGCCTACAGGCTGATGTGCCGGAAATACGGTGCGGCTATGGTGACGAGCGAGATGGTCTCCGCAAAGGGGATAGTCTACTCGGACCGCAAGACGGCGGAGCTGTGTACGGTGACTGACGAGGAAAGGCCCATGGCTGTGCAGCTTTTCGGTAGCGAGCCGGAGTTCATGGCGAAGGCGGTGGATATAGTCCTCCGCTACGAGCCGGACATCATCGATATAAATATGGGCTGTCCGGTGCCGAAGGTTGTCGGCACGGGTGCAGGCTCGGCGCTGATGAAGGATATACCCCTTGCGGCGGCGGTATGTGAGGCGGCAGTGAAGGCTGCCGGTGATACTCCCGTCACCGTGAAGATACGCAGCGGCTGGAGCAGGGAAGAGACAGTTGCTCCGCAGCTGGCAAAGGCTCTCGAGAATGCCGGAGCGGCAGCAGTCGCAGTCCACGGCAGGTCAAGGGATCAGTTCTACAGCGGTGAATCCGACAACAGCGTTATACGTGCGGTAAAGGAAGCGGTGAGCATACCCGTTATCGGCAACGGCGATGTCACCGGCCTTGAGTCGTGCAGAAGGATGTACAGCGAGACCGGCTGCGATCTTGTGATGATCGGCAGGGGCAGTTACGGCGCTCCGTTCGTATTCCGTGAGATTGCCGCAGGACTTGCCGGCGAGGAATACATCCCGCCGACGCTTGAGGAGAAGATGGAGATCATGCTTGAGCATATCCGTCTGATGCTCAGCCTGAGCGAAAAGCCGGAGGAGCTTGCGATGCACGAAGCAAGGAAACACGCCGCATGGTACATGAACGGGTATTACGGCTCTGCGAAGTTCCGCGGGCGCTGCTATCAGCTCTCCTCCTATGCGGAGGCAGAAGCTCTTGCCAGGGAGTTCATCGATTTGCAGAACAGCCGTTCAGAGTTGTAAAAATCTCTCGATTGGATATATTGTACAAAATTTTCATAAAAACTTTGTATGATGTCACAAAGTAGTCGGCAGTCAAACTGACGAACGGTATAAATGCCTGTATTTAGCCGTTTTCTGACAAAAAATAACAGAGCGGATGATAAAACGACTTGTATTTATTCACAAAAATCATACAAATTGTAATTGAAAAAGATAAATGCCTGTGATATAATATAATTGTAAAGGAGCGTTTTGTGCCCTTTACGTACAGAAAGAGGAGATAATAGAATGAAACTTAAAAAAGGACGTGCCGCAGCAGCTATCGCTGTTCTGGCTGTGCTGATAGTATCCGGTGTGAGCTGTGCTTCAAAGGTGATAGGCAACACGAATGACAGCTCCGGAAACGAAGACGGCGCAGGTGCGCCTGCTGCAACTGAGGCAGCAGAACCGACAGAAGCCCCGACCGAAGAGCCGACGACACTGCCGGTGCCGGAGGACAAGCGCGTACACGTCGACGCTGTGGGCGATGACCTGATCCACTATTCGGTATACAAGAACGCCGAGGAGCTTGCAGGCCCCGGTGAGAATTTTAATTTCAAGCCGATGTATGAGAACGTGAAGTATCTCATTGAGGCAGCAGATGTTGCAGTGATCAATCAGGAGACGATAATCTCCGAGAGCAACGAGATCCGCGGCGCAAACGGCGGTGCTCTCCTGTTCAACTCTCCGCCGGAGGTGGCTGATGCAGTCATCGATCTCGGATTTGATGTATTCACGATGGCCAACAACCATCTTCTTGATTTCGGCCCGGAGGCACTTGAGGAGTCGATAAACTTCTGGAACCGCAAGGCTCAGCAGTACGACCTGACAGTCCTCGGAGCATACCTCAACGAGGAGGATGCCAACCGCATCCGTGTCCGTGAGGTAAACGGCGTGAAGATCGCCTTCCTTGCATACGCAGAGCATATCAACGGCTTCGAGATCCCTGATTATTCATCCCTCAGAGTTGTAATGAACTACGAGGAGGACGTCATCGAGCGTCAGATCAAGGAAGCAAGAGAGCTTGCAGATGTAGTCATCGTTGCCGCACACTGGGGCGGCGAGGATACATTTGAGGTATCCGATGACCGTATCGAGCTTGCGAACAAGATGATCAACTGGGGCGCCGATGTGATACTCGGCGGACATACCCACACTCCCCAGACTATGGAGTGGATAACCCGTGATGACGGCACGAAGGGATTCGTGTTCTACTCCCTGGGCAACTTCATATGTGCTCAGACAGACAATTTCAACCTTGTAGGCGAGATGGCTGATTTCGACCTCGTTGTCAACGGCGAGACCGGAGAGGTCACGATAGAGGATGTAGGCGTTATTCCTACCATAGTTCACTATGATGATGGTAATTTCTCTAACCTCCGCATCTACCCCTACAGTATGTATACACCGGAACTTGCGGCGAGTCACGGCATCCCCTATGCGATACCCCAGGGTACCTATACGAGCTTCAACTGGGACATCCTCAACGGCATCATAGACGAAGCCATTCCTAAGGAATTTCAGAAACTCGATAAATAAAGAAACTAATTCAAAAACTATTAGAAATAGCATTCTGAGCTGTTAATTGACACAAAATTCTCATTGTGCAAAGCGTTCAAAAACACAGGGTATTGTTTAGATAAAGTTCCAAAAACGATATAAACCTATTTACTTTTTTTGAGTCCTGTTATATAATAAAATCGTGAATAAATATAGAAGATGGGAATAGTATCTGATCACGGCAGTGTGAATCAGTCCTGAGAATGACTGCTGCCGGGACGAGTCCGGATACAACTCCTGACGGTCCTATACTCACGGTTTTGTTCACTGCGGTCACTCAGACCCCGCCGCTTGTCCGAATCGGACCCGGATTAGCGGCTAAAATCACGATATAATAAAAGGGGCACCTGTTCCTTTGTTATATATAATCAATGAAGAAGGAGGAAAAAACATGAAGACAAAAAAGATGATCATCGGAGCTATGGCTGCAACGATGCTTTCACTCTCAGTCTGCTCTTATGTACCGGCTGTAGCTGCTGACGACACAGTGCAGATAACCGTCAGCAAAGAGTCAGCAAAGGTAGGAGGGGCTTTTGAAGTGAAAGTTTCCGTGGCCGACATTCCGGCTAATGGTATTCAGTGTCTTAACTTCGCTCTGGAGTATGACAGCAATGTGATTACCATTGACTCCGTAACAGCTGGAGCTGCAACAAAGACAGGAGCAGAGGGCGCAGATACCTCATCATCAATGCTCCCTACTTTCAACAGCTTTAGTGAAGGAGAGGGCGTAGTCGCCGTAATGTGGTCAACAGCAAGCGATGCGTCTTATTGGCTGAAGAACGATGGCGAGTTCGTTGTCGTTTCCGGTAAGGTCAACTCAGGTGCTAAGGACGGCGATGTTGCAAACATCAAGGTCGTTCCTACAAAGCGTGATACCTACACAGGTTCAGGCGTTGCAAACAAGGCTATCGACTGCGGTTATACCAAGGGCGATGAAGTTGTAAAGTACACTGTAAAGACCACTGACGGAAGCGTAACAGTTGGAGATAACGTGACAGCAGGCCTTAAGGGCGATGCTAACTGCGACGAAAAGGTAAATGTTGCAGATGCAGTTGCAGTACTCCAGTACATTGCTAACCAGACCAAGTACCCGCTCACAGAAACAGGTAAGCTTAATGCTGACTGCGACGGAACAGCTGGTATCACTGGCGGCGACGCTACCATGATTCAGAAGATTGACGCTGGTATTGCATAAGTTACTCTGAGATTATCTGATTTGTCCCCCTTACAAAGGAATACAAACCCAAATAAGCAAAAATAATAGGTTAAGCCTAAAGAAAGGAATTATTACAAATGAAGAAACTGATTTCTGCAGCTACATCGCTTGCGATGGCTGCATCAATGGCAAGTGCAGTTGTTCCTTTTGCTACAGGTGCGGCTGCCCTCAAGACACTCGAGATTAAGATGTTCAACGGCGCAAGCGCTACTATTTCAGCTGATGCTATTGCTGCCGATGACGTTAAGGTTCCGATTGGAATTTATCTCAAGGAAGCTACTCCTACATCTGATTCTATTTCAGCTCAGATCACAGTTAAGTCATCTAACGGTGATGCTAAGGCTGTAGAGTTCGAGGCAATTAGCCCCGGTCAGGCAAAGTACTTCTCCGAGCCTACACCTTTCACCGGTGCAGACGGTGCTACTTATAATATTACACAGGCTCCCGGATTTGCCGGACTGCTCAAGACTGGTTCAACCAGAGACCTTTATACATCTGTCGGCACAGGTATCTACAATGCTGACGCAAGCTACGCAAAGGGCGGCACAGATACTGCTTATGCTTCTCTTGCATGGGTTGCTCCCGATGACGGATATGCATGGGCAGGTACATCATCTGATGCACTTCCTCTCATGATCGTTGAAGTTAAATTCCCCAAGGGAACAAAGGCAGGCGATTACGAGATCCAGTTCCTCGACTACGAGAGCGATGACAAGAACGCAGACATCATGTCTTGTATGATCGAGTCAAGCGACGTTGAGGGAAGAAAGATGACCACAAAGAATGGTAATCTTGCTCTCGGCGATCCGCTCAAGATCACAGTTGGCAACGGCGGTTCTTCTGAGCCGGCAACAGAGCCTCCTGTAACTCAGCCCCCTGTAACTCAGCCTCCTGTAACTGAGCCTCCTGTAACTCAGCCCCCTGCTACACAGGGCAATCCCGGACAGAGCTTAACACAGCCCGGCACAAAGTCTCAGGCTGGTGCAGCTACATGGGAGAAGGGCGATTCACTTGATACATTCATCGTTAAGTCCGGTGAAGTTGAGGTTGAGGCTGGTAAGACAGCTACAATCAATGTAATGGTTGAGTCCGGCGGTATCGACGTTGCTCAGCTCGTTGCAAGACTCAATGACAGAGATCTTCCTACAGGCTTCACAGTAACAGGTATCGGCGACGGTATCTCTGAGGCTTGCGGTGACAGAGCTCCTGAGAAGCAGGGCGAGTTCTACTACATCAACAACCTCAAGACTGACGGTTCAGCTCAGCCTGTTGATGATGATTGCTTCGTAATCCAGTATGATGTTAAGGTTGACAATACAGTTCCTACCGGTGAGTACGAGTTCGCACTCTCAAGATTCACAGTAGCTACAGACAGCAAGAATGCTTTCGAGGCTAAGATCCTTCCCGGTAAGATCAAGGTTACAAACCCGAATCCTGAAGTAACACCTATAGAAACAACAACAGTGAAGGTAACTGAGCCTCCGGTTCAGACTGAGACAACTCCTGTAGGTACAAAGGATCAGTCCGGTGCAGCTACATGGGAGAAGGGCGATACACTTGATAACTTCATCGTTCACTCTGGTGAGGGCAAGGTAGACGCTGGTAAGAAAGTTGTAATCAACGTAATGGTTGAGTCCGGCGGAATCGACGTTGCTCAGCTCGTTACAAGACTTAACGACAGAGACCTCCCCAACGGCTTCAAGGTTGTTGGTATCGGCGACGGTATCTCTGAGGCTTGCGGCGACAGAGCTCCTGAGAAGCAGGGCGAGTTCTACTACATCAACAACCTCAAGACTGACGGTTCAGCTCAGCCTGTTGATGATGAATGCTTCGTAATCCAGTACGAGATCCAGGTTGATGCTTCAGTTGCTCCTGGCGATTACGAGTTCGCACTCTCAAGATTCACAGTTGCTACAGACAGCAAGAATGCTTACGAGGCTAAGATCCTCCCCGGCAAGATCACTGTTAACGGCCCTGTAACAACAACAACAGAGGGCGGTCAGACAGCAGAGACTACAACTACAACACCTGTAGTTGAGCCTACAACAGCTCCTACAGAGCCCGGCACACCTGCAACAAACCTCACACCTACATACGGTGATGTAAACTGCGACGGTAAGGTTAATATTGCTGACGTTGTTATCCTTTGCGGATGGCTCAACGATTCTTCTGCATACGATATGAAGGATCAGAACAAGCTCAACGCAGACTGCTGCGATGAGAAGGGCGGCACAGAGATCAACTCTAACGACGCTGATGCTATTCTCCAGAATATCATTGACCTCGTTCAGCTTCCCTGCAAGAGCACTGACCTTAAGTCATTCTCATAAGTTCTTTAATAAGGACGCAAATCCAATAAAATAGAGCATATGCTCGGAAAGGAAATGCACAGATGAAGAAACTGCTTTCGGCAGTTACATCCTTTGTGATGAGCACCTCGCTCATCACAAGTGCATTTGCCTCTTCCTTTAACGTTAGCGCTGCCGGCAGAATTTCTGCTGAGCAGCCTAATGTTAGTATGGAAGATGTAATGGATGTTTCTGCCTTATTAACAGCATCATCATACAATGCTGGTACTGCTGTGAATGACTTCGTTGTAGACTCAGGCTCCGCATCAGGTAAGCCCGGTGATAAAGTTACTATCAACGTTAAAGTAGATTCAGGCAGCTACACAGTAGCGCAGATCGTTGCAAGACTTATCGACGAAGACCTGCCTTCAGGCTTCAAGGTTGTCGGAATCGGCGACGGTGTAAGCGAAGCAGCGAATGATGCTCCTGCTACCAAGCAGGGAGAATTCTACTATTTCAATACACTTAAGAACGGTGAACCTATCAAACTTGATGACAGCAAGGCTGTAATGCAGTTTGAGGTTCAGATCCCGTCAAGTGCAACTCCCGGAGATTACAGTTTCTCACTTTCAAGATTTACTGTAGCTCCCGACCGTACAGGTATTATCGAGGCTAAGATCAACCCCGGTAAGATCACAGTAACAGGTAACGGTCAGACACAGGAAACACAGGCACCTCAGACTCAGGCTCCTCAGACACAGGCGCCTCAGACTCAGGCTCCTCAGACACAGAACAACCAGTCCGGAGGCGGCGCAACCTGGGATAAGGGCGCAGCAAAGGACGATTTCGTTGTTTATACTGGTGACTGGACAGCCAAGCCCGGTGAGACAAAGACCATTAATATCATGGTTGAGTCAGGCGGAATGGATATAGCTCAGATCGTTACAAGACTTAACGACAGAGATCTTCCCTCAGGCTTCTCAGTAACAGGTATCGGCGACGGTATCTCAGAGGCTTGCGGCGACAGAGCTCCTGAAAAGCAGGGCGAGTTCTACTACATCAACAACCTTGCTACAGACGGTTCAGCTCAGAAGATCGACGACAGCAGCTATGTTATCCAGTACGATATCAAGGTTCCGTCAACTGCTTCCGGAAAGTATGAATTCTCACTTTCCAGATTCACAGTTGCTTCCGACGGCAAGACAGTATACGAGGCTAAGATCATCCCCGGTTCTATTACTGTTGACGGCGGTTCACAGCCTGTAACTACAGAAAAGGTTACATCGGCACAGCAGACCAATGCTCCCAACACACAGGCACAGCAGACAAATGCACAGACTCCTGCAGCTGAGTGGGACAAGGGACCTGCAAAGGACGATTTCATCGTTTACACAGGCGACTGGACAGCTAAGCCTGGCGAGACAAAGACAATCAACATTATGGTTGAATCCAACGGTCTTGCAGTTGCTCAGCTCGTTTCAAGACTGAATGACAGAGATCTCCCCGGCGGCTTCTCAGTAACAGGTATCGGCGA
>JAFZRF010000029.1 GCA_017620025.1 Ruminococcus sp.
ATTAGTAGTATTATTCATGTGGTCTCCTTCCGATTATATATCTATCTCTAATCGTGTGAAAAAATCTCAGGGTGCCTCTTGACATCTCTCTGCGATTCTGATATAATTGTACCATACGCTTCCAGACATTTCAATTGTCTTAATTCAAATAGTACAGTAACAATTTATTCATAATTAGCGGAGGGACAACAATGAAAACGATAGATCAGGAAAAAACAAGAGAGAAGATTGTTGCTCTGCGTACCGAACGGGGATTATCGCAGAATCAGCTTGCAGAAGCCCTTGGTGCTTCACGTACACACTATAATGGCATCGAACACGGCAAAGCTACTATTACCAACAGCTACATCAATATGCTTGCTGAGTTCTATGATGTGCCTGCTGAGAATATAGCTGTCTATGCCGACAGCTATGACGAGGAGTATTATGAAGCCTTGCAGAAGTTCAATCACCTAATGGGTGACAGCTTCGACAGCCTGAAATCTCAGGCTGTACTGCTCGATACTGCCACATTTGTCGGTAAACGTAACCAGAATGTATTGTCAACGGTACTTGCTAACCTCGGCTACACATTGGAGATCAAGGCTTCCCGTGATGTCTGGAGCGATTACTTTATTCTTTCTCAGACAGACGAGGGTCAGCCTGTGTACGATATGCCCCCTGAGCTGTTGCAGCTCTTTTCTGAAGGATATGTTATCGCTTTGAAAAAGGCAGGGAAGACCATGTGCTATATGTCCATAAGCGAGTATCTGCAATTCGAGAACTACCTTATCATGACCGTCAAAGGCTTTACATCGTCAATTATCAGCGATTTCAAGAAGTTCACCGTCAATAAGGACGAGGAAAAAGAAGAACCGATGCCCCTTGATGAACTGAAAACACAAATCAACCGCATTTCCGAGATCATTGACACCTGCCGTGAGGCGGTAAGGCTGAAGGAGGAGAAGCAGAATGAAGTTAGCTAACGGCGTCGGAACGGTTTATAAGCTGTCAGGCAACAGGCGTAATCCTTACATCGTTCGTAAGACTGTTGGCTGGGACATTGACACCGAGACAGGCAAACGGAAACAGCAGTATATCACAATCGGCTATGCTCCCACCAGGGCGAAGGGGCTTGAAATGCTCATGGAGTACAACAAGAACCCTTATGACATCGAAGCTTCCAAAATCACTTTTGCAGAAGTCTTTGAAAAGTGGTCAACTGAGAAGTTCCCAACTATCTCCGACAGCAACGCTAAAGGCTATAAAGCATCCTATAATACTTGTGAAATCCTGCACGACAGGATATTCAAGGAGCTAAAGCTGACGGATTTGCAAGGTGTTGTGGACAACTGCGGAAAGAACTATCCAACGCTCCGTAAGCTGAAAGTATTACTCAATCAGATGTATGAGTATGCTATGAAGTACGAGATATGCACGAAAGACTACTCTGAATATGTGGATATACTCAAATTCAAGGACAAGAATCCTAACAAGACAGATCGTTCTCCTTTCAGCAAGGAAGAAATAGATGCTCTGTGGGTGCAGGAAAACAACATCTATGCTCAGATCGTGTTGATGCTGATATACAGCGGAGTGCGTGTGTCCGAGCTGCTTGACCTGAAACGAGAGAACGTCAACATCGAGGAGCATTGTTTCAAGGTTGTTGAAAGTAAAACAGAAAGCGGCATCCGTGTTGTTCCGATACATGACAGGACTTATCCGTTCTTCAGGAAATGGTATGAGGACGGCAATGAGTATCTGCTCCACACTCCCGACGGCAAGCAGTTCATTTACCGTAATTACTACGATTCCTACTGGACACCTGTTATGGAGCTGATCGGCAGCACTCACAAGCCACATGATACCCGTCACACTTGCATCTCCATGATGACAGAGAAAGAGGTATCGCCTACGCTGATAAAGAAGATCGTCGGTCACTCAGGTGCTATGTCACTGACTGAAAAGGTGTATACACACGTTAATGTGCAGGAGTTGTTGGAGGCTATAAATAGAATATAGATACAAAAAATAACCACTGAGAGAAGTGATCTATCAGCGGTTATGTTATTTTATATGTAATTGTTAAGCTTTGAACTTCCGAATAAAGTCTCTAAGTTCTAATTCTGTAAGCATATACACATCTTTAAAATAATAGCCTTTGTATTGTTCAAATCCGGGAGGTGTATAATGCTTACCCACTGATTCTGCAGCCTGAATATTGAGTTGATAGTGTGTATTTTTTGTTTGACTTCCAACTATTACATAATTAATATTTTCTCTTGCAAATTTTGTGATATCTCCAGAAAACAAAGATGTGATATTTTCTCCCGATATAGAATACAAGAAAAAAACATACCAAATACTTTCTATCATTTTTTTCCTAATAGATTTTCTTGCTTTTGAATTATTCTTGATATCGCAGTTTTTAAATTCTAAAAAAAACCACTCATTTTGGCTGTTAATGCATATTGCATCAACACCAGATAAAGGCTCAAAGATAATTTTAGGTAATAGAAAATGTTTTCTGTATTTTGTTATGTCATCTAATTTGATTACGTCCAGATTAACAGGGGCTGTTGAAGGATACACATAATAACTATTATCGTTATCAAATGACGCATCTTGCATATTTGATATAATACTTGCCCCGTTCATATGACTACCGACACACGTATTAATTACATCTTTAAGCTTAACGAAATGAGCATTAGTTATATTCTTATGTTTCATCCTCGTCATGCTCCATATCGTATTCAAATTCTAAATTAGCTAATTTCACAGAACCAGCCGATAAATTCTGTTTCAATTCATCAGGATTGTTCCCGTAAGATTTCATTATAAAGCCTTTTTCTGTTTTTACGGGTATATAATAATTACCTTTGTTAGAGATTCCAAGCGTTCTCATGAAGAAATCTAACGATTCAAGGAATTGAAAACTATGAGTAACTAAGAGGATAGTAAGATCAAATTGTATTTGAAGCATTACTATTAGCTCTGCATAATATATTTGCCATTCAGAATGAAGATGTATTTCGGGTTCGTCAAGAATAAGAACATCCTTCTTTTTCAGTACGCCTGTCTCAAGCATTCTTTCAATTAAAGCGAAAGATTTTAGACCAGCTGAAATATTCCTGAAATCAACAGAAACTCCATTTTCAGAATAGTAATATCTACCATGGTCTATTACAGTTTCTCCACTATATGCCTTTTTGATTATTCCCCTTACAGCTTTAAGTTCTTTTTTATTTTGTACTGATTCAAGAATGTTTGACATAGAATCCGCATTAATATCAGCTTGAGCTCTCATAATTGCATAGACAGCGCTTCTATCCATTGGATTCATGGATTTTAACACATTCATACGATCTGGATTATTAAGCCAGTCAAGGACAAATGGATTATTAATATAATATGCAGAGTGTTCTATTGGTTCGTCAAGTTCGCATTTACAAAATTGTTTATATATTTTTATTGTATTTGTAAAGTTTTGGATTTCACCAGATATAGAACAATGGCTGGAATTTGAAGAATAAGCATTCTTTATTTGCCCATTCATAACATTGAAAATATATCTGGATACATATTCGTTTAAGATATCAATTTCAGAAGCGTTTAAAGAATTAACAAGCGATTCGAGTTGATCTTTAGTCAACTTTACTGAATAGAAAGATTCTAAATAGTCTTTAACTTCATCTAATGAAAAGCGTTCATAATGTTCAGAAATATATTCCATAGCATTGTCGGGATCAAAGCTTTTTATAGCTAAATCCGCAGAATGATAAATATAGTTTCTTACTGCTGATCTAAGTTTACTGTACTTTTGTGCATCTATTTTACTTTTATAATCATTTAAACCATTAAAAAATGAAAATACTGCTTTTCCAACTGTACTTTTTCCTGTATCATTATCACCACATATGACAGTGATGCCGTCAAGTTTGATATCAGCCTCGGCAATTTTTCCGAAATTCTTAATCTTAAAAATCATAAACTTCACTCCAATCATCACGGTCAACTTCTGCTATTATATTTTACTCTATATTTTTCAGCGTGTCAATACAATCCGATGAATTATACTATAAATATTATGTGTCGCTTTAGTCTAATTATGCAAAATCATAATAAAAGCAGAACCATTATATTATCAAATAAGGCATTTACCGCAAGGGCAAATGCCTTAATTTTAGTTAGTTACCCGTTAGTTACGTGTTAGTTACCGTCCGAAATTCACCATATCTCAGATAAACCCAAACCGAACAAAACAGCGTAAATACGTGATTTTGAACACTCCCAGCAGGGATAAAATTATCTCTTTGAGAACTGAGGAGCACGACGTGCAGCCTTGAGGCCGTACTTCTTTCTCTCCTTCATTCTGGGGTCACGAGTGAGGAATCCGGCCTTCTTGAGAGTGGGACGGAGCTCAGCATCGAACTCGAGAAGAGCTCTGGAGATACCGTGTCTGATAGCGCCAGCCTGACCTGTTACGCCGCCGCCTGCAACTGTGCAGACAACATCGAACTTATCTGTATTCTCTGTAAGAGCGAGGGGCTGACGAACGATCAGCTTGAGTGTCTCAAGACCGAAATAATCGTCGATGCCTCTGCCGTTGATTGTAACATTACCGGAACCGGGATAGATTCTTACACGAGCAACGGAGTGCTTTCTTCTACCTGTTCCATAGTAGTATTTTGTCTTTGATTCGTACATTTTGGGCACCTCCTTGATTAAAGCTCGTAAGCAACAGGCTTCTGAGCAGCCTGCTTGTGGTCTGCGTCCTTGTAGGTTCTCAGTCTCTTGAGCTGTGCTCTGCCGAGTGTGTTGTTGGGAAGCATACCGTTTACAGCGATCATCATAGCTCTGTCAGCCTGATTAGCCATCATATCCTTGTAGGAGATGGACTTGAGTCCGCCGATCCAGCCTGTGTGCCAGTAGTACTTCTTCTGCTCGAGCTTTCTTCCTGTGAGGATAGCCTGAGCGCAATTGATGATGATTACATGGTCGCCGCAGTCTACGTTAGGTGTGTAGGTAGGCTTGTGCTTGCCTCTGAGAATGTGAGCTGCCTTAGCTGCTACACGGCCGAGAGGCTGGCCTGCTGCGTCGAGGATATACCATGTACGTGTTACTTCAGCCGGTTTAGCCAGTGTTGTTGACATAATAAGTTCCTCCTTGTGAGATGTATGTTCAGAGCCGGTTTTTCCTGCCCTGTGCGCACTTTCTGCGCAGTGACAGATATTATTATACACGATAGGCGGAGGGTTGTCAATAGGTTTTCCGGATTTTTTTCAATCTATATCCTGTTTTCTCTTTGATTCTCTCTGTTTTTCTCGTTTTCTCTCCGGTTCTCTTGTTTCGTTCCGGGTTTCCGGTGCTGAAATTGCGGGAGGTATCTGCGGGATTTTTATGCAAAAAAACGGTAGATCGTGGGTGCTTGCGCTTATGCCCCACCCCCTGCCCACTCCCCGGCGGGGAGGGGGCAAAAGAAGAGGGGGCTGTGCCCCCTCGAACCTGCTGTTATTTTTGGGCTTCGCCCCTGCTGCTTATCGGTCTGCCGGTCATCTGTGCCATTCAATTTTACGTCTTATACATAGGTGTCCGATACTACACAGGATATCTGAATCCATATGTATTGTAGGGGCTGCCTTTGGCAGCCCGTATCTCCCTCAATGATTCATTACAAAGCGGACCGCCAAAGGCGGTCCCTACAACTGCTGTTCTTCCAGTGACGAGCACACACTGTACACCCCTACATTTCAAATAATCGCTGCAGGCGATACCATTAATTCCTAATTCCGAATTCCGAATTAATCCTGTGTTTCCGCTCTGACAAAGAACAGCCCCTCCGCACGGGCAAGGTCGGCGACGAGTTTTTTCAGTCTCTCGTCCGGGGCGCAGAGTTCGGCGTACAGGTCGCCGCGGTTTATCACAAGCATTGAATCGTGCTCCGGGAGTATGATGTGCAGATACCCTGTCCCCTCTCCGGTGCTGTAACACCTGCCGACCATATCCGCAAGCAGCTCTGCCGGCGGGTTGATCTCTGTTCCCTCTTCAGACACAGCCGTCATATCGCAGTAGCAATACAGCTTCAGCACGATGTTCCTTATCTTCCGGCCAAAGTCCGCCATATCTTCACGCAGTATCCTCTCGGCGCCGAAATACCTGCCGTCCGCCTTCTCCGGCACTCTCTCCGGAAAGATATCTATAAGGTAGCGCTCCCTTCCGAGCAGCTCCTCTGCCTTTGCTTCACAGTCCATACTGCTTCCTCCTTTGTGAAAAAGCCGCAGCTCCGGTACATCCGGTATGCTGCGGCTTCTGTAGCTTATTTATCCGGCTCAGCCGATCATTTCCTCAAACTGCGAGTAATCATATCCAACGCCGCTGCCGTCCTTGTTGGTGGGCTCCTCCAGCTCGTATACGCCGTCGGGATAGCGTATCTTCCATGTGGTGGAAGAACCGTAAAACTCAGTGAACTCGAGCCATGCGACACCCTTCTCCTTCATGGTGTCTACGAAGCTCTCGTTCTCTGCATAGGTGATCTCGCCGGTGTTCCTCGTCTCCTCGAGTCCGTTTGCGCCGATGGCATACCATGAGATGCTTGCCGAGCCGCTGCCGCCGCCCTTGACAAGTGCGAATTCGCCGGTTGCCGTATCTGACGCAAAGTAGCAGCGTACTGCAGGCTCATCCTCGGCAACGACCTTGACCTTGTCGTCTGCGTAGGTATATACTGCGAGCTGCTTGTCGTCGATCATGGTACCGTATGTCATTATAAGCTCCGGTACGTTGTCCTTGTCGATATCGAACAGCGTAAAGGAGATATCAACATAATCGTAGGGGTTGTATATGGTGTTGCCCTTGTCATCCTTGGCATAGAGCGCAGCGATCTCCTCCTTGCTCTTTCCTTCCTCGTCCTTCTTGCGTATCTCCTCTGCAACGATAATGATACGGTCCTGTACGACGCCCTCATAGGCATTTCTTACATCGTCTCTCAGCTGTGCCGATTCCCATGTCCATGAAGAATCCGAGGGTGCAAGGCCCGGCTTCTCAGGCTCCTGTGATGCCAGTTCAGGCTTATCAACGCTCTGGCATCCCGTAAGAAGCGCTGCTGCAAGAACAACTGCTGCTATCTTTTTCATATTAATTCCTCCGTTATCTCTCCGGTCACAGCCCAGTTCATAGAGCCTGTGATCCTGACATTCACGAACTGACCGATAAGGCTTTCGTCGCCCGGGAATTCCACGATTATCATTTCGTTGCTCTTTCCGGTCAGATATCCTGTACGTTTCTTTGCGGCGCCGTCGGCGAGCACTCTCAGGGTGCGTCCCACGAACCGTTTATAGTTTTCTGTTGAGACCTCACGCTGCACCTCCAGCAGGCGGCGCATACGCTGTCCCTTTTCCTCCTCGCTCACTGCGTCCTCCGTTTCCGCTGCCTTTGTTCCGGAGCGTCTGGAGTATATGAACGAGTATATATTGTCGTACTTCACCAGTCTCACAGCATTGAGAGTCTCTTCAAACTCCTCCGCAGTCTCGTTCGGGAAGCCGACTATAAGATCGGTGGTAAGCGAGAAATCAGGATCCCTGCTGCGTATGGCATTTACGGTCTCCATGTATTTCTCAAAGGTGTAGCGGCGGTTCATTCTCCTGAGCACCTCGCTGCTGCCGCTCTGCAGGGGCAGATGCAGATGCTTTGCGACCTTGTCACAGTCGAATATGGCATCTATCAGCTCCGGTGAGGCGTCCTTCGGATGCGATGACATGAAGCGGATTATGAAATCGCCGGATATGTCATTCAGCGCCCTCAGCAGCTGCGGAAATGTCGTGCCGCCCGGAGTATCGTTGCCATAGGAATTGACGTTCTGACCGAGGAGCATTATCTCCTTGTAGCCCTGCTGCACAAGGCCCTTCACCTCGGCGATTATATCCTCCGGCTTTCTGCTTCTCTCACGGCCTCTTACATAGGGGACTATGCAGTAGGTGCAGAAGTTGTTGCAGCCGAACATTATCGGCACGCTTGCCTTGAAGCTGCTCTCACGCACCTGCTCGACGGCCTCGGAGAAATCGTCATATTCTGTAATATCCTCGCCGTAGCCCTTTCCCTTGAGAGCGCCGAGAAGGAGCTCCGGAAGAGCGCTTATGGCGGAGGTTCCGAGCACGATATCCACCTGCGGATAGGAGCGCTTTATCTTCTCTGCGATGTGGGACTGCGCCGTCATGCATCCGGCAATACCGATGATAAGATCCGGCTTCTGTTCCTTGAGCTTCTTCATGCTGCCCACGATGCCGAATACCCTGTCCTCGGCGGATTCCCTTACAGCGCAGGTATTGAGTATGATAAGATCAGCAAGGTTCTCGTCCTCTGTGAAGCCGTAGCCGGCTCTTTTCAGCACGCCCTTTATCTTCTCTCCGTCCGAGACATTGAGCTGACAGCCGAAGCTGCGGACGTATGCGAGTCTGCCGCTGCCGATGACAGAAGCTATCTCGCTGATGAATCGCTCGTTATCCTTCAAGGTTACCCTCCGTTCGTTATATACTTACTGCTTAATTATACCACATTTCACAGAGCGTTGCAAGAGTTTCGTAATAAATGCGGGATTATCGTATTATTCAGTACGGGATTCTAAAGGGGCTGCGGCCTTTTGGTACTAATACAGTACCCATGACCAAGCGGACGGCCGTCTGCCGCTCCTGCATTATTCAAATCAATCGCCGCAGACGATACCGTTTCTATTCTCTATTCACTGTTTTCGTTCTATTCTTCAATTCATCAGTTCCTATACTTGTATCATCGCCTGTCAAAGGGGACGCCTTCACTTGCAAGGCGTCCCCTCTTCCAAAACAGTCCCCCGGACTGTTTTGGAATTCACCCCTTGCGAAGCGCCCTGCGGAAAAATGCGGGACTCCGTCCCACACCCTGCCAGAGGCGCTGCCTCTGGACTCCGCTAAAGGGACACAGTCCCTTTAGAATCCCATTTTCAGGCAAAAAAGCCGCCAGGATTTTCTCCTGACGGCTTTACGTTCATTAATATGCGTTGCCCCAGCAGACCATGTGCTTTGCGGGCTTTCCGCAGCATACACACTTGTCTGAGAGATTCTTCTGTAAAGTCGGGATGCAGCGTGAGCCGACACCTGTCTGCTCCTTGACTGAATCCTCGCAGGCCTCGTCGCCGCACCACATAGCCATGATGAAGCCGTCGCCGTTCTTTGCAAGAGTATCCTTGATCTCGTCGATGGAAGTACACTCGTATGTTCTCTTCTGCTGGTTCTCGAGAGCCTTTGCGTACATACCGTCATGTACACGCTTCAGAGCCTCCTGTACTGCCTCCTCGAGCTTGTCGAGTGATACAACGGTCTTCTCGCTGTCGTGACGTGTTACGATAACACACTGGTTATCCTCGATATCACGGGGACCGATCTCAACTCTTACCGGTACGCCCTTCATCTCATACTCAGCGAACTTCCAGCCGGGTGAATTCTCGCTGTCGTCGAGCTTCACACGGAGGCCTGCTGCTGCAAGACGGTCTCTCAACTCGGAAGCCTTCTCAAGAACGCCCTCCTTGTGCTGTGCAACAGGAACGATAACTGTCTGTATGGGTGCTACGGCAGGCGGAAGAACGAGTCCGTTGTTGTCGCCGTGAGTCATGATTACAGCGCCGATGAGACGTGTTGTAACGCCCCAGCTTGTCTGGTGGGGGAATACTCTCTTGTTGTCCTTGTCGGTATACTCTATATCGAATGCCTTAGCGAAGCCGTCGCCGAAGTAGTGTGAAGTACCGGCCTGAAGAGCCTTGCCGTCATGCATGAGCGCCTCGATGGCGTATGTAGCTACAGCGCCTGCGAACTTGTCGCTCTCGGTCTTTCTTCCGGTGATAACAGGCATAGCAAGAGACTCCTCACAGAAGGTCTTGTATACCTGGAGCATACGCTCTGTCTCCTCGATAGCCTCCTCAGCTGTTGCGTGGATAGTATGGCCCTCCTGCCAGAGGAACTCTCTTGAACGGAGGAAGGGACGTGTTGTCTTCTCCCAGCGTACAACGCTTACCCACTGGTTGTAGAGCTTGGGAAGATCACGGTAGGAGTGTACTATATTTGCATAGTGCTCACAGAAAAGAGTCTCGGAGGTAGGTCTTACGCAGAGTCTCTCCTCGAGCTTGTCATTTCCGCCGTGAGTTACCCATGCAACCTCAGGAGCAAAGCCCTCAACGTGATCCTTTTCCTTCTCGAGAAGGCTCTCGGGGATGAACATAGGCATACATACATTCTCATGTCCTGTAGCCTTGAACATACCGTCGAGTATGCGCTGGATATTCTCCCAGATAGCGTAGCCGTAAGGTCTTATTACCATACAGCCCTTTACGCTTGTGTACTCAACGAGCTCAGCCTTCTTGCATATATCGGTATACCACTGCGCAAAATCCTCGTCCATCGAGGTTATGGCAGTTACCATCTTCTTGTCCTTAGCCATTTTGATTCCTCTTTTCTATGGGATAAAGTGTTCAATACACCTATTATACCAGTTAGAACGGCAAATGTCAACTGTTATACACTCCCGCCCGCTCAGAAAAAAGGGACGCCCGCAGGCGTCCCTTGATCGCTTATATAAGATATGGCTTTCCGTCGATGGTATACATCAGCATCGGAAGGTACTGTGACTCGGAGTCAACTGAGAAGATCGCATTTCTGAACGACTTCTGCTCCTCGCTGCCCGGAAGTGTATAGGTTGCCTCGATATACATATATCTCATGCTTTCCTTCTCCACCTTGTTCTCAGCGAAGTTCTCATCCTCCTCAAGCTCGTTGAGCATGGTGTTTACGTCTGCGAATGCCTGACCGGATTCCGTACCTGTATCCTGATCCTTGAAGCAGTTCTCGATATACACCTTAGTGAACTCATAGCCCTCACCGAGTATGCTGTTGTAGTTGTCGTGAAGCCCCTTGAAATACGCCTTGGGATCATCAGTCTTCGTCATCTCGCAGTAGTAGTTCATTACCGCAGGATAGAAGACTCCTTCCACCGGTGCAGAATCGCCTGTGCCGATAGCGTAGAGGAAGTTCGATACCATTGTAGCCTCCTCCTCTGTGAAGAAGCGCTTGTCGTACTCTATCGGGATATGCAGACCGTTGTCATCCGTAGGCGTAAGAGTTGCAACAGTCGAGCCGTAGGGCATATCGTCCTCCTGTACAGCCTGACCCGGAGTAGGCGAGCCTACCATATTTCCCGATACCTGCTCCTCGCTTGTTTTTCCTGTGCTGCATGAAGCAAGTACGGCAGTCATTGATAAGGCTGCTATAAATGCCGCAGAACGTCTTATAAGTTCTTTCATCGTGGTTCCCTCCCTGACCGCTCTGCGGTCACCGGCCCGCCGCAGGGTCTCTCCCCCTTCCGGCAGGCAGATATTTATAATTTCTTTATCACTCTGCTTCATCAGCAGAATGCATAATACTGTCCGTCCTTCTCGGCAACAACTATTCCCATTCCTTTATCTGTATTCTTGAAGAACAGCTGGTCGGTGGTATCCGTCTCATTCATTACCATGATATAGAGCTGCACGCAGTACAGGTTATCTGCCTCTTCCTTTACCTTCTCACCGAAGTCATCGCCGCATATCGGAGAAAGCTGCGAGAAGAACTCATCGCTGAAATCCTCCTCCGGAACGTCCGCCTTGATACGGGTGAGCCTGTAGCTTCCGCCCATCTCTACCTGAAGGGTGTCGCAGCGCTGTTCAAATGAAGTCGTGAGGTCATAGTCGAATTCCTTCGGGAGATATTCATCCATAGCCTCAACATAGGCCGGCCATATACAGCTGCGGTATGTATCATAATCCCTGTCGGCATAGGTACCGAACAGCTTCTCAAAATAGAGCATAAGCGATGTGGGATAGGTCTCCTCGTCGTAGTAGAGCTTCACTCCGCCGGCGCTGCATCTGTAGCTGCCGAGGCTGTACTCGGGATCGTCCTCTGCGGGCTCCACCAGATCTCCTGCGCCGTCCTCATGGATAACGACGGACGAAGTATCCGCTTTCGTGCTGCTGCATCCGAATAAACCTGCGCAGCAGAGCGCCGCTGTAAGTGCTGCCGCCAGTCTTCTGTATTTCATAGCATCCTCCTGTTATTATACAAAGGAATAATTCACGCCGCTGCTCTGCGCCCACTGTGCGATCTCGGAGCCCTCTGTCACGTAAAGAGTGAGGTCCGGAAGATCCTCAAGGCCCCAGTTCTCATACTTCACGGTGCTGCTGCCTATCGTAAGGCTCGTCATAGCCTCGCAGGCTGTGAAGGCCTCCTCATGGATGTAGGCTACACCTGCCGGTACATTCAGCTCCTGAAGGCTCGTGCAGGCTGCAAACGCACCTCTGTCAAGTGTCGTAAGGCTCTCCGGCAACACGATGCTGACGAGTGAAGAGCAGTCGCTGAAGCAGAACTCGCCGATAGCCGTTACCGTGTCCGGTATCGTTACCGACTTCAGATCCCACTTGGCTTCAAAGGCATAGTAGCCCAGCTCTGTGACCGGTGCTCCGCCGAGCTCGGAAGGTATCACTACCTCCTCCGCATTGCCGGAATACTTGGTTACCACAGCTCCGCCGTTTATTATCTCGAACTCGAAATCCGCTGCCTCTTCGATCTCACGCTCACGCTCCGTAGGCTTCTCCGCAAGGGTATTTCCCTCCGGATCGATTATGGGCGGAGCCTCTGTAACAGCGGCTTCCGTAGGTGTTTCCGACGGAGTCCCGGAGGGCTGATCCTCCGGCTGCTTTCCGCAGCCGGCCGATAAACAGACAGCTATCAGTGCTGCTGCGGCAAATACACGTTTTTTCATTATAATCATATCTCCATTATCTGCAAGCTGTATGATGGGTATGTGAACGACAGACGAAATATCGCTTTATGACTTTGCTCTGTTCTTTGCACGCTGAGTATTGCTGAGCTCCCTCTTGCGGATTCTCAGAGACTCAGGAGTTACCTCAAGGAGCTCATCGTCTGCAAGGAACTCAAGGCAGTCCTCAAGGCTGAGGATGCGGTGCGGAACAAGACGGAGAGCATCGTCGCTTCCGCTTGCACGGGTATTTGTGAGGTGCTTTCTCTTGCATACGTTTACAACGAGGTCATCGGTCTTGGGTGAAGCACCTACTACCATTCCCTCGTATACGGGAGTGCCTGCGGGGATGAAGAGCTGTCCTCTCTCCTGTGCGTTGTAGAGACCGTATGTTACAGCCTCGCCGGTCTCGAAGGAAACGAGTGAGCCTGTGCTTCTGCGGTCGATATCTCCCTTGTAGGGCTCATAGCCGTCAAATACATGGCTCATGATGCCCTCGCCTCTGGTATCGGTAAGGAACTCACTCTTGTAGCCGAAGAGGCCTCTTGAAGGAACCTTGAACTCGATACGCATACGGCTGCCCTGCGGATGCATTGCAACGAGCTCGCCCTTGCGGGTGCCCATCTTCTCCATTACGGAGCCTACGCAGTCCTCGGGTACGTCGATAACAAGTCTCTCGATAGGCTCGAGCTTTCTGCCGTCCTCGCCTGTCTTGTAGAGTACACGGGGAGTTGATACGGAGAGCTCATAGCCCTCACGGCGCATATTCTCGATGAGGATGGAAAGATGCATCTCACCGCGTCCTGCAACACGGAAGGAATCTGTGGAGTCTGTCTCCTCAACACGGAGAGAAACGTCCTTGAGGAGCTCACGGAAGAGTCTCTCACGGAGCTGACGGGAGGTCACGAACTTGCCCTCCTTGCCTGCGAACGGGCTGTCGTTTACTGAGAATGTCATCTCGACTGTAGGCTCGCTGATCTTTACGAAGGGCAGCGGCTCGGGGGCTTCTGTAGAACAGATAGTATCTCCGATGGTGATGTTCTCGATACCGGAAATCCATACAATATCGCCTACCTTTGCCTCCTGTACGGGAACACGGTTGAGTCCCTGTATCTGGAGAAGGCTTACTATCTTGGCGTTGTAGTTCTTCTTGCTTCCGGTGTAATCACAGACAGTTACCTGCTGGTTCACCTTGATGTCGCCTCTTACGATCCTTCCGATACCGATACGGCCTACGTACTCGTTGTAGTCGATGGAGGATATCAGCATCTGGAGGGGCTGTGTCTCATCACCCTTCGGGGGCTCGATGTAGTTGATGATGGTATCAAAGAGGGGCTTGAGGTCTGTGCCTGCCTCATACTGGCTGAGCGAAGCCGTTCCGCTTCTTCCTGAGCAGAAGAGAAGCGGACTCTCGAGCTGCTCCTCGCTTGCATCGAGATCGAGCAGGAGCTCGAGCACCTCGTCGCCGATCTCGTCAAGACGTGCATCGGGACGGTCGATCTTGTTTACTACGATGATTATCTTATGGCCCATTTCAAGGGCCTTGGAAAGT
Organism: Ruminococcus sp.; assembly: GCA_017620025.1. Lineage (GTDB taxonomy): Bacteria > Bacillota > Clostridia > Oscillospirales > Ruminococcaceae > Ruminococcus. Next base: position 14,342 of record JAFZRF010000029.1, read on the forward strand.
ACGAAACGTGTCTGCGGCATAGGACCCTCAGCTGCGTCAACGAGGAGAAGTACGCCGTCTACCATCTCAAGGACTCTCTCTACCTCGCCGCCGAAGTCAGCATGGCCGGGGGTGTCGATGATGTTGATCTTTGTGCCGTTGTACATAACGGAAGTGTTCTTCGCAAGGATCGTGATGCCTCTCTCACGCTCGAGGTCGTTGGAGTCCATGACTCTCTCGGCTACAGCCTGATTCTCACGGAATACGCCGCCCTGCTTGAGCATCTCGTCAACGAGGGTGGTCTTGCCGTGGTCAACGTGGGCGATGATGGCAATGTTCCTTAAATCTTCTCTTATCATAATTATCCTCCTGTTTCAAGGCCGGTATCCTCCGGCTCATATCATCATTCTTAATCTTTCTGTCAGCGCATCCGAATTCATGAAGCTTTTCGGTATGCGGAGCGTACCTGTGTAGTTTACCACAAAAAAGTGCTTCGTGTCAAGTCTTCTGAGCTTCGCCCGTACACGATACTCCTTTTTTGTCTCCTTTATATCATGGACCTCCTCGATGACCGTGCCGCAGTATTTCACCACGTCAGTTCTCTGAAGGAATTCATCCACCTTGGAACAGGTGTCGATCTTCTTCATATTCGAGGCTATCCTTCCCCAGTTATGATGCTCACGGCCGAACGTGACGCTGAACTCTGCACCGAAAAGAGTATTGTTGGTGCAGGCTCGGACTATATCTTCCATAACGACGGCCGAATTGATGTCGTCATCGAAGAGATAGGCGAGAAAATAGCGGTCTGCGGCCTTCTGTGAGCGGTATATATTCACGAAGCAGAGAACTGCCAGCGCTCCGGACGCAATTGCCAGGAGCTTTGCGGTAAGGCTGTCATCCAAAGCGGCAAACCCCGCCGCCATAACAGCAAAGAAGAAAAGCACCACTGTGAGTATCGTCCATTTCGTAAATGCTCCGGGCTTTTTCGTCATCAGCTGTCCGGACAGGTTATCTGCGTCGTCCATTCTGCAAATCGTCATTGTATCACCTCCCGGTGTACATATATAATAAGCGGCTTATTTTACTTTGTACTTCTTTCCCATGCTCCTGCGGAGTATTCCGCGGAGCTCCTCGGGTGTACCCTCGGTTATATCAGTCTTGGCTATCGTATAGGCAGAGCCGCTCCTGGGTGAGAGCAGGAAATACTCCTTTGTCTCAATGACCTTGTCGAGCTTGTTGTAGCTCAGAGCGATATTCTCGCTGAACCCGTTTCCGTTCTGCACGCAGGTAAAGCCTTCCTCCCCGAATTCGTAATATATCTGGGTATCGCCGAACTTCTTGTGATACTTATTGAATGCGGACAAAGGCAGTATCACGTTCCTGAGCAGTATCAGGAATACAAGCCCGGCTATCAGGAAAAAGAGGTACTTGGCATAGTCCTCCGGCATCTCCGTGCCGGTAAGAAAAGAAAGCACAGGAATACCGAGTATCAGGATCATCGAGGTGCTCCATATCACAAGTGTTATACCGAAAGTCACGTTATTGTATGTTTTCGGCAGCTGAAAAAAGCCCTTCCGGGTGTAGACAACTTCGGCCTTTACCATAGTAACCTCCTATACATTTCTGCACAAATGCAGCGTATTTCCGTGCATATCCTCTTTTTTTCCAGGCATAAAAAAGCCCTTGCCGTTCCGGCAAGGTACTTTTTTATAAATGCTTTTACTTCTGAAAGAGATTACTCTGCGTTTGCAGAATCTTCCTTCTCTTCCTTAGCAGCTGCAGCAGGTGCAGCGGGCTTTGCAGCAAAAACGGGAGACTCAAGTGATGCAGGTGTCTTGTTGCCCATCTTGATGTCATATACATTCTCAGAGATCTCACATGTTACGAGAAGAGCTGCGAATGTAAGAGCGTAGGAAACAATGCTCCTTGTAAGGCTGAACAGCTCAGAGAAGAAGTTGCTGTGATAGCGGATCATGCTGATAAGAGAGCTGACTGCAGCAAGAGCAACAACCACAATAAAGAGAATCTTTACGCCGTTCTTGATCGTTTTTGTCCAGTACATAAACCTATACCTCCATATAAAATATATTGCTACCCGAGCTGTGCTCAGGGTTTAGCCTGTAAGTTGCTCACCGCAGACATTACCGGTGAGGTAGGAGCAACGGGGCTCATCAGAACCTTTCCGGTGCCTCTGTATACATTTACAAGACCCTCTCCGCTGACTGCCGAACCGAGGAGTGATCTGGTGGACTTCTCAACGGTGAAATCGAGGTTTGCAGACCAGCATACGGCCATATTTCCGTCTATCTTGAGGGTATCGTTATTGAGCTCGATCTCGATGAGCTCCTCGTAGGGTACAACGCTCTCAAGCGCAACTACGCCGTTTCCCTTGAGAACGAGATTGAAGAGTCCTTCGCCGCCGAGAACGGCAGAGGATACATTCTTCCTTGATACAACGCTGTGCTGTACAGTGCCCTCGGAAGCGAGGAACATACCGTCCTCCACAGCAATGCCTGCACCCCATTCAGCGACATTCTGGAGAATGATATACTTGTATGTAGGCTCGAGAGTAAGGATGCCGACACCGTTATACTCCGGCTTGATAGCTGATTCCTTTGTAACAGCGCCCTTGAACATCTTGCCCATGAGGTCACCCACGCCCTTTACGTTGGTGGAAGCCTCCACGCTGCCTGCCATCCACTGCATAGCTCCGGCCTGTACGGTAACACTGTTGCTGCCGTCAAGGTTTACGACGAGCTGTCTGCGGCGGACGCTCATATGTGCCATAAAGAACTGTGTCTGTGCGTTGTACGGTGAGACACTCTTGTCGACTGCGTATTCAAGTACCCCGAATGAACCGAGTCTGCTGACAAATGAGCGGTTGTCGTTTGTGATGTTTCTGATATTCATGATAGTATGCCTCCCTATGACAATTAATAAAATAATTATAGCATAGCAGCAGTGCCTTGTCAATATACATCACATAACAGCGGGAAATTTTTTTCAGAAATACAAAGAAAAAAGACTGCTCTGCAGCAGTCTTCTTTCTGGTGGGAGAGGGTGGATTCGGACCACCGAAGCTGAAAAGCAACAGATTTACAGTCTGCCCCCTTTGGCCACTCGGGAACTCTCCCATATTCTATTTTCTGCCGTTAAGCATAAAATGGAGCTGGTGGACGGACTCGAACCCCCGACCTGCTGATTACAAATCAGCTGCTCTACCAACTGAGCTACACCAGCTTAACTGACTTAGATATTATATCACAAACCCGAAGGCTTGTCAAGAGGTTTTTCTGAAAAATTTTCAGAAGCTTTCTGATGGGATATGGTCGAGGCGACAGGACTCGAACCTGCGGCATCTTGGTCCCAAACCAAGCACTCTACCAAACTGAGTTACGCCTCGGATGATCTCTCAGGGACTCACTGACGCTAACCCTTGCCGCTGTTTCAGACAGCTTTTATATTATATCAAAGACAGCCCTGAAAGTCAAGCACCGGAATGCAGTTTTGTAACAATGCACAATTATACAGCCGGCCAGCTGTTGATACTGTGCAGAGAGCTGCCGGAGCGCTGTGATCACAGGTTTAAGCAGAACGATACTTCTTCAGGTGCTCATACTGAAAGGCCCGCATCCGCAGGCCTTTCACTCATCTGTATAAAGCATTGTGACGACAGTCACGTTATCCCGTCCGCCTCTTCTGAGAGCCTCATTTGCAAGCAGCTTCGTGCGCTTCATCAGGCTCTTCGGCATCTCGAGTATATCCTGCATATCGAGCGCTGATACGTAATCGCTCAGTCCGTCCGTGCAGAGTATGAATATATCCCCCGGCAGCACGCTTCCGTGTATCCATTCAACGTCTATCTGCGGGTCGGCAGAAAGGCTTCCGAACACCGGGAGTATGATATTCCTGTGTACATGGTTCCTGCGCTCCTCGGCGGTTATCGTGCCTTCCTTGTACAGGAGCTGAACAAAGGTCTGGTCCCTCGTTATCTGTTTGATATGATGCTCACGGTAGCGGTAGAGTCTTGAATCTCCGCAGTTGAAAGCAAGCATCTGACCGTGACGGTCAATTGCAAGCCCGCAGAGAGTCGCCTGCATATTCCGGTACTGCGGATAGGTCTCGCTGTATGCGGCAAGCTCACGGTGTATACGGTACAGCGAAAGCTTCATATCCTGCTTGCGGTAGCTTTCGATGCCGCTGAGCTTCTCAAGACACATACGTGAGGCTATCTCGCCGGAGTTTTCCCCGGAAACGCCGTCTGACACAGCTGCCATGAACGGTGCATACAGCTCCTTCTCGAAGATACCGTCCTCGCAGACAGTCTTCCCGATGAGCATTGCGTCCTCGTTGTGGGGCATTATCCCCTTATCGGTTATACCGCAGCAATAGAACATCAGAGCTTCTCCTCATGGTTATTCTCCGCACCGGACTTCTCCTCTATACCGTAGAAGCGCATTCCGTTCCGGCAGGTCATATCGAGCAGCGCCTGCGTGTCCATGCCCCGGAGCTCCGCTGCTCTTGCGGCGGTATGGGCTATCATGGAGCTGTCACAGCGTCTTCCCCGGTAGGGCTCCGGTGCCATATACGGGCAGTCCGTCTCGAGCAGCAGCCTGTCGTCCGGCACCTCCGCAAGAGCCTTCAGCGCTTTCTTTGCGTTCCTGAAGGTGATGACTCCCGTAAAGCCGATGTACATACCGAGCTTTATGACCTCCTTCGCTATCTCTGCCGAGTAGCTGAAGCAGTGCATGACGCCCTCCGGACGGTACTCCCTGAGTATCCTCATGGTATCCTCCGCTGCGTCACGGCTGTGTATGATGACCGGGAGGCTCAGCTCCTTCGCCAGCTCAAGCTGGTCGCAGAAGAGCTTTATCTGCTTTTCACGGTCATAGCCTTCATAGTGGTAATCGAGCCCGATCTCGCCTATGGCACGGACGTCGGGTGAACTGAGAGCGAGCTTTCTGAGCTCGCTGACGCAGCCCTCCTCCGCATCTGAAGCGTATTCTGGATGGAATCCGGCGGTAGTGTAGATCCAGTCATATTCTCCGGCAAGCCTGATATTGTTCTCAGTGTCCTTTACAGAACAGGAGACGAGCACAGCACAGCGGACGCCCTTTCCGGGAAGCCCGGCAAGCACCTCCGCCCTGTCGTCGTCAAAGGCCCGGTCGCCGTAATGACTGTGGGTATCGAATATATTTCTCAATTTGCTGCCTCTGTTGTTTCCTCAGCGAAGTACTCTTTCTTGATAGAGTCGATGTCTGACTGGCTCGGAACAAAGTCATCATAGGATACCTGTCCGTCAAGGATGCGGTATGTTGAGAATGCGCTTCCTCTTGTGAACATATTCTTTATGGCTTCCTTCCTGTTCCTGTAGTCAACAGAGGTGATGTTGGAATCGGTGGTCATATTGATTATGGAAGTGAAGTTGTTGTCAAGGTTGGATGCGAAGCGCTCACCGTTGGTCTGGTTGATCATATCCGAAATGAGCGAGCTTGCAACGTACGCTCTCTGCACCTCGCCGTCCGGGAACAGTGAATAGGTAACGAATCTCTCGATCTGTTCGGAGTTGAGGTACTGGTCTGTACCGTCGTTGTTGAATCCGGCGATCTCAACGTTTACGTAGTAGGATACGCCGCCGAGCACGTCACAGATCTTGATGAGCATCTCAGGGCTTACCTTCATATACCTGTCAACGGTTATGCCGAACAGCGACTCTGTGAATTTCGCTGCTGCAGCTGCTCCGGCTCTGTCGTACTGGCTCTTGATGTTCTGCTGCTGTCCGTCAACTACTGTTACCGTATTTGTCGGGATGCCTATGAAGAGAAGGCTCTTCTCAACAGGTCTCGAACGCATGAGCACGAAGGTGGAGGAGCACTTTTTATCCGGCTCATCGAGCACGAAGAGTATTGTGTGGTTGTCCTCAGCCGTGGTGGTACCTACAGCTCTCGGTGTCGGAGGCTTGAGCTCTCCGCCCCTGCCGAGGCCGAAATACTTGAACAGTCCGAATGCGATGCCGCCTATGATAAGAAGTCCGACGAATACTGTGATCAGAAAGGGAACGGCTATACTGCCGGCTTTCCTCTTCTTTTTCCTTGCCATTGCTAAAATTCTCCTTTCGGCTTTCTGCCTTTTCCCCGGATAAACAGCTTGTATATTTCCGGGTACGTATGAACTTATAATATACGCCGGCGGGTGAATAACTCAATCCCTCCCCCGGCAGATGTTGAAAAGTATCATGCGAAAAACCGTTATTAACAAAGTTTTCAACATTATCAACATCATCTGAATGTGAATTCCATGTTTAAACACGGTATTCAACAATCTGTTGAAAAGAAAAAGCGTTCTCATCGTCACATCTCTGACAATGAAAAAGATCCGTTCAGGTATTGCAAAATCCTGCGGTTGTGATATAATATAAGTATTCCGGAAAAATCCGGAGTTATCACTATCAGAACGGATATTCAAACATATTTTCCGGATATACCGCATCAAGATCCATTTCTGCGGGATCTCCTCCGGCTCTTTCAAGAGCTCTGTGAACATCTGCGCAGCTGAAGCTGACGATGCGTTTTCCGCAGCGCTGAGCATAGCTCACGGTCTGACCGGTGCCGGAATGACGAGTCTCCGGATTCAGGAACGCTATGACGGCGGATGAATGATCCACCATGAAATAGTTCCTGTCACGGTAGAGCGAGGGCGAGGTATGTGCCCCCGGTGTGCGTGAGAAGACCGCTGCCGGATCCTGGTTCACTATCAGGAGATGATCCGCGTTCCGCTCGATAATGCCGAGCAGGCGTTTGCTCCGCTCCGTGAAGAAGTCTGCGTGCCTGAGATAGGGCACGACACCGACGAGCTTCACCGGTGCGCCGTCGATACGGCGTTTTATCACGTATTCCGCTGCCCAGAGATCTGTGCCCGAGGCAAGTCCGCTGAAGAAATATTCATATCCCGCCTCCGCTGCCATATCTATGCAGCGGCAGAGAAAGCGTTTTACTCCGGCGCAGGCAGCTTCCATACTGCCTTCATAGGGAATGACGCCGTTCTCACGGTGGCCTGTGATGCAGACCGAGCGGCTGATATCTGCTGCAAAAACCTCGGCGGGGAGCAGAGGCTCTCCCGAAATGCGTGAATAGAGCATGATCCACCTCCGGTCCGGACATAATATGCTGATTATTCCTATTATAACATAGGCTCCGACATATTTCAAGGAGTATTTGTAAACTGTTACTATTTCTTAATAAACCCCGCAATTAATGGTATTCCCGCAAATCCGGCGTATATCCCGCTTTTCGGGGCGGTATGATACGTCTGCATAAAGAAAGGACATGATAACAATGAAGCCGTATCTCAAAAGGGCATGGGCAGAGGTAAACCTGTCACAGCTGAGAAAGAACGTTGAAGTGATAAGGAGCCTCAATTCTCCGGGTACGGAGATAATGGCGGTCGTAAAGGCAGATGCCTACGGCCACGGCGACGAGCACGTTGTACGCTGTCTTGCAGAGCAGTGCGGCATACGCTTCTTTGCCGTATCCAATCTCGACGAGGCTATAGCAGTACGCAGCTTCGCTCCCGATGCCGATATCCTCATCCTCGGTTACACTCCTCCCGAGTACGCCCACGAGATAGCGATGTACAATATAATACAGGGTGTCGTATCGACGGAGTATGCAGAGGCTCTCGCAGCCAATACTCCCGACCCGATCCGCTGCCATATCAAGATAGATACAGGTATGGGCAGAATAGGTCTCAAGCACGATACTCCGGCAGCCTGCGCCGCAGAGATAGAAGGCATCACAAAGATAGAAAAGCTCTCCGTTGAGGGCATATATACACACTTCGCCGTTGCCGACAGCGACGATCCTGACAACATCAGCTACACTGACAGGCAGGAGCAGTTCATACTCGACACCTACGACGAGCTTGTAAAGCTCGGTATAAAGCTCCGTCACCTCCACTTCATGAACAGCGCCGCCACCTGCTACCGCAACAACTCCCGCAGCACGCTCAGCCGTGCCGGAATCATACTCTACGGTCTCCACCCCGATATCAGCCTTGATATACCGGAAGGCCTTGAACCGCTCATGGAGCTGAAGGCAGTTATCTCCCACGTCAAGAACGTAAAGCCAGGCGACTGCATCAGCTACGGCAGGACCTTCACCGCAGACCGTGAGATGCGTATAGCAACAGTCACTATCGGCTACGCCGACGGCTATTCGAGACTGCTCTCCGGCAAGGGTGAGATACTTGTGCACGGAGTACGCTGTCCCATAGTCGGAAGGGTATGCATGGATCAGCTGATGATGGACGTATCAGGTGTGCCGGAGGCGAAGTCCGGCGACATCGTCACTCTCATCGGCCGTGACGGCGATGATATCATAACCGCCGACGAGCTTGCCTCGGTATACGGCACCATAGGCTATGAGGTAGTATGCGGCATATCCAAGAGAGTGCCGAGGATATACATAGACTGAATCCGGAGGGATGATATGAAAAAAGCAATGACCATATCCTACGAGGTAGGAAACAACTTATATATAAACCTCACGAACAGATGCCCCTGCGCCTGCACCTTCTGCATCCGCAACAACGCCGACGGCGCTTACGGCTCCGATCCGCTGTGGCTCGAGCATGAGCCTTCCATGGAGGAGATAAAGGCAGATCTCGGCAGGAGGGATATAGCTTCCTATGACGAGATAGTATTCTGCGGCTACGGCGAGCCTACAGAGAGACTCGATGTGCTTGTTGAGACAGCTGAATACCTCCGCAGCATGGAAGGCTGTCCGGAGCTCCGCATCAATACAAACGGTCTCGGCGACCTTGTGAACGGCCGCTCCGTTGCAGAGGATCTATGCAGCGTGCTCGATACCGTATCGGTAAGCCTCAACGCCGGAACAAAGGACGAGTATATGAAGGTGACACGTCCGAAGTTCAAAGAGGCATGGGAGGCAATGCAGAAATTCACCGCCGACTGCGTAAAGACCGGCAAGGCAAAGGTGATGATGTCCGTCGTCGATGTTATCCCCGAGGAGCAGATAGAGGCTTCACGCAAGGTGTGCGAGAGCCTCGGAGCAACACTCAGGGTGCGCACTTATGATGAGTGATACTATATAATAAGTATATATAAGCGGGCGAATGTTGTTCGTCCGCTTTAATCTGCCAAAAGCACATTTTTGCTCAGTCTGGGATTCTAAAGGGGCAGCCCTTTAGAATCCCAGACCGCCTGATAAACAAACCGACCCCGCAGTATCATCACCTGCGGGGTCTCTTCATTATTATTTATTGCTGTCAACCACTCCGAGCTTCAGGAAGTAGCTTTCTGAATATGCACGGTATTCGTTGCGGAAGGTCTCGTCGTTCTCCTTGACATCATGGAGATAAGCATGGATGTTCGTCTTCTCGTCTGTCTCGATAAGACATCCGGCGATGTTGGAGCAGTGATCGGATATACGCTCCAGGTTTGTAAGGATATCCTGGAAGATGTATCCGAGCTCAACTGTACACTCGTCGTTCTGCAGTCTGCGGATATGGCGGTTCTTGAGCTCTGTGCTGAGGTTGTCAACGACTTCCTCGAGAGGCTCTACCTTGTGTGCAAGTGTAAGGTTATTCAGCACGTAGGAATCAAAGGCCTTGTTGATATTCTCGGTTATGGCCTCGGATATTACCGTTATCTCCTTCACGCATTCCGGCGAGAAGGATATGCCCTTTTCATACATCTCCTGCGCACTCTCGATAAGGTTTACGGCGTGGTCTGAGATACGCTCAAAGTTGCCTACGCAGTGCATCATCTTGGATACGCTTCGGCTGTCTGCGCCGGTAACGCTGCTCTTTGCGAGCTTTACAAGATAGCCGTTGATCTTGTCCTCGTATTCGTCGATGATGTCTTCCTTCTCTATGACGTCTGCTGCAACCTTCTCGTCGTACTTGCTGACAAGCAGGCCGAGTGCGCTGACGATAGTCTCACGGGTGATATCTGCCATTTCTATCGTAGCTGTACGGCAGGCCGCTACCGCTACGGAGGGAGTCTTCAGAAGTCTTATGTCAAGACCCGTAACTGTACGCTTCTCCTCCTCGGGCTCGCCCTTTCCGTCCGGAACGACGATCCTTGCCAGCCATACGAGCTGCCTGGTGAAGGGAAGGAACATTACTGTTGTTGCGATATTGAATATGGTGTGCATTGCGGATATTCCGATAAGTCCGACAGGCTTGTCCATGAAGCCCATGATTCCGGTCTTCTGGAGTATTACGATTATCGGGAGCAGTACCATTGTTCCTATGATCTTGATGATGATATGGATCCATGCAACTCTCTTTGCGTCCTTTGATACGCCGAAGGTGGAGAGAAGCGCGGTAACGCAGGTACCGATATTGCAGCCCATGATGATCGGGAGAGCCATGCCGTAGGTAAGTCCGCCGCCTGTGGAGAAAGCCATGAGGATAGCGATGGAACCTGCTGAGCTCTGGATGATGCCTGTGAAGGCTGCGCCGACGAGTACGCCGAGTATCGGGTTCTCAAATGCTGTGAGAAGTCTGCGGAAATCCTCTGATGCGGTAAGAGGTGCAACTGAGTCCTTCATAAGGGTCATGCCGGTCATAAGCACGGCAAATCCGACGAGGATGCGTCCGATATCCTTCTTCTTGTTCTTCTTGCAGGCCATTATCATGATGATACCCACAAGAGCTATCAGCGGTGAGAAGGCCTCGGGATCAAGGCATTTCAGCAGGAAGCCGGCTGCGCCGCTCTCCGCAGAGCCGTTGACCTCTCCGAGACAGAGAATCCATGCGGTAAAGGTTGTGCCGATATTGGATCCGAAGCAGACTGCGATAGTCTCCTCAAGCTGCATCAGGCCGGAGTTAACGAATCCGACCAGCATTACCGTCATGGCGGATGATGACTGGATAGCGATGGTCACTACCATTCCGAGGAGGATGCTCATGATCTTTGTGGAGGTCATTTTTTTCAGTGCGACCTCGAGCTTACCTCCGGTGAGCTTTTCAAGCCCCGTGGACATTACGTTCATTCCGTAAAGGAAGAAGGCAAGTCCGCCGAGCATCGTAAAGATGTTAAAGATCGAAAATTCTTCGTTCATACCTATGAACTCCTTCTTACTTATTATATATATTCTTTTCCTACGATTAAATTATAACACCGGCAGGGAAATAGTCAAGGGGAAGAAGCGTAATTTTACGTGGATTTAACATTTGACCTATTGTACACATTTTTTGTAAAGAACAAAAACCAAAAATAAAGTGTACCAGAGAAGTGTACCACAGGCTTTCTCTGAGGCACACTTGTATATATGGCAATTTGCTGCAAGAAAAAGCATTATTATCCTGATTTCATGACCATATTATTAATAAACCTGGTAAATTCGTGTCGGAAAGTGTTCCTGAGGGCTTTGTTAAATGTGGTACACTTTCGTCCCGCTTTACAGACAGGCGATTTTTTGCATTTCATTACCAATTGTGAACTTTATATTAATTTATCCTGATATATAGCCATCTTGCATTTATAGAACAGAGTGATTTTTGGTGATATATATTATCTATATATCGCCGATAAAAAATATATATTTGATTTTTTGGCACACATATGGTACAATAATATCAGCAAAGGGGAACAGCGGAGAGCGGAAGCCACGAAATGCCCCTTTGAAATAAGATAGTTTCATTTCTTTAATATATGATTTTTTCAATTTTCATCCTTTATAAAAGAGCAGGAAGCCCTTAACACCCGGGCTTCCTGTTCTTTTATGCGCTATTTTATTTTTACGGCGGCACACACCTGTTCCGCACCCAGGTGTGCCGCAAAGTTAAAACAAAAAAATATCTGTTCAAGTATTGACTTTTGTATCCGGGAGTGATATAATAATAAAGCTGAATCGTTCAGTACATATATTGGGGTGTCGCCAAGCGGTAAGGCAACGGACTCTGACTCCGTCATTTCGAGGGTTCAAATCCTTCCACCCCAACCAGAAACGCCCGTCACTGATGTGACGGGCTCAATTTATAATGAATAGTGAATAATGTATAAATCATAATATTGCTGTCAGGGCGTTTCTGTATTATTCGTTATTCACTATTCATTATTCTTTATTCATTAAAAACGAGGAGATTTGTATGTATCAGAGCAATCCTCTGCTTGATAAATCATTAAAATTCGCCGCAAGAATAGTCAAGCTATATCAATATCTCGTTAAAGAGAAAAAAGAGTCAATAATCTCTAAACAAATATTAAGGTGTGGAACGTCTATCGGAGCTAACGCCAATGAAGCTGCTTACGGCATAAGTCAGGCAGATTTTATAGCAAAGCTGCAAATATCACTGAAAGAAACTGCTGAGACTGAATACTGGCTCAGGCTGCTCATACTTACGGATTACATAGAAAAGTCTCACGGTGATTCAATGCTCGAAGATTGCCTTGAAATAAAGAAGATCCTTATCGCTTCCCTGAAAACAGCCAAAGAAAACAATAAACGTATATAAGATACAACAGGCAGCCATTACGGCTGCCTGTTTTTTCAGCTTTGCTGCTTGTATCTTGCCATGAGGGACATAAGATCGTATTTGCACATCTCCGGCTTTGTCTCCATCAGCTTTTCCTGTGTCACAAGGCACGGGTTGCGGCGGAAGCGGTCGCTCCTCTCGCCCGCCCTCCAGCCGATAGATGCCATATAGCAGCACCAGCGGCGGTGTTCGAGCGAGGCGAGGCTGTATGCGAAGCTGTCCTTCTTCATCAGCCCGAGCAGCTCCTCCTCCGAGCCCCTCATGCGCCATGCCGTACCGGTATACCGCATAAGCCTGCCCTCCTTGCCGATAAGCTCCTCGAGCTTTGCGGACAGATCTGCTCCGCTCTCCTCAGCAAGCTTCGGTATGATATCGTTCTTGACCTCGTCGTGATAGGCTGCTGCCTTGCTCGATGAACGGCGGAAGAGTCTCAGCCTGTTCCACTCCTGCTCCGGATCCTTGTCGGAATTATCCGTATTTCCGGTCTCGTCGGCTGTGAGGAGGGATATATTCTCGTAGATATGGTTGTACTGCTTGGCACTCAGGTCTATCGTGCGGTCGATTATCATATCGAGCGTGATGACTACGCTTCTGTCGTCGATCAGTCTTACGTCTGAGAGCACGTCATTCTCTGATGTGATATAGCCCGCAAGTCTTCTGTCGGTATCCATTCGCATAAGTATCGGTGCCTTGAGCGAACGCTCGGCAAAGTACTCCTCCAGCTGAACGGCGCAGTTTACCGCAAGGTCGATATTGCTCAGCGCTATGACAGCATAGGTGTAGGGCTCTGTATCGAGCTGGCTGCGAATCATGTCATAGAAGCCCATGTGTGCGATATCGAGTTCATAGAAGTTTATCTCAAGAAGACCGTCCGCCGCACTGCTCTTCATGACAGCCTTATTGTCTGTGATATCGAAGGTATCACGGCTGAAACGGTTGAGGAACACCGACTTTTTCGACTTGATGCTGCTGTCGATAACGTCTATTATGATACGGTTCTGCTCATGCACTACTCCGAGATTCATGGCCTGTATCACGGCTTCCTGACCGAGCTGTCCGAAGCCGGCCACAAGGAGATGCACTGTCCAGTCCTTCAGCGGGGTGTCAGTACCCTTGTATATTGTATGCAGCGGGTAGTCGGAATACATCTTATGTATCTGCATCTCGGGAAGTCCCATAAGCTCAAGGTCGTAGAAGGCATCCGTACCGGCTGCGCTGTTGTAATAGCCGGCGATAAGCCTTCCGATACCCTCGTCCTCACAGCGGCAGGATACCTTTGCGCCCTCTGCAAGGCGTATCCTCTCCTCGGAGTCGTTCTCGTTGAGACGGAAGAGCTGCAGCAGGGAGAAATTACGTATCGAGGAGTTCTCGAACAGGATTATATTCGTCGCCTGAGTTATATGCGTCTTTGAAAGCAGGGATTCAAGCTCCTGTGCTGGGGCCTTGAGCACATCGGCGGTATGTATCACATAGCCCGATTTATTGAGGCTGTATATTTCCTCCTGTGACATCGCCTCTGAGGTGACGATATGCACGCATACCTCCTTCGGATCGGCAGTATCGTTCCTGAGCATGGAGCGGACATCGCTGTTGAAGCCGAATACCACCACATGACGGCAGTTCTTGTTCCTGCGGAAGAAGATGATGAAGCGCAGTATCCTCTCGAGGAATTTGTATATAAAGGAGAGGGTGCAGTACGGCGCTGTGAATACGGCTATACAGTAGGCATAGCCGATGCTTCTGCTGATAAATGACGGCTCGTCCTTTATGAATGCAACGGTATCCTTTATAGTTACCGAGGCCTTGAATCCGAATGCGTTGATACTGTTCTGAAGAACGAGCAGCAGCTTGAAGAATGGCTCATAGTTCTTGTAATAATTGATACCCTGTGCCGTTGCGATAAGAAAGGAAAAGACGGCAAGCAGGAATATCAGCCGGGTGGTTTTGCTCCGGCTGTTTTTATTTTTCATCTGCCTCCTCCTTTCAGCCCTCGCCGAGCGCCCGGAGATATTCCCATGCGGTGCTGATCAGCTGCTTTGTGGTATATATCGGGAATACACCGGCCTTGCCGAAAACTCTGTCATTGATGAACACCTTATCTCCATGAGCCGGTGCAGCTGCGAAATCATCTATCCTGTAGCGGACTGCAAATCTCTCAGTATCGAGCAGCCATGCCTGATCGCTGTCCCATACGACGTAGATATGCGTCCCGTCAGAGGAGGGCTTTGTCTCGAGGCGTGCGGCATTTGTGCTGTCGTAGCTGCGGATGCTGTTCTTGTCTTCGCTGCTGAAATCAAGGCGGCAGCTTCGATCAGTCATGCCCTTTTCGTTCATTTCATATATGCAGGAATCACGGCAGAGAACTGCGAAGGTATCCGCTGTGACAGGAGCAACTGATACCGGCTCCTGGCCCATACCGCTGAGAGATACCTCTACAGTGCGCTTTCCGGTGGCTGCATCGAAGAAGGATACGGTGTTGTTGCTGAAGAATACTCCCACGGTATCACTGTCCTGCCAGAAGATACGCCTTACGGCAAGTCCGAGGTCGCCGGAGAAATCGCAGTCAATACTTACAGTACTGCTGTCTGCAAAGGAGTATATCTCAAGGTACTGGAACTCCTCGTTTGCCGATTCGGCAAGCACAGCTGCTCTGTCGCCTGATACTGCGTACTTTGCATCAACTATCTTCCTGTCAGGGGTTATTGCATCCTCTGCCTTCTGCTCCCATACACCGAAGCTGCCGTCGGCAGAAACACGCACCAGATTGCGCTCGCTGTCGGCAAGGAAGTAAACGCTGTCCCCTTCCGGGATGAACTTCATATCGGAGCGGACGACTGCGGGAACGCCCTCAACATTCTTAACGCTGCCGTCAGAGGGATCAACTATGTACGTCATATCCTGTGTACTTATGCCGCCGTCTCCGTTCGGCTCCTTGGCATTGACTATCAGCTTGCCGCTTTCTGTAAAGGCCGCAGCGTTTATGCTGTAGTCTTCAAGAGCCTTTATCTCGGTAAGCTCTCCGCCGGCGGTGCTGTAGATGAAGAAATGACGGGTTACCTTTACATCATTGCTATACTTTCCGTCCGGATAGTAGCTTGCATACACAGCTGCAAGTGAACCGTCATCGGTTACTGCCGGGATGCTGTTTACATACATATACTCTCCGGCATCTATGGCGGTGAACATCGGGTTTTCCTCGGTGTACTGGATGTATGCGGTATTGGAATAATCGCCGGAGGTCACATACTTTCCGCGGCTGTAGCTGCAAAGCGATACTGCGGTATCTATGGTCTGTACCCTCATGGCATCGTTGTCAGTGGCATTTCCTGTGACATAGGCGGCTACAGGGAGAACGTATTCCCTGCCGCCTGCGTCCGTTATCATAACGACGCCGTTGCGGCCGTAGGATGAATCGATGATATCGGCATCAAGAGCGATGGTCCTGAGCTCCTTGCCTGTCTCGTAGTCGATGAAGGAGATATGCCTGTTCGTCAGCGCCACAAGGATGTCATGCTCCTGCCTGCATTCAGCCGCCGGGAAATGGAACACCCTGCCGTTGTTGAAATAGTTTACCGGCAGCGTAAGGCTCCATTTCTCCGCCTTGAGCCCGTTTTCACAGCGGGTGAATGTTGATGTGAGGTCGAAGGCGGATACTTCGTTCGATATCACAATCGGCTCATCGCCGATAAACTGCATATACACATTGTGTATGGATCTTTCCTCGGCAAAGACAGCCGGAACGCTGCCCGCAGATACGAGCGCATTATCCTTTATCTCAAAGGCCTGCGCCTCATTCTTTTCGTCGTTGTAGGTATAAAGGATGCCGTCCCTGTAGTCATAGAAATCGATATCCAGCAGGATGCCGAAGGATGTATCGGAGAGATCTGATATGACAGCCTTTGCCGTCTGCGCTCCTGTCTCGCGGTCAATGATATCGAGGTAATGGTTCTTTCCCTGTATCTCGCTGCCGCCGGGCAGTACGGTCTTGTCCTGATACAGGCGGAGAATGGATTTCTCGCCGAATATTATATCATTGCATAAGTAGGCATCTTCCGGAAGGACGCTTTTCCATCTGATACTGCCTGTTGCACCGTCAAGCCGCCATACCGTGCTGTCGGAGTTGTATATGTACACATCACCGCCGGTCCCGGGCTCGTCAGCATCTACGTCATGCACGTAGTTGGTATGCACAACATTGAACACAGAGCTGTCTTCATACCGGGTGCTTCCCGGATCTCCCGCCTTGTCAAAGTAGGTGCCCGTCTTGTCGGGGCTGACATCGAATACCGCAGTGAGTTCATTTGCACTGCCGTTCTTCTCCGATGCGAATTCCTCATCGGAGGCTGTTATCTTCTTTAAAAGGCCGCCCGTCACTGCGTCCCAGAAGTATACACCGGTCGCATCCTGTGATACGACGGTCACTCCGCCGCCCATGAAGGAAAGCTGCTCAACGGAGCATTCGTGCTTGAGGGCAAGGCGGGGAACGAGCTGCTGATGACGGTACATACCGAGCTCACGGGAGAGAGCGTACTCCGCCTCAGGTATTACAGGCTTCTCCTCCTGTGCGGGGAGCGCCTCTACTGCCTTCTGTATCGCAGGGATAAGGCTGTTTTCACTGAACAGGTTCTCCGATTCCACGGCAAGATGTCCGGCATTCTCAACAAGGAGGTCGGTGTTCTTCTTCTCGATCTGCTCGTTCTGAGCTATGATCTGGGTATTCTGCTCCTTGATCTGGTCGTTCTGCTCCTGTATGCGGACGTTCTTCCCGTTGATCGTGACTGCGGAGGCTATGCTTATAACGGAGATAAGGGAGAGTATACCCGTAACTCCGCCGAATATCCTTCTTCTGCGTGCGGCCTCACGGCGCTTCTCACGCTGGAAGAGGTCGTTGAAATCGCAGCCGAGAAGAGGTGCAGCTATACGGAGATACTCGGTGTTTAGCTTCTTCATCGACTCCTTGAGACTGTCCGCCGTGATATTGGCGGCAAGGGGCTCGACGTCCATTCTCACCTTAACCTCGTTGCCGTTCTCGTCTGTCGTGGTAACTTCGGTATAGGTAAGCTCCTCCGGAAAGGATTCCTGCGGCAGACCGCTTACGAGGAGGGTAATGATGTTCTCGTTGGTGTTGCCGTGCAGCTCACGGAAACGGTTGAGCTCCTGCAGGCACCACTTGGACTCCTTATATTTCGGCGAGCATATAACGATGAGGAATTCCGAGGTCTCGACAGCATTCCTGATATTCTCGCTGAGGTCGCTGCTCGACTGGAGCTCTGAAACATCACGGAATATGCGCCAGTTCTCCTTTGTCTTGCCGAGGCTCTTCGGCGGCTTGTAGGCTTCGAGCAGCTTCTGAAGCTTCTCGGCGGCCTGCATATCGGGCTCAAGGTGGCGGTAGCTTATAAACGCCTTGTATTTGTACTCCATTTTTCTCTCCTTGATGATCGGGTATTGTATACAAAAAACATTTTATCATACTCTGTGACAAAATGCAAGAGCCCGGAGCTTAATGGATGATCCCGACCGCTCCGGTACATTTTCACTCAATCTGGGATTCTAAAGGGGCTGCGCCCCTTTAGCGGAGTCCAGAGGCAGCGCCTCTGGTGGGGTGTGGGGCAACGCCCCGCATTTTCCGCAGGGCGCTTCGCAAGGGGTGAATTCCAAAACAGTCCGGGGGACTGTTTTGGAAGAGGGGACGCCTTGCAAGTGAAGGCGTCCCCTGATTCAACTATGGTTTACTGACAGAAACGGGCGGATGAGAACATCCGCCCGCATATATCAATTCAATTGTTCTGTCATAGTATCGATGACTGTAACTCCGTCCTGTTCATAGACATTTATTGCCTTAGGCTTATAGGTGCCGTTCTTTATTGACTCCATATATGCCATGGCCTCCTGCGGATTTGTGACGCCTTGGTGTCCGTGCATTTCACTTTCATAGATATAGCCCAGCTTTCCGTTGTCTCCGATAGCTGAGATCAGCTTTGTATCACGGAAATCATAGCCGACAGGAATCAATATCACGTTCTTTTCTGTTGAGACAGTCGTATCATCAGCTTCGGCGCCTTCCTCAACGGTAAACGGTATGATGTGCTGCTCACTTCGGGTCCGGCTGTCATTCTCATACACGTACTTTACTAACATGTAGTTACCGGGCTCAAGGTCGCCGAATATCCAGTACCATGTAACATCAAGGCTGAGCCTGCTGCCCACGGGTATATCATACGTATCAGCCGGGAATATTATCTTGTCGCTTCCCGTCATCGCCTCCCAGCCGTCCTCGGTCTGCCGCTCTATCCAGTAATCGCCGCGGGTAATTACATCCGCTTCCGAGCCGCTGCTGTCACGGAATACCGTAAGCCTTGCACCCCTCGGCGTCACATTGGTTATCGCCATAGAGACGCCGTATTTGTCGCTTTCCTCAGCGGGAACGATATCTGTTTCAGATGTATCTTCCGGAGCATATCTTATCTCAAACGGCAGATAATAATCCTTCTCGTCATAGATGCTCGGAGCTCTGTAGTCCGTTACCGTCTTTACGATCCTGTATTTTCCGGGCGTGAGCTCTCCGTAGCGGTTTTCCCAGTCCAGCGTCATTACAACAGGCTCGCCCTCAGTCGGGATGAATATGCTGTCATCGGAGAATATTGAACTGCCTTTCGATATAAGTATTTTCCAGCCGTCATCTGTCAGCTGCTCTATATGAAAGCCCATGCCTGTCTGGGGAGTACCCTTCAGGTTTCCGTCACTGCTGCGGGTTATCGTCAGCTCTGCTCTCTTCGGAGTCACCTTGTTCAGTTCCATGCCTATGCCCCAGTCGGTGTCGTTTTCGGCTGTTGTCTCATCGAGTTCAGCGGAAAGTCCCATTATAGCCCTGAGGTCGTTCATATCGTAGAAGTTGAAGGACTTTGCGCCGGAGTTGCTGTCGACCACACGCTGTATATAGATGTTGTCGCACTTGTAGAGCATACCGTACTCGAATCCGACGCTGCTGACGTCTCTGATGCGATCGGAGTTTTCGTTGTCACGCACAAAGAAAGCGTATTCTTTGCCGACGATCGGCACCTCGCCGCTCTCCACTATCTCATGATAGTATATGTTGTCTATCTCTTCCTCGGTCATTGCCAGTCCGCTGCCGTACTTGCCGCCGGTCATATAAAGCTGATCGCCCATACGGTCACGCAGGGAAACGAAACCGCCGGCCGTTTCTATATTAACAGTATCTCCGGGAGCATATCTTCCCGCCGTATCTCCGGTCACGGTCACTTTGATGCTCGTAAAGGGAGAGGCGTCGGAGGGTCCATCCTCCTGTACCCAAGCCGTTGCCCCGTAGGATACCTCCTCGACCTTTCCGGTTATAAGGTCATCCGCATGCTTGGCGTTTTCATTGATGTCATGGATATCGTATGCGTAGTCATACTGGGCATAGCTTTCTTTGATGTTCTTTCCCTTAAGCACGGACGGAACAGAAGCCTGCTCAAATATCGTCTCCGGCACCGGCTCGTTGTTCTTCCATACGCTCTCAGCGTTAAGGTCCTCCATCTTGCACCATATAAGATGTCCCTGCAGAGCGTCAGCAGGCTCTTTCGGATTAGCGAGACCTCTGACAAGAGCAGTTACATCCTCAGACACACTGTAATTCGTTATGCTGCCGTCTTTTTCGTAACTGACCGTTCCGCCGCAGAACGCAAGGCTGAATCTCTGACCGTTGTTGTCAACGTATACAAACGTCCTCTCGCCGTCAGGCATCTGCGAATCCTCCGGAAGCTCATCCCACCAGGAGGAGTTGAATGCCTCCGCAAGCTCCGGTGCGGTAGCGTCGCTGAACGTATCGTAAACATAGGGCGCATAGGCAGTTGACATAAAGCGCACCCTGCCGCCGGAGATATCCCCGAAAGGTGCGGCAGACGACTTTTCTTCATCTGACGTGTATGCCGTCCCATCTGTTGCGGCTGTCGGGTCGACTATGCTGCCGCCTCTGAAGCCCTTCAGCAGCACTCCGCCGGTACATACTCCGGCAATAAGGACAAATGCCGAAGCGATTGCAAGTGCGCTCCGCCATACAGGTCTGCGGTAGGTCTCAACTCCGGTAACAACATTTGCGTTGTCCGTTCTGGTGATACCGCCGCCGGCTGTGCGCTTCTCACACTTCTCGAACAGCCTGTCCCTGTCCTTTTCCGATACCGGGCAGGGCAGCGCAGACAGTCTTTTTATCGTTTCCTCATCGGCGTTCTCGAGCGCCCTGAGATCTATATCTTCCTTTTTCATGGATAGCCCTCCTTACAATGATATACCGGCTTTTTTCAGTATATCGCCAAGCTTCTTGACCGCTCTTCCGCTCCGCACACGGACATTCTCCGGAGTCAGCGAAACAGCTCCGGCGATCTCCTTTGCAGACCGGCCGTAATAGTATTTCATAAGGATTATGGTGGAATCGGGCTCGCCGAGCGCTGCGATGCTGTCAAGTATGATCCGCCTGAGCTCCTTGCCCTCCACCTCGTTCTCGGTATCGGCAGCGGGATCACTGACTTTGCAGGCTTCATCCTCGAGCGGCACTGTCTCCGCTCCGGCTGAGTTTTTCCTGTAGCGTGCGGACGCCATGCGCCTTGCAACCACGCCTATGAATCCGGAGATATCACCGTCCGGCGCCTTGCTGTAGTCGTAGCAGCGGTAGAACTCCGCAAACACATCGCAGACGCATTCCTCGATATCCTCACGGCTCGCACAGCTTCGCAGTCTGTTGAAGACTATGGTATATACATAGTTGAAGTATTCGTCAAATACCGCCCTGTGAGCCTCCCTTGAAGAGGCCTGCGACCTTCTGTGGTATTCCTCATTCGTCATTTTCCTCACCGCCTTTGTTTAAGATGCTATCCGGTACAGCTCCTGTTATATCTATTGTAACAGAGAATGAAAAACGTAACACATCTGCTGATTTTTTTATGTTTTCATTATATCATAAGGAAGAGCAGCTGGCAAATGCTCCTTGCAATACTTGACAACTTCCCTGTATAATGATATCATTAAAAGGTATTACAGCGGTCAGTGACCGGTCACGGAGGAAAGTATGAAAAACAGAACAAAAGCGGTCCCGGGAGAAAAAGCACCCGAACGTTTACTGAGAACAGTCATAGCAGTTTTGATGATGTTCTTGATGGGCATACTTGTTATATACAGTCTTTTGCAGACTACGGATATGACGGTCACTGTATCTGACAGTCATGGATTCGGCTCATCTGAAATAAGGTATGAAAACTTTATATTCAACTGTGACAGCATTATCATTAATCTTATATCTCTTGCAGCAGGCACCATGCTTTGCTTTATCGCAATACCGAGAATGAAGAAGCTGTCTTACGGAAAGAAACAACTTTTTCTTGTTCTGTGGATCATGGTCATAGGCTGTATATGGGTGCATTCGGCGCAGAGCAAGCCGTCATATGATTCACTTTATGTTTCTGAAGCAGGTTATAAGTTCGCACATGACAACTATGAAGTCCTGACTGTAAAAGAAGCATCATATTTCCAGTACTATCCCTATCAGCTCGGTATTTGCTTCCTGTATGAGATAATTTTCCGCATCTTCGGCCTTTTCAGCAATAAAGAAACTTATCTGCCGATCGAATACGTCAACGTAGCCATGCTCGCTGTATCAGAAATGCTTATTGCAGCCATAAACCGACGGATATTCCGTGACCGCCGTGTTACCGACCTCACCTTTCTGCTGCTGATGTTCTGTGTACCTCCGATACTGATTTCAAACTTCACATACGGCATAATCCCAGGCCTTATGTTTGCACTTATCGCAGTATACAGTCTTATACGCTATTTCGAGAGCAATGCTCTCCAATGGCTCCTTTTCACATTCCTGCCCGCTGCCGTTGCAGTCATGCTCAAGGCAAACTGCATCATCTTCGTTGTGGCTATAGCTGCGGTAGTCATCGCCAGAATGCCGGAACGTAAAAAATACCTCATGGATATCCTGCTGGTCATCACTGTTTTTGTAACTTCCCTGTTCATTCAGCACGGAGTATGCTTTATGTACTATGAGCGCGCAGGCATTCTTCCAAATGATTCTGTTCCGTTCAGTTCATACATAGCTATGGGGCTCAGCGATAATCCCGCCGGTCCCGGCTGGAACAATCAAAAATACACATTCATTCTCTTTATGGAAAACGGCAATAATGAAACAGAATCAAAAGCCGCTCTTTCCGAAATTATCCATAAACGTATAGGCTATTTCGCACGTCATCCCTATTACACAAGGAATTTCTTCACAAGAAAGTTCCTCTCTCAGTGGAACGATACAACATACGAAGGCATCTGGAACAGTCAGGTCCGGCCTACATATCGTGAACGTGGTGCTCTTGCCGAATGGGTATGCGGACCGGGTGAATACCCTATGAAGAGATATATGGACAAATATGCTCAGATCGTATTCGCAGCCGTGCTTGCAGGAGTTGTCTCCTCCTTCAGAAGGAAGCGTCTCCTTGAACTCTTCTTCCCGCTCGTCATACTCGGCGGAATGCTCTTCCATCTAATCAGCGAGGCCAAATCCCAGTATGCCTTACCTTATTTCATAATGATGTCAGGATATGCCGCATTCGGTATGTGCTGCCTTTATGACTGCGCACGCAAAAAGCTCTCCGGAAGGCAATGGGCAGACAAGCTCTTCCTCTTCGGTACTCCCGCAGCTGAACCTGTACCGGAGCGTATAGCTGCCGCTCCCGCACCGCTGCCGGCTCCTGAAAAAGAAAAGAAGGAAAAGGTAAAGAAAGCTGAGACCAAAAAGAAAAAATAACATCTGATCGTTGCGGGCGCACTGTGTGCGCCCGCTTTTATGCGTTTTTATACTGTCAGGGATACCTTCGGCGGTCCTGATCTTTACATAACAATCCACCCCATCCTGCAACCACATACGTCACACGATAAGTTTTTAATGTTTGTCGTTAAATAATTATCGTGTATTTCGCACAGATGAGACAGTATTCTTCTATGCCGTTTATATGCAAACATACAATATTTAATGTTTATCGTTAAATAACTATTGACTTTCGTAAAAAGCTGTGGTATTATATAATCACCGGAAGGGAACATGAACGAAAAGCTCCCGGAGGTCAGATCTGAAAGAATAAAAACCTTATGAATAATATTAAAGGAGAATGGTTATGAAAAACGCAAACATCAGAAAGATCAACACACTGGGAACAGTATCATACATCATTTCGATACTCGTTATCATCGTACTCATCGCCGGCATCGTCGGTACTGTCATCGCCGGATTCGCTGCTCTCGGCCTGTCAGACAATGCTCTCAACGTTAACGGCAAGGTCACAGCCGAGATCGACGTAGACGAGTCAAACCTCAACCCCCTCGGCAGATTCCTCGTTGAGTCAGGTCATGTTGAGATCGTAAATCTCGAGCCTGCCGATATCAAGATAAACAACTTCGGATTCAAGATGCACTGGAACGTAACAGAGGAAAAGACCGGCGAGAATACCAAGACATACATGGTTGACGGTGCTATGGACGAATTCAACGGCGCAACAGTAAAGTATGCCATCTGCACAGGCTGCTTCTTTACAGCTGCCGTACTCGCTCTGATCCTTGTAGCTGCCTTCTTCGGAAAGAACCTTTCCAGGAAGCTCTCAAAGTGCGAGTCCCCCTTCCATGAGGAAGTTATCAGAGCTATGAAGTACTTCGCATACTCCCTCATCCCCTTCGGCATCGCTTCACTCACAGCTAACGGAATAGGCATCATCGGCGTACTTGCAGTACTCGTTGTATTCCTCTTCGTATTCACATTCAGCTACGGTGCAGAGCTTCAGAAGGAAGCTGACGAGACACTCTGAGGAGGTGCGCTATGGCAATCATTCTAAGACTTGACCGTGTAATGGCGGACAGGAAAATAAGCCTCAACGAGCTCAGCGACAGGGTAGGCGTGAGCAACGTCAACCTCTCAAAGCTCAAGACAGGCAAGGTAAGCGCTATCCGCTTCTCAACGCTTGACGCTATATGCCATGCGCTGAAATGTCAGCCCGGCGATATCCTCGAATATGAGGATACCGGCGAGATGCCTGAGATACAGGAATAACACAGACTCCGCCCCCGTTCAACGGGGGCGGAAAACTTCACGGAGGAACTAAAATGAAAAAAGCACTTAAAATAACAGGAAAGATATTCTTAGGACTGCTGATACTGATAGCGGTATTCCTGATAGTCATGACGGTATACAATCAGATAATGCTGAAAAAAGAGGATAAGCTGCTGGAGAGCTACCCCGGCGAGCGTGTCGAGGTCGACGGTCACAAGCTGAACGTTTACGTCGAGGGCGAGGGAGAGCAGACGCTGGTGTTCCTGCCGCCCTCTGCGGACACCTCTCCCGTGTTCACCTTCAAGCCGCTGTATACACAGCTGAGTGATGAATACAGATGTGCGGTGGTGGAGCGCTTCGGCTACGGCATGAGCGACGTCATCGACGATGACCGTGACTTTGAGACTATACTCTAAAAGGACGGAGAGCCTCAATTGAAGAGAATATCTCGTTGATAAAAATATCAATGTGTATGCCACTCAGACTGCCGTATCTCAGCGTACTGAGCATCGTACACGATACGAGTGGAGATAAACACAAAAAAGAGCTTGCTATTAGGACAGTAGCGGTATAGAAGTTTTCACGAAAACATTGTAAGCTGGATACAGCAGGCTACAAATTGTAAGGACAGACACTCTTTTGGAGAGTGTCTGTCCTTTTTTTGAGAAAAAGTTTTTGAAAATATGTAAAACGCACTTGACATTTGATGTAAAGTGTGCTATACTATTATTGTAAAGTTAACTTTACCTCGTTTGGGAGGTCGATAGAATTGAAAAATAAGATCCAAGAGCTTCGCAAAGCAAGGAAAGTCACGCAGCAAGAACTTGCTGATGCACTGAGCGTGACTCGGCAGACTATTATCTCATTGGAAAATGGGAAATATAATGCTTCACTTACTCTCGCTCACAAAGCAGCACAGTTTTTTGATATGACAATTGAGGAACTGTTCATTTTTGAGGGCGAGGAAAATCTGAAAGGAAAATCATAATGGAGAAATTCAGAAAAAAGGTCGAAAAGCGTTTTAAGGTCGATACAACAGTTTGCCTGTGCAGTCTTGCATTGTATTTTGCACTATTATTTGTGACAAAAGGAGCAAATGTCTTCGCACAGAGTATTTCAATGGGAGTTTTTATCGGAATGGAATTGGTTGCGGTATATAACCTTGCTGCAGCGTACACAGCTTTGCATAATGAAGAAAAGCTGAAAGAGATGTACATAAACGAAACCGATGAACGTAACATTGCCATTGGAAAAGAAACATCGCAAAAAGGTTCGACCATATCAATGGTCGGTATAGCTATGGCTGCTATTACGGCGAGCTTTTTCGATGAAAAGATATGCATTACCTTGTGTGCGGCATTGCTTTTCAGTGCATTGGTAACGATCGTCGTGAATTTGTATTATAAAAGAAAAATGTGAGGGTGAGAAAATATGACAGAGTTTTTTTTAGCTGCTTTTCCGTGGATAGGCATTGCTATCGCATTGGCAGTTTTCGGGAGTTTCGATGATAAAAACGAAAAGGATAATTAGTTTCTGTTATGCATAGTCAAGCAGGACAGAGAAGCCCTGCAAAAGTCGGGCGTTGAAGCGCCGTATATCCTCTGCCCCTACTCGATGTCGGGCATCGAGGCGCTGACATGGGCGCAGATGTACCCCGAAGATGTGGCGGGCATAGTAGGAATAGACATGGCTTTCCCTGAGTCATACGATGATATGAACACCGATGTGAGCGGCGAAGTAAGACTCATATCGGCTGTCAAAGCCACAGGTCTTATCAGACTGTTCGTCGGCGACAATATGTTCCCCGATACCGACTCCCCCGAGGACATAGCGCTGGAAAGAACGCTGGTCTGCCGCAACTTCCTCAACAAGTGCCACAAGAGCGAGGCGGAAAACATCAAGGCGAGCGTCAAGAGGATAACCGACGGCGAAAAGCCCGACGTTCCGATGTTTCTGTACCTCACCAACGGCGAGGGTACGGGCGTGAGCGAGGAAGAGTGGCAGGGCTTTGAAAAAAGCTATACCGAGGGCATGGCGAATGTTCAGTCGGAAAGCTTTGACTGCGGTCACAGTGAGATAATCCAAAAGGAGCATGACAGCCTCGTGAATGGCATAAGAGAGTTCATCAGCGGGCTCGGCAAGTAAGGAGAATACATCATGAAAAAAGCACTGAAAATAGTCGGAAAGGTATTACTCGGACTTCTGATCCTGTTAGTGGTATTTCTGATCGTGATGACGTTCATCAATCAGATACTGCTGAAAAAGAACAAAGCCTTGTACGAAACACCTCTCGGACAGCTTGTAGAGGTGGACGGCCACAACATGAGCATCTACACCGAGGGTGAGGGCGACCACACCATAGTTTTCATGTCGGGCTGGGGAACTCCCTCTCCGATACTGGATTTCAAGGTGCTTTACAGCAGGCTTTCCGACGATAACAGAATAGTCGTTGTCGAGAAATTCGGCTACGGCTTCAGCGATATGGTTGACGGCGAGCGTGATATGGATACCATTCTCCGTCAGGACAGAGAGGCACTTGAAAAGGCAGGCATAAACGGTCCCTTCGTACTCTGTGCTCATTCCTTCTCGGGCTATGAGGCTACCCTCTGGGCGCAGAAGTATCCCGACGAGGTCGAGGCTATAGTCGGTCTTGATATGTGTACGCCCAACTGTGAAAGCACAGAAACACTTAAAAGCAATGACAAACTCCTCGGTCTTGCCAAGTTTGTGAACCGATCCGGTAAATATACGGGACTTTTAAGGCTTGCAAACTTCGATATGTCAGGCACGCTGACAGATGATGAAAAAAGGATATTTACCGAGATAGCCTGTCACACGACTGCAAATGACACGATCATGAATGAGGGCGATCTTGATACCGAGCTTGCCATGATAGACGAGCTGAACGCTTCTCCTCTTCCCACAGTACCCATGATACTGTATGCTTCTGCCGATTACAGCGGACAGGAGCTCTGGGTGAGCGGTATGCAGGCGATGGCTGACGCTTCGACAAATGGTAAGGTTATAAAGCTCGACTGCGGTCACTACGTACACGATTTTGAGTATGAAAGGATAAGCAGTGATATAAAAACGCTCTTAGGGGAACTTTAAAAGAGAGCGTCAGGGAATACATGATATAGTAATATAAAGCGGGCGCATTCCGGTGCGCCTGCTTAAGTTTTCCGGCAATTCCGCCGACAAAAAGACTTCTTGTTCCGCAATCGCTTCCCGCAACTTGTACAAATCGGGAAAAGTGCCGGAAATCTCCGGTTTTTTGGCGTGATTGTATTGACTTTTTGGCGGATTACGTGTAGAATAGTATATGCGGCAGTCTGCGCCGCTCACATGATCCACATATAAAAGAAAGGTCATATCAAATGGTTTTCAGCAGTCTGAATTTCATATTCATATTTCTACCGGTCTTTTTGATCTTCTACGGATTCATTCCGCAGTTATTTCCTATAAAGGGCTTCGACCCGCCGAAGCTCCAGTATAAGAACTTCGTCCTCCTGCTGGGCAGTATGGTTTTCTACGCCTTCGGACTGACGGAGCATCCGGCGCTGTATATCAGCCTTTTTATCCTGACGATACTGTTCAACTTCATCATCGGCAACTTCATCGGCCATTTCCGGCAATCGGCAAAGCTATGGCTGATACTCGGAATAGTATTCAACTTCTGGTGGCTGATATTCTTCAAATACACCGGCTTCATTTTCACGAACCTCAATCACATCGGCTTCTCGCTTACGGTAAAGGATCTCATAGCGCCCCTCGGCATCAGCTTCGTGACCTTCCAGAACGTCTCCTATCTCGTTGACGTTTACCGCAAGGAGACAGAGCCCGAGGAGAGCTTCATCAACTACGGCGTTTACATCAGTATGTTCCCGCAGCTCAGCAACGGCCCTATCGTAAGATACAAGGATGTTGCGGAAGACCTCGTCAACGAGCGCAGGCATACTCCTTCAAAGATAGAGAACGGACTCAAGACCTTTACCATAGGTCTCGGATACAAGGTGATACTTGCAGATCAGATAGGTCTGCTCTGGAGAGATATAAACGGCATAGGCTTCAAGAGCATTTCCACAGGACTTGCCTGGCTCGGCATCATAGCCTACTCCTTCCAGCTCTACTTCGATTTCTGCGGATACTCCCTCATGGCAATGGGCCTCGGCGAGCTGTTCGGATTCAAGATACCGGAGAACTTCCGCCACCCCTATGCAGCGACCTCCATGTCTGATTTCTGGAGACGCTGGCATATCACTCTCGGCTCATGGTTCCGTGAGTATATCTACATCCCGCTCGGCGGAAACCGTCAGGGCAGCGGCAAGACCGTGCGCAACTTCCTTATCGTATGGCTCTTCACGGGTATATGGCACGGCGCAAGCTGGAACTTCGTCTTCTGGGGACTGGCGCTCTTCGGGCTGATCATGCTCGAACG
Organism: Ruminococcus sp.; assembly: GCA_017620025.1. Taxonomy (GTDB): domain Bacteria; phylum Bacillota; class Clostridia; order Oscillospirales; family Ruminococcaceae; genus Ruminococcus. The sequence continues at coordinate 43,354 of JAFZRF010000029.1, forward strand.
CTTCTACATCGGAGATTTCCTCAAGGAGCACCGCATCGCCGCACACCTGTACATGGCACTCGTTATACCGCTCACATGGCTGCTGTTCGCAGTTACGGACATGAAGCAGATCGGCATATACATCATGCGACTGATACCCTTCGTCAAGGCCAGCGGCATCGTACATGAAGGGGATTGCGCAGAGAAATGGGCAGTATACTGGAAATACTTCATCGGCTGCTTCGTGTTCTGCACTCCCATTCCGGAGAAGATCTACAAGAAGATCAAGAACTCACCGGTCACACCTGTTATACTCCTTGCAGTATTCTGGTTTTCGGTATATATCATGTACAAAAGAGGCGGCAATGTCGATCCGTTCCTGTATGACCGCTTCTGATAACAGAATTACAGAACTTTAGGAAAGTGAGATAGCAATGAGCAATTTCAAAAGATCGCTTTATACATTTCTTCTGGTCTTCACCTGTCTGTTCGCCTCGCCGTTCATCTGGTGGCAGATATGGAAGACAGGCAAGGAGCAGAAACCGAGCAAGACTCCTGATCCGCCGGCAGTCGGCGCTCAGGCAAAGTCCGGCAATTCCTCTCAGTCAGAGCCTGAGAAGGATACTGCCGAAAAGCCGACCGGGGCTGACGGCAGCGAGACGCCGACATCTGCGGACGGCACTCAGCCCGGAACAGCTGCCGCTCCTACTGAGGCAGCAGCAGTTTCCACCGAGCCCTACAACGGATTCATACTCGCAGATTCCTCCTACTTCGACGACGCACTCTTCATAGGCGATTCGAGAACGGTAGGACTCAGGGATTACGGCACGCTCAAGAACGCAGACTACTTCTGCAGCGTAGGTCTCTCAGCCACAGGCATTACGAAGAACAACGAGGCTGTTGACGGAGTTACCTTCGATACCAAGATCGACGGAAAGCACTACGGAAAGGTGTATATCATGCTCGGCATCAACGAGGTCGGCAACGATCTCGAGGGCGTTATCACCTACTACCGCGCGATTGTCGAGAAGGTAAAGGCTCATCAGCCGGATGCAATAGTCTATGTATGTGCGAACCTCAGGGTATCGCAGTCGGCAGAGACCAGCGTCATCAGCAACACCTCAATCAACACACTCAACAGCATGATATCACAGCTTGCCGATAACAAGAAGGTATTCTATATTGATATCAACGCCCTGTTCGATGACGGCACGGGTTACCTCACAGAAGCCTACACCTTCGACGGCGTACACCCACTTGCAGAGCATTACCCCGACTGGTGCGACTGGCTCTGTTCAAAGGCTATTCCATATTACGCTGCAAACTGAATATTTACAAAACAGCCGTGAAAGATATCACGGCTGTTGTTTTTCATAACCCATACTTATATAAGGGGACGCCTTCACTTGCAAGGCGTCCCCTCTCCCCAAACAGTCCCCCGGACTGTTTGGGGATTCACCCCTTGCGAAGCGCCCTGCGGATAAATGCGGGACTCCGTCCCGCACCCTGCCAGAGGCGCTGCCTCTGGACTCCGCTAAAGGGACCAGCCCCTTTAGAATCCCGAACTGAATGACATTGTACTTTATAACCCGCAAAAAACAAGGACGGCCAACGGCCGTCCCTACAATAATCATCGCCGTAGGCGATACCTTAATTATTCACTATTATTTATTCACTATTCACTTAGTGAGTGCACAGCACTCACGCTCCGGTAAAGACAACGTTCTGCCCGTTCGCAAAGTCGATATACAGCACGTTCTTCAGATCGTATTCCTCAAAGACGTCCTTCGGGCCCTTGCGGGTAGAGATATTGGGGTGTGTTCCCGAACTGAAATGTACATTTCCGATCGCAATGGCATTGAGAAGAGACTTTGCCTGTGCGGCGCTCCTTCTTTCAAGGCAGGCAACAGTGATGCAGATATTGCAGCTGTCGCTCTCTGTTATTTCCTTTATCTTCGGAATGGCGAGGAAATCCTTGTCTTTATAGGAAGACATATCCTCGGTGGTAACTATAGCAACTTTGAAGCGTACACCGGTTCCCGAAGAGACAAGCTTGCTGAGCGAATCTATATCTGACTCGAGCATAGGCAGCGGACAGCTCTTCTTGATGTATTTTGAAGCATCGAAGGGCAGAGAATCTATGACCTCGCCTGCGATAGCGTCCGAATGCACGTTGTCATACAGGGTATGACTCAGGTCGTTATACTGCACCTTGTAGGTCTTTCCGTCAAGCTTTATCCTGCCGGTGAGGGCTCCTGCGGAAAACGAGGTCTGGAACGCTCCGTCCGTATATCCGTCTACAGAGCTTCTCATTCCCCTTATCTCCACATCGTCACCGTAGGCATCCCTGACCGCCTGCTCAAAGGCAGGTCCGTACTTTTCCATTTTTTCTTCGGCCTTCTTCCTTGCATCGCTGTATCCGCATGAAGCGAGCGAAAGTACACACAGAGCGGCTAATACTGATGATATGATCCTTTTCATCCTTACACCCCCGTACTGCCTGTGCAGCGCCGTCACACCACAGGGCAGCAATCAGCTGATACGGAAAGGGCTCCCGCAGGAGTCCTTTATATTTATGTGATATCAATGCACGATACAGTATACTCTGTATCAGGGTCTATACAGGAAATATCAGGCGCAATATGCCTGTCGAAGTATTCCGGGTAATACTCACTGAGGAAGCTAATAAGACCGGAGCCTCTGAACTTTATGTCGCAGTTGTACTCCCACTGGATATCAGCGGATACTGCGTGCTTTAACGCTCCTGCCTTAGCAAGCCCGTAAAGGTGTCTGACAGCTTCAAGTCCCGCATCGAGATTCTTTTCCGGTATTCCCTCACCGTTTATAACTATATAACGCTGGAGTCCTACGTCTTCCATATCGTCCAAGTATTCGTTCTTATCCATGGCTGTTATCCCCCTTTGTGATTATAGCAGAAGAATATATAATGAATGTTCATATATTCATTATATCATATAAGCGAAGCGTTATGATATAATCGCCCGATATGCAGGGAGCAGATCTCTGATCTGCGGATCTGCAAGGGCTTTCAGATCATTTATAATGAATGCTCCTGCATTCATTATATCATATCAATTCACATCAGTCAATAATTATGAAAGATTTTCCGACAGTTTCGCAGACCTCTGCCCAGTAACCCCATGAGCGGAGCTTCTCTGCGCATATCTCAGCCTCTTCCCCGCTCTCAAAGAGCCCGAAGACTGCCGAGCCGCTGCCGGTCATAGTCGCACTGAGTGCGCCCTTGTTCAGCATAGCCGACTCCAGCTTATCGACCTCTTCAAGCTGAATCGCCTGCCCGAAGAGATTGCCGAAATACTTCCATGCATCGTCCGGAGCCTCTCCGAGCGCCCTGACGAGCCCCTTTGTATCGGGATGCTGCGGGTTTTCAAGGGCATCTATCCTGCGGTAGGCCTCGCCGGTGGATACGCCCTCGCTGCCCTTTGCAATGACGAGTATCCTGCCGGAGTAATCCGGTGCGGGCACTATCTTCTCGCCTATGCCGCTGACGTATGCCGTACCGCCCGCAAAGAAGAACGGTACGTCTGCGCCGAGACGTGCGCCGAGAGCGGCCTTCTCCTCCCCGGTCAGCTCATGGCCGGTGAGTACGGAGAGGCAGTATATCACAGCCGCTGCATCGGTGCTTCCGCCGCCCATGCCGGCCTGTGATGGTATGCCCTTCTTTATGTGTATGCGGCACTCTCCCGTAAGCGAGTTATCCTCCATGAATATCCTTGCCGCCTTGTATGCGATATTTCTCTCGTCGCAGGGTATCGGGTCGGCGGAGGCAAACTGCTCCGGCACCTCGCAGGAAACGCTAATCGACATTTCCTCCGCCGGTGTGAAGTCCACTGTCACCTCGTCGTATATCCCGACTGTCTGGAAAACGCTCTCGATAGCGTGATAGCCGTTGTCAAGAATTCCGGTAACGTCGAGAGTAAGGTTTATCTTAGCCGATGTCCTGACCCTGAGCTCAGCCATTCTTCTCAGCCTCCAGCTTGTCAAGGAACTTCTCTATCCTGTGCATAGCCTCCATGAGGTGCTTGAGGGAATAGGCGTAGGATATACGGATATATCCCTCTCCGGAGCTTCCGAATGCGCTTCCGGGAACCGCTGCAACTCTCTCCTCGTAGAGAAGGCGCTCACAGAATTCCTCGCTCGTAAGGCCTGTGCTGATTATGCTCGGGAACACGTAGAATGCGCCCTCCGGGTTGAAGCAGGTAAGGCCGAGGCGGTTGAACTCGCTGACAAGATATCTGCGGCGGGCGTTATACTCGTCCGTCATCTTCGCTATCTCCGAATCGCAGGAGGTAAGAGCCTCTACTGCGGCGTTCTGGCTTATGTACGGGCTGCACATGATGCCGTACTGGTGTATCTTGGCTATCTGTGTGATTATCGGTGCGGGAGCTGTTACGTAGCCCAGTCTCCAGCCTGTCATGGCGTATGCCTTGGAGAAGCCGTTTACGTAGATAGTCCTCTCACGCATACCCTCCAGCTCGATTATGGAAAAATGCTTCCTGCCGTAGGTCAGCTCGGAGTATATCTCATCGGTGAGGACTATGATATCCGTTCCCCTGAGAAGCTCTGCTATGGGCTCGAGATCCTCCTTCGTCATGATGGCGCCGGTCGGATTGTTCGGGAACGGGAGTATAAGTATCTTTGTGCGGTCGGTGATCTTGTCCTTAAAGTCATCGACTGTCAGCTTGAAGTTATTTTCTATTTTTGTAGGCACGGATACCGGCACTCCGCCTGCCAGCTCGACAAGAGGAGCATAGCATACGAAGCAGGGCTCAACAACGAGCACCTCATCGCCGGGATCAAGAAGGCCTCTGAGAGCGAGGTCTATAGCCTCCGAGCCGCCGACGGTGACTATTATCTCCTTGTCGGGATCATAGCTCACGCCGTGCTTGCTCTCTATGCGCTCCGAAATAGCCTTGCGGAGCGGTGCAACGCCCTTGTTCGGGCCGTAGATTATCTGCTTGCGCTCAAGCACCTTTATAGCTGCCTTGCGTATCACCCAGGGAGTAGGGAAATCGGGCTCTCCTACGCCGAGACTGATAACGTCCTCCATAGTGCCTGCGATGTCGAAGAACTTACGGATACCGGAAGGCTTTATATCCTGTATCTTCTTCGAGAGCACCTTACTGTAGTCTATCACGTTTAACCGAGTCCCCTTTCATCCGGCTCTTCCTTGTCGATGAAGATACCCTTTTCCTTGTACTTTTTCAGGATGAAGTGGGTCGCCGTGGAGAGTACGCCGTCCATGGTGGCAAGTCTCTCAGACACGAAAAGTGCGATATCCTTGAGGTTGGTGCCCTTTACCTCGACAGCAAGGTCGTAGGAACCGGACATGAGAGTAACGCTCTCCACCTCGTCATACATCATTATCGTCTTTGCGATGTCATCGAAGCCGCAGTCTCTCTGTGGAGTTACCTTGAGCTCGATCGTCGCATATACCAGTGACTTGTCATAGAGCTCCTCATCGATGATTACGCTGTAGCCCTTGATGATGCCCTCTTCCTCGAGCTTTCTTATCTCTTCCGCAGCCTCTTCGGCTGTTATTCCCAGCACTTCGCCGAGCTCTGTATCGGAGATACGGGCGTTCTGCTGGAGTATGCTGATTATGGCGTGCTTCTTGTCAGTCATGGTATCATATCCTTTCATTTCTCTGCCGTGCAGCAGTTAATCTATATCAATGAATACAGGCTTGCGCTCACGGAAGTAACAAAGCCTTGTGAAGCCGGCCTCTCTTGCTATATCTGCGGCCTCCTCCGTATTCTTTGCGATGTCTTCAACGGTATGTGAATCGGAGCCTATGGAGAGCACCTCTCCGCCGAGCTCACGGAACAGCTTTACGTATTTCAGGTTCGGGAAGGTCTCACCGAAGCCCTGACGCAGTCCGGAGGTATTTATCTCTATGCCCTTGCCGTTCTGTGCGAGTATGCGGAAGCTGTCGGCAATGATATCGTCAAACCGGCTTATATCCGCCTCGATGCCGTTCCTCTGCTTCATATAGCGGAGGCAGTAGGTCAGGTGTCCGAGGACGTCAAAGCAGTCCATGCGGCACATCTCGTTCACCTCAAGGAAGTATCTCTCAAGGAGGTCATAGATGCCATCCATAGTCATGCGCTCATAGTCGATCCAGTAGAAATCCTTCTCCTTGCGGATGCGGTGTACCGAGCCGACTATCATATCAAGGCGCTTGTCGTCCGTCATCATCTTCGCAACGGCGGGTTCGCTCTGAGGCTGACCCATCTCGATGCCGCAGAGAATATTCAATCTTCCGGCATACTTCTCCTTCAGCGCTGTTACGGCCTCAAGTGAGGAATAGAAGCATTTGCGGTAATCGAAATAATCTATAGTATCCTTGTCCTTGTAATGCCCCTCCGAGTACCAGGCATCGCATTCACAGTGATCGGTGACAGCCCAGGCCGCAAGCCCGAGATCCGCCGCTCTTTCAGCACAGGCGATGATATCCGCCTCAGAGTCCATTGAATACTGAGTATGTGTATGGCAGTCTATCATGTTCATTTTGTTCCCTCCAGTATCTTGTATTTATCTTCTTTTAAGATATCGTTGGTGTATAAGATTAATTATAACATATAGCAGTGGAAAAATAAAGAGGATTCTATAATTTTATTATTTAATCATTAAAAACAGTGGAATCCATTCCATGAATATGATATAATGTATATCAGTAAGTCCGGTATTTCCGGATACATAAAATCAACGGAGGTAATCAATATGAGAGCAGTAGTTACTGTTATAGGCAAGGACAACGTGGGCATTCTCCACAAGGTCAGCGGTATCTGTGCTGATATGGGAGCAAACGTCATCGAGGTGACTCAGAGCGTTCTCCAGGATATGTTCGCAATGATAATGCTGGTAGACATCACCGGTATGGAAAAGGACTTCTCCGAAATGGTTGACCGCATGACTGAGCTCGGCGAAAAGCTCGGCCTTTCTATACACACCATGCACGAGGATATCTTCAACTCCATGCACACTATCTGAGACAGCCGGTCTCTATGAAAGGAAATAGCAATGCTTAACGTATATAATATACTTGAGACTATAAGGATGATACAGGACGAGTGCCTCGATATAAGAACAACAACTATGGGCATCTCCCTCCTCGACTGTATCGATACCGATATACACAAGGCCTGCGACAAGGTATACGAGAAGATCGTTACCCGCGCAGAGAGACTCGTTCCCGTCGGAGAGCAGATAGAGAAGGAATACGGCATACCGATAATCAACAAGCGTATCTCCGTTACTCCTATCGCCATGCTGGCAGCAGCCTGCCCCGGACAGGACCCTGTGGAATTCGCAAAGACTCTCCAGAGAGCTGCCGATACCTGCGGCGTAAACTTCATAGGCGGATACTCCGCTCTGGTACACAAGGGCTTCTCCTCAGGCGATGAGGCACTTATCCGCTCCATACCGGAGGCTCTTGCCGTAACCAACAACATCTGCTCCTCTGTAAATATCGGCTCCACCAAGAGCGGTATCAACATGGACGCTGTAAAGCTCATGGGACAGATAGTCAAGGAGACTGCCGAGAGGACTGCCGACCGTGACTGCATCGGTGCTGCAAAGCTCGTTGTATTCTGCAACGCCGTTGAGGACAACCCCTTCATGGCGGGTGCATTCCACGGCCCGGGCGAGCCCGACTGTGAGATACACGTCGGCGTATCAGGCCCCGGAGTTGTACGCTCCGCCCTGACCAAGTACCCCGATGCTTCCATAAACGAGCTTGCGGACATCATCAAGAAGACCGCATTCAAGATAACACGTATGGGTCAGCTCGTAGGCGCAAGAGCTTCTGAGCTGCTGGGCGTGCCCTTCGGTATCGTTGACCTCTCACTCGCCCCCACTCCAGCCATCGGAGACAGCGTTGCCCATATCCTTGAGGAAATGGGACTTGAGATGTGCGGAACCCACGGTACAACAGCCTGCCTTGCCATGCTCAACGACGCAGTCAAGAAGGGCGGCGTAATGGCTTCCTCTACCGTAGGCGGACTCTCCGGCGCATTCATTCCCGTATCAGAGGATGCCGGCATGATAGACGCTGCCGTTGCAGGCGTGCTCAGCCTTGAAAAGCTCGAGGCCATGACTGCCGTATGCTCGGTAGGACTTGATATGATAGTAGTTCCCGGAGACATCACTCCCGAGACTATTTCCGCTATAATCGCAGACGAGGCTGCGATCGGCATGGTCAATACCAAGACCACTGCTGTCCGCCTCATCCCTGCTATCGGCAAGAAGGAGGGCGAGACCCTCGAATTCGGCGGACTTCTCGGAAGCGGCCCTGTTATGCCGATACGTCAGCAGTCTGCTGCCAAGTTCATAAACAGAGGCGGACGCATACCCGCCCCGATGCACAGTCTGAAGAACTGATTCCCCGAAAAGGAGAAGCCGTATGACACCGGAAAGCCTTGCCGCTGTTTTCGGGATAAAGGCCGATACCGTCACAGAGCTGAATACAGGGCATATCAACCGCACCTGCCTTATCACGTCAGACAGCGGAAGATACATCCTGCAATCGCTCAATCCGGCGGTGTTCACCTCTCCCGGCACGGTAGAACGCAACCTGAGCGAGGTCATACGCTGCATGAGCAGCGCAGGGGACATAAGCGTCCCGGAATACCTCAGCGCACCGGAGGGAGGGCTCTTTCTCCGCTCCGACGGCGCTGCATGGCGTATGTACCGCTATGCCGACGGAGGAATATCCGCAAAGGAGACTCTCTTCTGCGCCGGATATTCCTGCGGCGCTTTCATGCGTACCCTCGGCAGCGGAAAACCGGAGCTGACTTCTGCCATAGACGGCTTCCACGATATATCGCATCACTTCCGCCAGCTTACGGACGCCTTCGGTGAGACGGAGACCTCCGCAGAGCACCGGGAGCTGCTCAGCTTCCTCACGGAGCAGTACGAAAGAGTATGCTCTGTGTTCAGCGGGCTGCCGCTGCGTCCCATACACGGCGATGCAAAGGGCGATAACTTCGTCCTTACCGGAGTTCCGGAGGACGGCACTGCCATAGACCTTGACAATGTGATGTACAGCTATGCCGCTGTAGATTACGGCGACCTTATACGCTCGCTCGCCGGCGCAGGTGATATCTCCGCCGCAGAGCAGCTCACAGAGGGCTTTGCTGCCGGACTTGACGGCGCTCTTTCCCCCGAGGAGGAGGATTCGCTCTATGACGGAGTTATCTACGTCACTGCCGAGCTTGCGATACGCTACCTCACCGATCATCTCAGAGGTGCGGTGTTCTTCCGCAGCAAGACTCCGGAGCAGTGCCTTGAACGCACAAGACAGCTGTGTGTGCAGCTGAGGGCTTTTGAAGCCTGTGAAAATAAATTCCGCTCCATGACGGAGCGCTGTTTCAGAAAGGAGCAGATCTGATGTCACTTCTGCTGTTTCTTGCGCTGCTGCCCGCAGCAGTGCTTATGGTATACATATATCTCAAGGACAAGGTGGAGAAAGAGCCGATAAAGCTTCTTATGAGCCTTTTCTTCTTCGGAGGACTGACCATCGTCACAGCCTGTATAATCGAGCTGGTCCTCGCTATCCCCCTCAAGATGATATTCGACGAAGGAACATTCCCGTATATGCTGATCGAGAATTTCCTTATCGTGGCTCTTGCAGAGGAGCTCGGAAAATACGTCGTCCTCAAGAAAAAGACCTGGCACTCTCCGCAGTTCGACTACACCTTCGATGCTGTGGTCTACGCAGTTGCCGTATCGCTTGGCTTTGCCGCCTTTGAGAATGTGGTATACGTACTCAGCGGCACAATAGGTACAGCTATTATGCGAGGCCTGCTCGCAGTTCCCGGCCATGCGATCGACGGAGTATTCATGGGCTGCTACTACGGCATTGCCCGCAAATGCAGAGGCTTCGGCGATGAGGAGGGCGCAAAGAAGAACCTTATCAAGGCCGTTATCATCCCTGTACTTACACACGGCTTCTACGACTTCTGCATAGATGTCACAAGCGTTTCAAGCATCTTCTTCCTTGTATTCCTTGCCTTTGAAGTTGCCATAACATTCGTCGCCCTGAAGACAGTCAAAAAGCTCTCCAGTGAGGATGAAGCAGTTGACTACTACAATCCGGGTGATCCTCTTCAGTAATATATGATTAAAGCAAGCCCGTGGACGGTATGACAGATACTCATATAGAAGTTTTGCCCCTTAGTGTTCATTTCATAACACTAAGGGGCATTGTGTTTTTTTCGGCGGCTGATATAATCCAGAATTTGAGGGTGCACAATGTGCCTGATCAATGCGAAGTCGGGAAACGTCATCCGAATGGATAATCGTGTCGAAATACGATCCAATAAATATTTTCATATAAATTACTATAATCCCTGTGATACCCGTACAGTTTTTCCTTAACGGCATCGATTCCGATTCGTGCCAGCTCTGCTTGCTCAAAGCAAAGACACTTGAAATACATTTCAAATGCTTCAATTCCTTGAAGTTGACTTATGTCAGACAGAATAGGATAGTCAAAAAGCATGATATATTCGTGCGGCTTGAATTTAGGGTCATACCGTAAAAAGAACTCTTGAAACTGCACTTGAAATGTATATAGCAGACATTTCACCCCATAATCTTCAAAGCACACGGACAGTTTGTTGTATGCTTCAAGCAGCGTTTTAGCCCGATCAACAACAAGGTCATAGCCAAGACGGTATGCTTGTTCCGCCGAAATATCATTCGGGACAGGCTTATTATCCGTTTTCAGATAATTGATACAGTAAACAACGGCATTCATCAGGTCGTTTACAGTATCAAATGTGACAGAAGAGCTGTCGTTTTGCGTGTACTGCTCTGAGAGCCTGCATACTATGGGAAAAAGCTCCTCCAATGAATATCTGCAATCCATCTATTACTCCTCCAAGAGTTCCTGAAATGCTTCATAGAAAGTTGCTCTGTCCCAATAGGAAACGATCTGCTCACCCTTGCCCTGGGACGCAATATAACCTCTGTAGCCTCTGCGGACAGCCTCTGCAAACAGTTCAAGAATCGTACCTTCCAACAAATCGAAACTTCCGAAACAGCTTTCATCAAATTGTTCCCGCATGATTGTTAGAAGCTCATCATCGGACAATTCATCCTCGGTTTCATTTTTATAATGAAAGAAAATATCCTGTAATCTGATTATTGAGTCCCTGTAATCATTCTGTGAAATATAAGGTGAGTCGCAGAATGTTTCAATCAACTTTGGGAGAATGCTTTTGCCCAACTCAATTCTGCTTTCTTCAACAAAAGTATCCTTTCGTGCCGCAAGAATAGCCGATACATCTTCCTGAGATAATGATAGTCCGTATTTAGACGTTTTTTCGTTCATTGTAATAATGCTGTTTCTAATGCTCTCATTTGCCTTTTGTACAAACAGCACATAATCCATAACCGCACCTCCTCAAATTCCGATTTATTTTAGTAACAATTATATCATGACATTGATGCACTGTCAATAGAAACGCCATAGTATTTCTGACCGAGCATCAGAAATACTATGGCGAAATACTTCTATATCAGCGCAGCACTTAAAGTTCACGGGCTTCGTAATTTATGTGGCATTATAAGGGGACGCCTTCACTTGCAAGGCGTCCCCTCTTCCAAAACAGTCCCCCGGACTGTTTTGGAATTCACCCCTTGCGAAGCGCCCTGCGGATATGCGGGGCGTTGCCCCTCACCCCACCAGAGGCGCTGCCTCTGGACTCCGCTAAAGGGGCGCAGCCCCTTTAGAATCCCAAACTGAGCGAATCCGTTGTTTGAAACAAAAGCAAAGCCCGTGAATTGTTCGCTCACGGGCTTTATTTTACTTCTCTGTCAGCGCCG
>JAFZRF010000030.1 GCA_017620025.1 Ruminococcus sp.
AGTCTTTCAAACAACCATAGTTATATCAGGGGACGCCTTCACTTGCAAGGCGTCCCCTCTTCCAAAACAGACCCCCGGACTGTTTTGGAATTCACCCCTTGCGAAGCGCCCTGCGGAAAATGCGGGGCGTTGCCCCAACCTAACCGGTCCGTCCCCTCTGTCAGCTTCGCTGACATCTCCCCACACTGTGGGGAGTCACCCCACCCGAGGCGCTGCCTCTGGACTCCGCTAAAGGGGCGCAGCCCCTTTAGAATCCCAAACTGAATAAAAGGATAAGACAAGCGGACTGCAAAACATCACCGCAAACGATACCGTTAATCCCAAATTTCCGCCCAGGTTCTGCCGTATAATTATGAATTATGAATTGGCAAGTGTCTGGTTTATGTGTTCACAGCAATGGACGAGCATATTCCAGGTGCCGCTGTCCACACTCCCGTTCTGCGGGAGTCCGCTCCACTGCTGGAAACGCTTTACGGCTGTGGCTGTGATATCATCGTACTCCCCGCAGACGGGGACGTCCGGTGCATTGTCATATCTTGTGCTGACATCATGGAGCATTGCCTGTATCACGTAGACAAGCTGGCCGCTGTCGCCGGGGACGGCTTTGTATCTTGCGGACGGAAATACCGCATACGGCAGGGGAGAAGCCGAAAGGCTGCTCCGGTATACGCTCACTATCCTGTTCCAGGTCGCCGCATCAGTGTTGCCGGTGTCGGGCAGACCGTACTTTCTCTGGAATGCCCTTACTGCTATGACCGTATCCGCATCATAGATCCCGCTCGGCATCACCGGAGGTATGCTGTTGTCCATCAGGGCTATCGCATGGAGGTAGGTCTGGAGCTCATATATATGCTGCCGCTTCTGTGCACTCGTATAAGCCATGTTATTCTCCTTTCGTCAGCCGGTTATCGTATAGCCGGGCTCCTGGTAGGGGCGTTTGTCGAATCCGTATTTCAGGTCGGAGTACACTCCAGCTATCCTGTCCCAGGTTATCGCCCCGACAAGACCGGAGGGCGTGATGCCGAATGTGCGCTGGAACTCCGTTACGGACTGCTTTGTGACCGGCCCGAAGTAGCCGGTATTGTTCACCGCCGGGATATTGCTGTAGGTATCGTGTATAAGGGTGAGGTATTCCTGTATGATGCGGACACTTTCGCCGGAATCGCCTTCTTTCAGGACAGTGCCGGGGTAGAGGGCGACTGCTGTATATTCCGGCTTCACGGTGTCAGCTATGCCCTTGTATGCACGGTAGAGGTCGTTGCGTGTGGCACGGTCGGCGACGCCGGTCTGCGGAAGCCCGAACACCCTCTGGAACGATTTCAGCGACCGCTCGGTCTGCTCACCGAAGTAGCCGGTTATCTCGACGGGAGTGACAGCTTCGTAGTAAGCGCCTATCACGGCAAGGTAGTACTGCAGCATACTCACCTCATCGCTCTGCATACCTATGCTGAGATCCTCGGTGAATACCGGAGCTACCTCCTCGAGCCGGACGCCTTCCGAATCGAGCTCGGCGATCCGCTTAACGCTGGTATAGATGTAGGTTATCCTGTACCATGTCGCCTGATCGACCATGCCGTCCGCATTGAGGCCGAATATGTTCTGGAATGTGCGGACGGCGTTTTCGGTTGCCGCATCGAAGATGCCGTCCGCTGCCGGTATCTTGGGTATGGCGGGGTAGTTGCCGGATATGCGGTTGAGGTATATCTGGAGCGAGCGCACATCATTCCCGGCTGAGCCGAGGGAAAGCTCTATCCCGGGATATGACGGCATCGCAGTGCGGACAGGTGCATCCTTCACGATATCAATATCCTTTCCGTAGTAGTATTGCAGTATCTCATACGGCGTCAGTCCCTGTTCTGCAAGAGTGACTGTGCCCCACTGTGAGAGCCCGGAACAGGTGACGGTGGTGCCGTTGCAGAAGGCCGTGAACAGTGGCTCGACGCTGCCCTGCCGCCTTACATAGTCGTTGAAGAGCTCATCAACAAGGTAGCTGATGTTTCCGAAGTACTCCCTGCCGTTGATGAACTTCTGATCATACTGCGTTGTTGAGGTTATATCGAAATTATACCCTCTCGACCGGTACCATTCGGTGTAGATGCGGTTGAGGGCGAAGGATATTATTGCATATATATTCGCTCTGAGGGCTGCCTCCGGCCAGGTCGGATAGATCTCGCTCGAGGCGACATTCTTTATATAGGAGGCAAAGCCGAGAGTAACATCCGGAGCTGATGAATCCGGAGCGCCGAGGTGTACGGTTATCGTTTCGGGTATGTACGGGGTGCCTGTAAGCATTTGGTTCCTCCCTTCAGAACGGTTCCTGATTGAAATAGGTCACTGTCTCGTCCCTGCTGCTCATCATGGACGGGACAGGTATCATACTGAAATCCTGTACCGAGGTTATCCCTTCGAATACCGGCACATCAACGCTGCGGGCGTTGAAATAGCCTTCTGCTGTTACGGAGATGTCGTAGAGACTGTAGGGCCGTGAGGAAGGATCGGGCGCCTGCGAAAGATCGGATGACGGCACCGGTACGGAGAATCTCGGCGCAGCTCCGCTGATATCGGTCACTCCCGATGCGAGTATCAGTCTCTGACCGTCAGCTATCGCCGTGACCATAACATCCGCTCCTTCAACGGCGGAGGAGGAGTCTCCGGTGCGGACATATACCTGTATATAGCCTGTAGAGTCGCCGAGACTGTCTCCGGTCGGATACTCCGGCGGCACTGAGTCCTCCGTACCGGCGCTGCCTGTATCCGTATCTATATCCGAGAGATCGGGCTCCGGGAAACGTGTGTTGTAGTCCTCGCCCTCCGTATGATCCGGCGCATCGCCGTCAACGCTGAAATGTCCGTCCATCTCCCCGGCTGTGTTTTCTGCCGGGGAGGGCGGCTGCGGTAAGGGAGCGTCATCACGGCGTTTCCCGTAGAGCCTGAGCATTTCCTGCCTGTATCGTTCTGCCTGAGATTTATCATTCATAAGATCGCCTCCAGCTATTGGTGATACAGTATATTCATGCAAAGTTAAAATAATTCCGTATCGGATTCTGAATAATTTTTCATTTTTGACGAATAAAAATACTTGACAAGCACCAAGAAATGATGTATAATTATATCACAGGCTGAAAAGGTGAGGTTCATATGAACCTGTGAGCCTGATGAAAGTAAGATGGAGGGAATAACTATGGGAAAGACAAAGCATGATAAGGAGCTTGAGAAGGCTTACAAGGACCTCAGGGATTTTGAGCGTGACGCCCACAAGAGCCGCAACCAGCTGCTCACATTCTTCTGCGGACTTCTGATGTTCGCTGCCGGACTGTTCCTCATATTCCAGAATACAATGGTATCTTCGGGCTATGGCTTCGGCGGATACGGTTTCCTGCATTTCGGCTCATTCAGCCTTCCTAACGGAATGATAATGGTACCGCTGATAATCGGTATCGCAATGCTTTTCCTGATGGACAGAAAGATCTTCGGCTGGATAGTGGTCGCGATCGGCATAATCATTATACTCGCAGCAATTATTT
The DNA here is from genome assembly GCA_017620025.1 of Ruminococcus sp. GTDB lineage: Bacteria > Bacillota > Clostridia > Oscillospirales > Ruminococcaceae > Ruminococcus. The sequence goes on from JAFZRF010000030.1 coordinate 3,525, forward strand.
CCAGCGTACATATTTCCTGGAGGACTACAAATATGTATATGTTCATTCTTATGTTCGGCCTCACAGCTGCCGGCGGCGGAATGATGCTCAAGGAGCTTTTCCGCAAGGACTGACGGGCTCTGATGCGCACTTCGGGTGCGGTATCAATGAAACACAGACGGCATCCCGGCTACGTACCGGGGTGCCGTTTTTGTTGACAAGAACTGCCGCGAGGGGTATAATATATGTAACGTACAGGGAAGGGGACATATTATTATGGAAGAAAAGAAAAACTATAAAAAGCCTCTGCTTATAGCGGCGGCTGCCGTACTGCTGGTGATCATCGCAGTTGCAGGCATATTTACAGCGAACAGATATGCCTCGGAGCATTACCGTGCCGTTGTCTATGTTGCGGGCGAGAGCCACGGCGAGACTGATGAGGCATTCGAGGGACAGCAGATATGCGGTGTCGGACAGCAGATAACTGCCGGGAGAGTTATCCTTAAAGTCACGAAGATCGACTGGAAGGAAAGTGTTTCCTTTGAAACTGTTCAGGGCGATCTCAGGGACAGCAGCGAAGATGCTGTGACGGGTGATACTCTTGCAAAGGGTGAGAGAAAGTACTACCACAGCAGCGATACGAGCTTCTCTGTGGCCATCAGAAGGATCGAAAAGGACTGAAAGCTGTATTTCCGTTTTTTTACAGAATAAATGTACCGGTATGCGGCAATAATGTCTTCAGACAGCAGTCCTTCATCGGACGTGTCTCAATAATCCCGAATAGAGGTGTTCTCAGTATGTGGGACAAGCTGGCTCTTATCCTCCTTATCGTGGGAGGAATAAACTGGGGATTGGTAGGCATATTTGAACTCGACCTCGTTGCATGGACATTCGGAGATGCAGGCAGCATCATTTCACGTATCGTATACATTCTTGTAGCGATATCGGCTGTATGGTGTACAACACTGCTTTTCCGCCGTGACGACGAGCTGGCATTCGAAACAGCCGATCACCGGTAAGACCGGAAACGCTCCTGCTGTGCCGCACTGAGGCGGTGCAGGATGATGCCGCAGGAGCGTACATACACTTATGACAGGTGAGGACTATTGATTTTCTTTCCGGGATATGGTACAATATAGTATCTAATATAAGGAGGTTAATGTCATGGCTGATAATAAGGATATTGAAAACGTTCTCCCCGAGGAGGACGGCGACGAGAATGAGAATTACGTTACCCTTACCGATGAGGAGGGCAACGATGTTTCCTTCGAGGTACTCGATACTGTCGAGTACAAGGACAGGGTATTCGCAGTGCTGCTCCCCTTTGACGAGGAGGATGACGGCATAGTTATACTCGAGCTCCTTCCGAGTGAGGATCCCGACTTTGACGACTTTGTTGCCGTTGAGGACGAGGCGCTTCTCGAGGAGGTCTACGCCGAGTTCAAGAAGAACTATCAGGGCGAATACGAGTTCGAATAAGGCTCAGCGACGGTCTTTCCTGCGGGAGAGACCGTTTTTATGTGGTGCTGCCTTAATTCGGAATCAGTGGTATCGCCTGCCGGCGATGATTATTTGTAGGGACCGCCTTTGGCGGTCCGCTCATCTTGTCAGAAGGAACTTTTCATTCAGCTTGGGATTCTGAAGGGGCGCGCCCCTTTAGCGGAGTCCAGAGGCAGCGCCTCCGGCAGGCGGGGGGAGGCAATGCCTGCCGCTTTTCGGAAATAACGGTACAGCTGTGTAAAGAACCCTGTTCACCGCTGCAAAGAAAAACTTTCCTCAGAGGGGTTGACAAACCCTCCCTGTTGTGTTATAATCATTAGGTATCGTGTAAAAACGGTATAAATTTTATCCTTGCCTGCACAAAGAGGCAGGCGGAATCCAGAAGGAGGTGTACATTAATGGCAAAGGTATCCGCTAAGTACGAAGTAATGGTTGTCTTCAGCATGAAGAACGGCGAGGAGCCCATGAAGGCTCTCGTACAGAAGTTCAAGGAGAGAATCGAGCGTCATGCTGAAGCTGTTGAGGTCAACGAGGATTGGGGCAAGCGCAAGCTCGCTTATCCTATCGAGGACGAGACAGAGGGTTACTATGTGATCTACACATTCACATCAGCTCCCGATTATCCTGCTGAGCTTTCAAGACGTCTCAACATTACTGACGGCATTCTTCGCTCACTCGTTACTGTTATCGAATAATCAAGCTGTATAAAGACTTAAGGAGGCGGTCAGATGAATAAGGTTATTTTAGTTGGAAGGCTTACAGCTGATCCTGAGCTGAGACAGACTCAGAGCGGCATCTCGTCATGCAGATTCACTGTCGCAGTAGACAGACGTTTTGCAGACAAGAGCACCGGCGAGAGACAGGCTGATTTCATCACCTGCTCAGCATGGAGACAGACTGCTGAATTTGTTTCCCGTTATTTTACCAAGGGCAAGCTCATTGCAGTTGAAGGTTCTCTCAGGAATAACAACTACCAGGACCGCAACCACCCCGACATCACTCACTATACCATGGAAGTCATGGTAGATAATGTAGAGTTCGTCGGAGGTAAAGGCGAGAGCGGCGGAAGCGGCAACGGCGGCAGCTACCAGAACAACGGTTATGGTGCTCCCCAGGGCAACGGCTACAGCAACAGCTTCCAGGCTCCTCCCCAGCAGGCACAGTATCAGCAGCCTGCACCGTCAAACGACGGTATGTCATACGGCAATTCAGGCGAGTTTGAGGAGATCCTCAGCGACGGCGACGTTCCGTTCTGATAACGGCGTCACTATCGGCAACTATTATTTTTTACGAAAGGAGAGTATCACATCCTCTGACGGATGTGGGCATTTGATATGGAAAAGGAAAGAACTGCCCGTCCTGCGAAGAAGCCCCGTAAGAAGGTATGTATGTTCTGTGCTGACAGAATCGAGAGAATTGACTACAAGGATCTCGCTAAGCTCAGAAAGTGCATGACTGAGAGAGCTAAGATTCTTCCCAGACGTGTTACAGGAACCTGTGCGTTCCACCAGCGTGAGCTCACAAGCGCTATCAAGAAGGCAAGACACATCGCTCTTCTGCCTTACATCAGCGACTAATAGAATCAAGGAGACCGCAAGGTCTCCTTTTTTATACCCTCAGCAATTTTTTGAAGAAAAATTATCGCCGCTGCCTTAAAAAGACTTGCATTTCTTAAGTCTTCGTGATATAATAATATAATAGTATAGCTGTGCAGAATCGGAGATGTTGATACCCCTGAAACAGTTGACTATCATTGCATATCCCACTCCGGCAGACCGTGCCGGGGAGCCGCATTCCCTGCGGCAGTATTACTATAACATAAAGCAAAGAAGGCGATCAAGTGTTAAAAAGCATGACCGGCTACGGCAGGGCTCAGAAGATCCTCAACGGCAGGGATATCCTCGTTGAGATACGTTCAGTGAATCACAGATACTATGAATATTCATCAAGGATACCGAGGACCTACAGCTACATCGATGAAAAGCTCAAGGCGATGCTCAAGAACGGTATCTCCCGCGGAAAGGTAGAGATATCTGTAAGCATCAACTCCATCGAGGGCAAGGATACTGAGATAGCTGTCAATAAGGGTGTTGCTGAGGGCTATATCAATGCTCTCAGAGGAGTTGCCGGCGAGCTCGGGCTCACAGATGACCTGTCACTTTCAAAGCTGATGAAGCTTCCGGATATATTCACCGTACAGAAGACCCCCGACGACGAGGAACAGGTATGGAATGACGTATCCGAGGTAGCTCAGGAGGCTCTTGACAGATTTGTAGAGATGCGTGCCACAGAGGGCGCAAAGCTCCGCAGCGACGTGCTCGAGAAGGCTGCATACATCCTCTCGCTCGTTGCAAAGGTAGAGGAGCAGTCACCCAAGACAGTAGAGGCATACCGTAAGCGTCTCTATCAGAAGCTTTCGGAGATACTCGAGAACAAGGATATCGACCAGCAGAGGATACTCACAGAGGCTGCTGTATTCGCAGAGAAGATCGCTGTTGACGAGGAGACCGTAAGGCTCCGCAGCCATATCGATCAGCTCCATACCATGCTCGACTGCGGCGAGGCTGTCGGCAGAAAGCTTGATTTCATCGTACAGGAGATGAACCGTGAGGTTAATACCATCGGTTCCAAGGCTCAGGATCTCAGCATCACAAAGCTCGTTGTTGATATGAAGGCAGAGATCGAGAAGATCCGTGAGCAGATCCAGAACATAGAGTGATATGAAGATGCTCAACATAGGCTACGGCAATATGATAGCCGAGGGCCGTATCATTTCGATAGTCAATCCCGATGCTGCTCCGGTAAAGCGCCTCATTCAGGAAGCAAAGGACAGCGGAAGGGCTATAGATGCCACCTGCGGCAGAAAGACAAGGGCAGTGATAATAATGGACAGCGGCCACGTTGTCCTTTCATCGCTGATAACCGAGACTATCTCCGCAAGGATCAATGAAGGAGAGGATGACAATGAATAAGGGCAGACTTATCGTCTTTTCTGCACCGTCAGGCTGCGGAAAGGGAACTATGCTCGGCGAGATCATGAAGGATGAGCGTTTCCGTCTCTCAGTCTCCGCAACCACAAGAGATCCCCGCCCCGGCGAGATCGACGGTGTGAACTACCACTTCATCACCCGTGAGGAGTTTGAGAAGCGTATTGAGAACGGTGAATTCCTTGAGCACGCAGAGTACTGCGGCAATCTCTACGGTTCACTGGTCAACGAGGCAGATCCCTACCTCGAGCAGGGCCTGAACGTTGTCCTTGAGATAGAGGTACAGGGCGCCATGCAGATACGTGAGAAGCGTCCGGATGCGCTGTTCGTATTCATAGCTCCTCCGAGCATGGCAGAGATACGCAGAAGGCTCTTGAAGCGCGGCACCGAGACTCCCGAGGTCATCGAGCAGAGGATAGCCCAGGCGACCATGGAGCTTGGCTACGCACAGGATTACGACTATATCATAGTCAACGACGCCCTTGAGGACGCTGTTGCTGATTTCTTCACGGTAATACGTGCAGAGCAGGTTCGTGCGCCCTTTATGAGCGATCATATAGAAGAGGTGATAAAGAATGCTTAGACCGGCAGTAAATCAGATCATATCCAAGAATGAGAGCTGCTATTCTCTTGTTATCGCCGTTGCAAAGCGTGCAAGAGAGATCTCCGATGAGCTCTGCCAGAAAAACGAGACTCTTGAGGAGAAGCCCGTAAAGACAGCTGTTGAGGAGCTCGCAAGCGGCAAGTGCAAGATAGTAAGCACTGACGAGGAGTAATATGCCCCTTGTAGCTGAAACGGCAGTCAGCGGAGCGAACTACTCCTTCGACAGACTGTTCGGTTATCTTATACCGGACGGCATGACTGTCTCTCCCGGATGCAGGGTACTGGTACCCTTCGGAAAGGGAAACAAGCGCCGTATAGGTGTTGTGATGGCTGTCTCTGTGACAGAGGATACAGCCCGGCTGAAGTCCCTTGCCGCTGTCATCGACAGCGAGCCTGTGGTCTCGGATGAGCTGCTCGCTCTTGCGGTATATATCCGTGAGCAGACCTTCTGTACCTATTTCGACGCTGTAAAGACAATGCTCCCTCCCGGTATGGGTGTGAAGGTGAAGGAGAAATTCTCCCTTTCGCACGGCTTTGCCGGAGAAGCATCGCTCACAGAGGAAGCGGCAGAGCTGTATGATGCTCTTCGCTGCTCCGCCGGAAGCCGTGAGCTCACCGAGCTGGTTGAGAACTATATCACGGATAACGGCAGGAGACTGATAGATGAACTCTGTGAGGAGGGCGCACTCGAATCCAACAATGTGTTCCGTCAGAACGTAGGCAATGCCTCTGTGAGGATGGTAAGGCTCAGCGAGAAGTATCTGGAATCCCCGGAGAGCTTCAGCCTGACCCCGAAGCAGAAGAAGGCGGCTGCTTTTCTGTCAGAATACGGCACAGCCTCTGTGAAGGAGGCTGCTTATATGTGCGGTGTCACTGATACCGTTATCAAACGCCTTGCCGCAGCGGGTGCGGCAGAGGAATACGACATGGAGACCTTCCGGCCGGTAGATGCCGATATGCCGGAGGATAAAGCGGATCCGGCAGATACCCTGCTCTCTCCCGAGCAGCAGGCGGCTCATGACCGGATATACGCACAGCTCCGTGAACGTGTCCCTAAGGTCTTTCTGCTGCACGGTGTCACCGGAAGCGGTAAGACCTCGGTTTTTGAAAAGCTGATATATGATACCGTGAGCATGGGAAGGCAGGCTCTGCTGCTGATACCTGAGATAGGCCTCACCCCGCAGGTGCTGCGGAGGTTCAGGATGCTCTTCGGAGAGAGGGTAGCCGTGATACACAGCGGCCTCTCCCTCGGACAGCGCCTTGACGAGCACAGGAGGATACAGCAGGGGCTTGCGGATATCGTTATAGGTACCCGGAGCGCAGTTTTCGCCCCCCTTGACAATATCGGCATCATCATCATAGACGAAGAGGGCGAGCGCTCCTACAAGAGCGACAGCGCCCCGAGATACTACGCCCACGACGCAGCCAAGCGCCGCTGTGCGTACCACGGAGCGAGCCTTGTGCTTGCCTCCGCTACCCCTTCCATCGAGAGCTACTACCTCGCCGAGAAGGGGATATACGAGTTGATAGAGATGAAGAACCGCTACAGCAGCTCTCCCTTGCCGGAGGTCACTGTGGTGGATATGAACAACGAGCGCATGGACGGTAATCCTACGGAGTTCAGCCGACTCCTCACAGAGGAGGTAAGACGCAATCTCAGCAGGGGCGAGCAGTCGATACTGCTCCTCAACCGCCGCGGCTTCCATACGGTCATAAGCTGCTGTGAATGCAACAAGCCGCTGATGTGCCCGAAGTGTTCAGTCGCTCTGACCTATCACAAGAAGAACAACAAGCTGATGTGTCACTACTGCGGCTATGTCAGCGAGCCTGTGACGGTATGTCCCGAGTGCGGCTGCACCAGGATGAAGAGCATAGGCTTCGGTACCCAGCGCATGGAGGAGGAGCTCTCGCAGCTTTTTCCGGATGCCCGCATACTCCGCATGGACGCCGATACCACATTCTCCCGCTATTCCTACGAGAAGAACTTTGATGCCTTCCGCAGGGGAGAATACGATATCATGGTAGGCACACAGATGATAGGCAAGGGACTTGATTTCCCGAACGTAACTCTCGTCGGAGTCCTGTCCGTGGACAAGGCTCTCTACGCCGGAGATTTCCGGAGCTACGAGCGCACCTTCTCCCTGATAACACAGGTCGTGGGACGCAGCGGCAGAGGAGAGCGTGCGGGAAGGGCAGTGCTCCAGACCTTCATGCCGGAGCACTACGTCATGAACCTTGCGGCAGCCCAGGACTACAGGGGCTTCTACAACGAGGAGATAGCGATACGCCGTATGCTCATCTTCCCGCCGGTATGCGATATGTGCGTGTTCGGCTTCTCGGGCACCGAGGAGTTCAACGTCCGCACGGGCGCAGATGCAGTCCTCGCACTCATGGACAGGAAGCTCAGGGAACTGAACCCGAAAACTCCTGTGAGGGTGCTCGGACCGGTGAAATGCTCCTACGGCAGGATAGCGGGGAAATTCCGCTACCGTATAATAATGAAATGCAAGAACAACGCAGAGATGCGCGGATTCATAGGCAGCATCCTCACAGAGGGCGCTGCACTGAAGGAAATGGCAAAGGTCACTCTGTACGCCGATATGAACGGCGATACGGGAATATGAAAGGATGATAGAATGGCACTCAGAAGGATCCTTACGGATAAGGACGAAATGCTCCACAAGGTATGCAGACCGGTCGACAAGTTCGATTCAAGGCTCGGCACCCTGCTCGACGATATGCACGACACTCTCAACAAGGCGGAGGGCGTAGGCCTTGCCGGCCCGCAGGTAGGCATCTGCCGCAGACTGTTCATCATGCACCTTGATGACAAGAGGTATGAATGCATCAATCCGGAGGTCTCCGCAAGGGAGGGCAAGCAGTACGTTCAGGAGGGCTGTCTCTCATGCCCGAATGTATGGGGCTACGTAACACGTCCCGAAAGATGCCACCTGAAAGCTCAGGACAGGAACGGCGAGTGGTTCGAGGCTGATTTTGAAGGCCTCGGCGCACAGTGCGTCTGCCATGAGTACGATCACCTTGAAGGCCATGTATTCACTGAGATCGTGGAGGAATTCTTTACTCCGGGAGAGGACAAGTAAATGAAGATAGTTTTTATGGGCACTCCTGATTTTGCCGTGCCGTGTCTCCGTGCGATAGCGGAGAGCAAACACGAGCTGGCAGCAGTGTTCACACAGCCGGATAAGCCGAAGGGCAGAGGCTACAAGCTGATACCGACACCGGTAAAGGCTGCGGCGCTCGAATACGGCGTACCGGTATACCAGCCTCTTTCTCTCCGCAAGGGAGAGGACGCAGAGGAGGCAATGCGTATCCTCAGGGATATCGCCCCCGATATAATAGTAGTCACAGCCTACGGACAGATACTTCCGAAGGAGGTGCTGGAGCTGCCGCCGCACGGCTGCGTCAATATCCACGCCTCGCTTCTTCCCCGCTACAGAGGAGCGGCCCCGATAAACTGGGTACTCCTTAACGGCGAGACTGTTACGGGCGTGACTTCCATGCAGATGGACGTCGGGCTTGATACCGGAGATATGCTTATAAAGCGTTCCACAGAGATAGGCGGAAACGAGACCTATCAGGAGCTCTACAGCCGTCTTGCGGATATGGGCGGTGAGGTGCTCCTCGAGACCCTCGAAGCCGCTGAGAACGGAACACTTTCTCCTGAGAAGCAGGACGACTCACTCAGCTGCTATTCACCTATGATACGCAAGGAAATGAGCGCACTCGACTTCACGGAGACCGCCGCACAGAACCACAACAGGATAAGAGGCGTAACGGGCTTCACGATGCTCGGGGACAAGAGACTGAAGGTTTTCGCTTCGGAGCTCACGGGAAGCGTATCCGGAGCCCCGGGAGAGATAGCAGACTCTGCTGATTTCACAGTTGCCTGCGGCGACGGAAACGGCATAAGGTTCCTTGAGGTACAGCTCGAGGGCAGCAAACGAATGAAGATAGCTGATTTCCTGAGAGGAAAGAAGCTCACAAAGGGCGAAAAGCTCGGATAAGGAGGAACACTATGGATTGGCTGCTTATGATAGTAATGTTTGCTCTGCCGATCATCGCGCAGATCAACGTTACCTCGACATACAAGAAGTACAACAAGATAAGCAACTCAAGAGGTCTTACAGGCGCTGAAGTCGCAAGACGCATCCTTGATGCCAACGGTCTTCATGAGGTCAAGATAGAGCATATTCCCGGAAACCTCACAGACCACTATGACCCGAGAGACAACACGGTTCGCCTTTCCGATACAGTATACGGCAGCACCTCCGTTGCAGCCCTCGGCGTTGCAGCTCACGAGTGCGGACACGTATGCCAGCACGCAGAGAACTATGCTCCCATCGTTATCAGAAGCAAGATAGTTCCCGCTGCATCAGTATGCTCAAGGCTCTGGTATTTCGTTCTCCTTGCCGGAATACTGCTGACATATCTGGCAAATCGTATCTCACCAGTGATATATATCGCAATCATTATGTTCGCAGCTGTAGTAGTATTCCAGATCGTTACTCTTCCCACAGAGTTCAACGCCAGCAACAGAGCCCTCAAGACTCTTGAGAGCGATGCCATACTTGACAGCGCAGAGATACCCGCCGCAAGAAAAGTGCTCACAGCAGCTGCCATGACTTACGTTGCATCACTGGTAACCTCACTGATACAGCTTTTCAGGCTCCTGTCAATGGTCAGCCGCAGAAGATGACAAAGGAAAACGATGCAAGATACGTTGCTGTCCGCCTCCTGATAAAGACCTTCAGGAGCGGCAGCTATTCCAATATCCAGCTTGGCAGCGGCCTTGGAAACTCCTCGCTTGACGAGAGGGGAAAGCGTCTCTGCTCGGCGATATACTACGGAGTGATCGAGCGGAGGATAACGCTCGACCACATCATTTCCGGGCTTTCGTCACGTCCGCTCGGGAAGCTTGATGATACCGTACTGAATATACTCCGCTCCGGCATCTATCAGATACTCTGCATGGATAATGTGCCGGACAGCGCCGCAGTCAACGAGAGCGTTGCTCTTGCAAAGGCTATGGGAAAGACGAGTGCGGCCGGTATGGTCAATGCGGTCCTCCGCAGCTTCATAAGGAGCGGAAAGGATATCCGCCTTCCCGGTGAGCCTATGAAGGACATGGAGGTAAAGTACTCCGCTCCGGCCTGGCTCATAGAAGGGCTTATCCGTGATTACGGAATGGAGAACGCCGGGGACCTGCTTTCGGATTCACTCGGCAGCCCCCCGGTATGTGTAAGGCGCAACCCCCTGAGATGCACGGAAGAGAAATTCCTCTCCTCCCTCGGCTGTGAGGCTGAGCGTGTGGATGTTCTTCCGCTCGGCTACAGGCTTTCCGGCGCCGGCGACATCACAGCGACAGAGGGCTTCCGCAAGGGATATTTCCACGTACAGGATATTGCCTCTCAGCTCTGCGCTCAGGCGGTTGCTCCCACGGAGGAGGATACCGTCCTTGATATATGTGCCGCCCCCGGCGGAAAGACTTTCACCATGGCGGAGCTTATGAACGGAAAGGGAAGGATATACGCCTTCGACCTCCACGAGAAGCGTGTGAAGCTCATACGTGACGGGGCAGCCCGTCTCGGACTTGACAACATCACTGCGGCGGCAGGGAATGCGACAGTATTCAATCCTGATCTTCCGCAGTTCACAAAGATACTCTGCGATGTGCCTTGCTCCGGTATCGGAGCGATAAGGCGCAAGCCGGAGATAAAGTACAAGGATCCGGCGGACTTTGCAGGTCTGCCGGAGATACAGTACAGCATAGCTCTCAACGCCGTGAGGTATCTTGCCCCGGGCGGAGAGCTTGTATATTCCACCTGTACCCTCCGCAAAGAGGAGAACGAACAGGTGGTGCAGCGCCTCCTTGAAAGCTGTCCCGGACTTGAGCCGGCGGAGCTGCCGGGACCTCTCGGCGGACGTTTCGGCTCCAGTGCAGCGATATTTCCTGCATACTTCGGCAGCGACGGCTTCTTTATAGCGAAGCTGAGGGCAAAGTGCGCAGCCGAAAACGATTCATCAGGCAGGTGAGCAGATGGATAAAACCGACATTCTCAGCCTGAGTCTTGAAGAGCTTCAGGACGCCGTCACGGCACTGGGTGAGAAAAAATTCCGGGCAAAACAGATCTTTCAGTGGCTGCATATCAAGCGTGTCTTTGATTTCGACAAAATGACTGACATATCTGTCCAATTGCGCTCGGCTTTGAAAGAAAATTTTTGTATAAATGGACTATTTGTGCAGAAAAGGCTTGAATCTAATATAGATAATACGGTAAAATATCTTTATAGGCTTTCTGACGGAAACTATGTCGAGACAGTCCTTATGGAGTACAGCTACGGAAGAAGTATCTGTATCTCCACACAGGTCGGCTGCAAGATGGGATGCAGGTTCTGTGCATCCGCAATCGCCGGCTATGTAAGGGACCTCACGCCGTCGGAGATGCTGATGCAGATATATCAGACGGAAGCGGATGCCGGCGAAAGAGCTGCCGGAATAGTGCTGATGGGCATCGGCGAGCCGCTTGACAACTTTGATAACGTCATGCGGTTCCTTGAACTGCTGTCCCATAAGGACGGCAACAATCTCAGCCTCAGGCACGTTTCGCTCTCTACCTGCGGGCTTGTCCCGAGGATATACGCTCTTGCGGACATGGAGCTCCAGCTGACACTGTGTATATCCCTGCACAGTCCGGACAATGAGCGCCGGAGTGAAATAATGCCGGTCAACAGGACATATAATATAGACAGACTGATAGAGGCCTGCCGCTATTATATAGATAAGACGGGAAGACGCATCACCTTTGAGTATGCGGTCATCGACGGGGTGAATTCCTCACCGGAGGATGCCGGAAAGCTGGCAGATCTCCTGAGAGGCATCAACTGTCATGTGAACCTTATACCCGTCAACAAAGTCAAGGAAAGAGATTTCCGCACCACGAGGAACGGCGCAGCCGCCTTTGCAGCTATGCTCGGGAAGCGTGGTATAAACGCTACCGTGAGAAGGACTCTCGGCAGCGATATAGAAGCAGCGTGCGGCCAGCTGAGGCGTGACGCTGCGAAAAACGATACGATCGGAGGTGGGAAGGATTGAGATTCAGATACGATACCAATATTGGTCTGAGACGTGACGAGAATCAGGATGCGGTCCGGTGTGAATACTTCGGGCATAATATCCTTGCGGTCGTCTGCGACGGAATGGGCGGCGAGGTCTCCGGCAGGGAGGCAAGCAGTCTTGCTGTCGAGGAATTCTTCCACCACTTCGCAGAGGGCTACAGCGAGGGACTGAGCGAGGAAGCAGTACAGAAGCTCCTTCTTTCCTCGGTTTCTGCGGCGAATACAGTTATCTACACCAAGGCAAGGCTCGACTTCAACAACTTCGGTATGGGCACGACCTGTGTTGCGGCATTTGTCACGTCCGACAGGGCGTTCATTATCAATGTCGGCGACAGCCGTGCATACCTTATAACAGAGGCCGGTCTGCATCAGATAACCAACGATCACAACGTAGCCGCCCTGCTGTTCGAGCAGGGAAAGATCACTGAGGAGGAATATCACAATCATCCTCAGAAACACGTACTCATAAGAGCTGTGGGAGTAGACAAGACTGTTGCAGCTGATACCTTCATCCTTGAATATGAAGATAATATCAGTCTGCTGCTTTGCTCGGACGGACTGTCCGGCTACTGCAGTGACGATGAAATATACAGCGTCATCGCCGATACAGATTTCGATGATGTCGCAAATGAGCTGATCAATCTCGCTCTTGAAAAGGGCGGCCGCGACAATGTAACAGTTGCGGTAATTTCCGAATAAATACAGGAAGGAAGGAAAACAATGGACAAGATTATTGGCAAGAAGCTCGACGGCCGGTACGAGATCACCGAGCTTATAGGCACCGGCGGAATGGCTGATGTCTATAAGGGCATGGATGTCGTTGAGAACAAGGCGGTAGCAGTCAAGATACTCAAGAATGAGTATTCCGAGAACGAGGAGTTCCTGCGCCGCTTCAGAAACGAGTCCAAGGCTATCGCCGTGCTCAACCATCCCAACATCGTAAAGATCTACGATGTCGGATTCACTGACTCCATTCAGTACATCATCATGGAGTACATCGACGGTGAGACTCTCAAGGAGTACATCACCAAGGAGGACAAGGTCTCCTGGAAGGATACCATCCACTTTGTTGTACAGATCCTCCGTGCACTCCAGCATGCACATGACAAGGGCGTTGTTCACCGTGACATCAAGCCCCAGAACATCATGGTGTTCAATGACGGTACTGTAAAGGTCATGGATTTCGGTATTGCCAAGTTCGCAAGAGACGAGGGCAAGACAGCCACAGATCAGGCTATCGGCAGCGTTCACTACATCAGCCCCGAGCAGGCAAGCGGCGCCACAACAGACGCCAAGAGCGATATCTACTCAGTCGGCGTAATGATGTACGAGATGCTCACCGGCAAGAAGCCCTTTGACAGCGATAATCCTGTAGCTATAGCACTCATGCACACCCGTGACATCCCCGAGAGACCAAGAGCTGTCAACCCTGACATCCCGGACGGCCTTGAGGAGATCGTACTCAGGGCAATGGAGAAGGATCCTTCCGACAGATACCAGAACGCAGATGAGATGATCGAAGACCTTGAGAAGTTCAAGGCTGATCCCTCTGTAAGATTCGGCTACTATCAGGAGGAAGAGGAGAATGCCGAGAGCACCCGCTTCTTCAATACACAGGCAGATATCAACGCTGCACAGGCACTCGGCCAGGCGCAGCAGCCTCAGCAGCAGTACGCAGCTGTACAGCAGTATGCCGGACAGCCCCAGGGCTACCAGCAGATGCAGCCTCAGCCGCAGTATGCAGGCGTAAGAGCCGGCGACGAATACTACGACGACGATGATGATGACGATGATG
>JAFZRF010000005.1 GCA_017620025.1 Ruminococcus sp.
GGCAGCGCCTCTGGCAGGGTGACTCCCCACAGTGTGGGGAGATGTCAGCGAAGCTGACAGAGGGGACGGACCGGTTAGGTTGGGACAGAGTCCCGCATTCTCCGCAGGGCGCTTCGCAAGGGGTGAATTCCAAAACAGTCCGGAGGACTGTTTTGGAAGAGGGGACGCCTTGCAAGTGAAGGCGTCCCCTGACAGAAGTATGGATTATTGACAAACAAAGCCCCTTCCGCATGGAAGGGGCTCTTGATATGTCAGATATTAACATTGAAGCAGAGCAGAAGGTCGTCGCCTTCTTCTGTCAGCTCCAGCTCAAACCAGAAGTCGAGTGGTTCTCCGTTGCTTGTGGGTGTGTACTCGCTTAATGAACGCCCGTCTGAGAGGGGATCAAGTGACAGGTGTTCCTCGTCGAACGGATCAACGACAAATTCCGTGCCGTAGTCCTCGCTCCAGAGTTCAAGCTGCTTTGTCAGCCACTCGCCGAAATCCTGTATGCCTTCCTCCTGTGTCTGTCCTTCAGAACACCATGAAGGATCGATCTGAGCAACAGAGGAGATGCTTTCAAAATCTCCGCCTGAAATGCAGCTGATAAGCGAACAGACCTTCGCTCTGGCTTTCTCTTCAAATAACTCCTGAGTCATGTCTTATATACCGGGGAACTGTATCTTCTTGTACTTCTCGATCTTTGAAGCAACAGTCTCACGCTTTGTGGGATCCATGAAGAAGCCGCCCTGTGTATCAGCGATCTCGTCACAGTGTACTCCGCGTCCCTCCTCTGAGGTACGATCACGCTCAAGGCCGTTTGCAGCTATAACAAACTTCCACTTGCCGTCGTCAGTCTTTACAAGGTCACCGCCTGCACCGCATACTGCGCACTCGATCGGATACTGCAGACCTCTCCACTGAGGCTCACCGAGACAGAGACAGTTGCTGTGGCAGTTCGGGCACCAGCCTGCATCGGGTTCGCCGAGCCAGCCGCGCTCCTCAACGGGAGTGTTGAGTGACTTCATTATGTTCTCACCGATCTCTCTTGCACGTGCGAGCTTCTCGTCGTGGAGGAGGACCTGTGCCGGAGCGGGAACCATGGTTGCTGTGAACATATCAACTATCTGGAAGCTGTTTGAGAAGGTGGAAGCCTGCATACACTCAAGTGTCATGGACTGCCATGAACGTGAAGAACCGCCTACAGCAATGAGAGCGCCTACACGGTCACGGTGCTGGATAGCGCCTATCTTGGTGAGGAATGCTGTCTCGTAAGCGAGATTGCGGTGCATGAACTTGAGATAGAGAGATGAAGGCATCAGAGCGAATGTAGGAGCTGCAAAGATAACAGCGTCCTGATCGAGGAGAACCTCCATGATCTTCTTCTTGTCGTCTTTGTTGTCAAGAGCGCAGCCTGTGTGCTTGCCCATTGACATACCCATTGTACATGATGTGCAGCCTGTGCAGTCAAGAAGCTCATAGTCGTGAAGGTTTATCATAGATACCTCTGCTCCGAGCTCCTGGCATCTGAGCAGAGCCTCCTTGAGGAGAATATCACAGTTGCTGTCTTTTCTTCCGGCTGAAACGCCCATTACTTTAAATCCCATAAACTACTCCTTTTGTCATTTTTATTATTTTTCCCGGGTATCCCCGTTTCTGTAATACCGCATAAAACCGGTACATCTATTATTATACAGCATAGAGGATAAAAAAACAAGCCTAATATTGCGGAAATTATACAATTTGCCGGATGTCAAACTGCATAAAATATCCCTGTATGATTTGTGCAGTCCGATAAATTTATCAGAATCTATTGACTTCACCTCGCCCCTGTAGTGTATAATAAATGATAGGAGTTATCACTTCCTGCTGTAGAAATATACAACAGAACAAGGGTCTGCAAATCAGCGCAGTATAACGAAACAGACCCGAAATATAAAGGATAACGACTGCACCATCAATAACAAGGAGAGTATTATGTATATCGAAAAGATCAATTCACCGGAAGATATAAAGAAGCTCGGGATACACCAGCTGAATGTACTTGCCGCAGAGATAAGAGAGGGCCTTATGAACCGTCTTTCCAAGCGAGGCGGACACTTCGGTCCGAATTTCGGATTTGTTGAAGCGACTATCGCCCTGCACTATGTGTTCGATTCGCCGAAGGACAAGTTCGTCTTCGATGTATCGCATCAGTGCTACACCCACAAGATACTTACCGGCCGCAAGGAGGCCTTCTGGAACGATGAGCATTTCGGCGATATCTCCGGCTATACCAATCCGGAGGAGAGCGAGCACGATCAGTTCAACGTAGGCCACACCTCCACCTCCGTCAGCCTTGCCTGCGGTCTTGCCAAAGCGAGAGACGTAAAGGGAGAGGACGGAAATGTCATTGCTGTGATAGGCGACGGCTCACTCAGCGGCGGCGAGGCTCTTGAGGGTATCGACTACGCTGCAGAGCTCGGCAGCAATTTCATAATAGTAGTAAACGACAATGATATGTCCATAGCAGAGAACCACGGCGGCCTGTACAGGAATCTTAAGACGCTCCGTGAATCCGGCGGAAAATGCGAATGCAACCTCTTCCGTGCCTTCGGTCTTGATTATATCTATGTACCCGGCGGAAATGATGTCGGCGAGCTTATCGAAGCCTTTCAGAGCGTAAAGGACTGCACCCGCCCGACAGTAGTCCATATCAACACCGTCAAGGGCAAGGGATATGAGCCTGCCGAGACGCATAAGGAGGAATGGCACTGGCATATGCCCTTTGATCCGGCAACAGGGGAGAGCCCTTCCGGCGGAAACTGTGAGGATTACGGCAGCCTTACCTGTGATTTCCTTATGAAGAAGATGAAGGAGGACAGGAGCGTTGTGACTATCGCTGCTGCTGTCCCCACGAATATCGGCTTTACCGAGGCTAAAAGAAAGGAAGCCGGAGCGCAGTTCATAGATGTGGGCATAGCGGAGGAGCACGGTGTGGCTATGGCTTCCGGTATTGCAAGGAACGGCGGAAAGCCTGTGTTTGCCACCCATTCGAGCTTCTTCCAGAGGACGTATGACCAGATATCACAGGATCTCTGCATCAACCGCAATCCGGCAACTCTGCTTGTCAATACCGCATCGGTATACGGTATGCACGATATCACACACCTCGGTATCTTTGATATCCCCATGATGTCGAATATCCCGGAGCTTGTCTACCTTGCACCCACGAACTGCGAGGAGTACTTCGCAATGCTCGACTGGAGCATCGAGCAGAACAAGTACCCGGTTGCTATAAGGATACCCTGCAACGGTGTTATACATACCGACAAGCCTGTTGATACCGATTACAGCGATATCAACACTTATAAGGTAACTCAGCAGGGAAGCGGCACAGCCATCATTGCTCTCGGTGACTTCTATCAGATCGGCGAGGCTCTTGCTGCTCTTATCACAGAGAAGACCGGCACAGCCCCGACTCTTGTGAACCCGAGATACATCACCGGCATCGATGAAGCTCTCCTTGAAGATTTGAAAAAGGAGCACAGCATAGTAGTCACCCTCGAGGACGGTATCCTTGACGGCGGATTCGGTGAGAAGATAACACGCTTCTACGGACACAGCGATATGAAGGTGTACAACTACGGCCTCCGAAAGGAATTCATCGACCGCTATGCAGTTGATGACGTCCTCAGAGCGAACAGACTTACACCAGAGCAGATATTCAGTGATATCTCAGAATAGAATAACAGCCCGGAAGCCGCCGTCTATGGCAGCCTCCGGGCTTTGTCTTACATTTTTTTCATAAGGAAGAATAACAGGAGCATTACCGCTTCATAGATAAGCCAGAATTTCCAGCTTCTGATGATGCGATCCTTTACACGCTTATTGTCCCATATCTCCGTGCTGTTATCAGGTCTCACCCTGATATCTGCGGACTCGCCGACGGAGTAAGCTGCCCGGCTGTACCATTCATCACATACATACATTTCTTTCCCGTCGTTGTCGTGTATTCGGAATACCGGACATTTCATGCCTGCGAGCATACTTTTGGGATCAACTACGGAGCATTCGAGCGAATCAACGACCTCCGCCTGACGCTTTCTGCCAAGCCGCAGCTTCATGAGCCACAGCTCAAGTGTTGTGAGCAGGGGATAGATGATACCGAGCGTGCAGAGAAAGACTGCCATTGCGATATCATCGAGCCAGCCGACGTCCTTGATATGCACGTCCATGAATGAGATACGGAAAAGCGCAAGCCCCGCTGCAATGAGGTAAAGATCTGTCAGTCTCCAGTGCCAGCCGTGCCGGAACCGGAACAGGAAAAGATCGAGACCCTTCAGCGTTATGCCTGCCCCTACGAAAAGCCACGGGAGATCGATGATCATACCGGCTATAATGGCAACACCGAAGAAAATGATGTAGAATACCAGCCTGTGCCGCTGAAATATCGGCTTTGTCGGCAAATAGTACGGCGAAGCTTCTTTGGATTCGTCAGGTCGGTTCATGTCTGTCTCCTTGATTCGTTAATGATTTCTTAGTATGATATCGGCTATATCACCGGGAGCTTCGGCGATGTGATCAGCACCCTCTGCAATAAGCTCCTCACGGGTGCGGAAGCCCCACTGACAGCCGATTGAAATGCACCCGGCGTTCCTGGCCGTCTGTATGTCAACATTGCTGTCACCGATCATATACACCTTATCACATTCCGGTGCTGCGGCAAGTATCTCCTTTATTACTGCCGGATCCGGCTTTCTCGGACGTTCGGCACATCCGCCGAGTACCCTGATGAACGGCGCCTCCGGGAGCAGTTCTCCGATCAGCTGACGGGCAGCGGCCTGCGGCTTATTTGTAGCCACAGCGATAATGACGCCGTTACTGCTGAGAGCGTCAAGCACTTCTTTGATACCGTCATAGATAACGGTATTGTCAAGCAGATGACCGGTATAGTATCCGCCGAACAGCTCATGCAGCTTTGCAGCATCGTCTTTTCTTCCGTCGGGGAGCGCCCTCTCACAGAGCTTCATGGCGCCGTTGCCGACGAAATAGCGGTAGCTGTCATTGTCGTGTTCCGGGCAGCCAAGCACCCTGAGTCCGTAGTTCACGGAAGCCGCAAGATCGGCAAGGGTATCGGCAAGAGTTCCGTCAAGATCGAATATAGCTAATGTCATAATGTCTCCTTAAAACTATGGAGCTGAACAAGTCAGCTCCCTGTGATCATATTCTTGTTGCAAGCAGCCGTGAATACTTTCCTCTGAACTGCTCGAATCTGTCTTCGTCAATAGCCTCACGTATCTTTTCCGTGAGAGTATTGTAGAAGTAAAGGTTGTGCTGCACCGCAAGTCTTCCGGCAAGCTGCTCATGTGCCTTGAAAAGATGCCTGAGATAAGCACGTGAGAAGTTCCGGCAGGTAGGGCAGTCGCATTCCTCGTCGAGCGGTCTCGGATCGGTCTCATAGCACTTGTTTGCCAGATGCATTATACCGCTCCAGGTGAAAACGGTCGCATGACGTGCGTTTCTGCTCGGCATAACGCAGTCGAACATATCTATACCTCTTGCGACAGCCTCGATGATATTTGAAGGCGTGCCAACACCCATGAGGTAACGCGGTTTGTTTACGGGCATATAAGGCTCCACGACGTCTATGATACGGTACATCTCAGCAGTGGCCTCACCCACGGCAAGACCTCCTATTGCGTATCCGTCAAGGTTAAGCTTTGCTATGTCCTCCATGTGCTGTATGCGGAGATCATCATAGGTCGAGCCCTGATTGATGCCGAAGAGCATCTGATGACGGTTTATCGTATCCGGCAGGCTGTTGAGCCTTGCCATCTCGTCACGGCAGCGTATGAGCCAGCGGGTAGTGCGCTCTATGGAGTCCTCCACATAGCGTCTCGGCGCCGGGTTTTCGATACACTCATCGAAGGCCATTGCTATGGTCGAGCCGAGGTTTGACTGTATCTGCATACTCTCCTCGGGTCCCATGAATATGCGCTTTCCGTCGATATGAGAGGCGAAGTATACGCCCTCCTCCTTGATCTTTCGGAGCTGTGAAAGTGAGAATACCTGGAATCCGCCGCTGTCGGTGAGTATCGGCTTGTCCCAGTTCATGAACTTGTGCAGGCCGCCCATTTCCCTTATGATGCGGTCGCCCGGACGCAGGTGGAGGTGATAGGTATTGCAGAGCTCGACCTGAGTTTTCAGTCCCTTGAGATCGACGGAGGATATACCGCCCTTGATAGCGGCAGAGGTGCCGACGTTCATAAAGCACGGCGTCTGGAAGGTGCCGTGTACAGTCTCAAACTGTCCCCGTCTTGCACGTCCTTCGTTTTTGATGAGTGTGTACATAGGTTCTCCTTACGGTGATCAGTCGAGATCGTAGGTCTCGCCGCAGTCGGGATCTCTTTCCTCGAAGATGTCGGTGAAACCGATGAGCTCGCCGTCTTCATCACGGATAGCGATGATGTATATATCTGTATTGGTGTCAGTATGCTGGCTGAAGACCTTGTTGTTTGCCTTGCTTTCCTTGAACCACTCAACGACCATATCGATCTTGGTGAGTGTCTCAACGTCAACAAAAGAATGAAGGCTTTTTCCGACAAGGCTCTCGCCGTTTGCCAGCTTTCTTCGCTGCTTTGCGCAGGAATTCATGAATACGATCCTGTAATCAAGATCACATATCACGACAGGTGTGGGTTTGGTGTCAATCAGTCTTTCAACATAGTACGATGCTTCCATTTAAACAATACTCCTTTATCAGATTTGCTCTCTCCTATGAGAGATCACGTCTTGACTCGGTTGTTTCTGTACGGCAGTTCGCGGGACTGCCTGTTATCCCACGGACTTCCGTTTATGTCTTCTTTTCTCTCTGTCTCTCCGATTATGTAAAGTCCTCTGAGATTTTCCTGTATCATCAGAGGATGCACATACAGTCGCCGAAGCTGAAGAAGCGGTAGCGTTCCTGTACGGCTGTATGGTAAGCGTTCATGGTGTTGTCATATCCCATGAATGCGGATACCAGCATGATAAGTGTGCTTTCCGGAAGATGGAAATTGGTTATAAGTCCGTCGATGCACTTGAACTCGTACCCGGGGTATATGAAGATATCTGTATAGCCCTCCCGTGCTGAGATATCCCCGTAGAACGAAGCCACGCTCTCAAGCGTGCGGCAGGTCGTGGTGCCGACAGCGATTACCCTTCCTCCGGCAGCCTTTGTCTCGTTGATAAGACGTGCTGTCTCTTCCGGCAGGAAATAATGCTCGCTGTGCATTTTGTGATCAAGGACATTTTCCTCCTTGACCGGCCTGAATGTGCCGAGACCGACATGGAGCGTCACGAATGCGGTCTTTATGCCCTGTGCCCTCAGCTCATCAAGCATTTCTTCAGTGAAGTGGAGACCGGCAGTAGGGGCTGCCGCTGATCCAAGCTCATGGGAGTATACCGTCTGATATCTTTCCTTGTCCTCAAGCTTTTTGGTTATGTACGGCGGCAGGGGCATCTGTCCGACATCCTCAAGGGCTGTATAGAAATTACCCTCGCATTCGAACTGAACGACACGATTTCCGTCATCCTTTACCTCAACGACTTCGGCTCTGAGCCTTCCGCCGCCGAAGGAGAATCTTGTGCCGGTCTTTGCCTTTTTGCCCGGTCTGCATATTATCTCCCAGAGCTTGTCGCCCTTCTGCTCAAGCAGAAGAAACTCTATGAATGAACCGGTGCCTTCCTTCTCGCCGTAAAGACGGGCGGGAATGACACGGGAATCGTTCATTACAAGCAGGTCACCCTTTTTCAGATGCCTGCATAGATTATAGAAATGATCGTGTGTTACCTCGCCGGTATTCCTGTCCACGCACATCATGCGTGAAGCGTTTCTCGGCTCGACCGGAGTCTGAGCGATCAGTTCCTCCGGAAGATCATAGTAAAAATCTGACTTTAAAAGTTCCAATTATTACGCTCCTTATACCTTTAGGCTGCGGAGATGCTGCTTCTGTGCATCTGTGATGCGGAAGCTCTCTGCGGCCTTCTGTATCGTCCTGTTGTGTGTCCACTTGTCAAGACGTTTCTGTTCGATGTACGGCAGGACTTCATCATAGTTTTTTGCAAGGGCAGTAGCGAAGTACCATGCACGCATCATATTTATGTAGTACTCATCCGATGTGACGGCAGCGACCCTGTCGGCGTACTCTGTCCGGAAATGATCACCGAGGAAATGCTTCATCAGGACGCCTGTACCGAACCTGACCGTATAGGTCATTCCGCTTGCGAGCCATTTGTCGATATACGGCAGAAGCTCGTCCCTGTGCCTTGCGAATGCTTTCGGGCTGAACTGGTCACAGGTCGCCCAGTTGTCGATATAGGGCAGGAAGGCTTCCGTCATGGCGATGCAGCGGGAGAAATCCTTTTCCTCTGACAGGATGAATGCGTGGAGCTGGTCTTCCTCAAAGTAACTGTGGGGGAGAACACTGAGAAATTCCCTTGCGTCACTGCGCCTGGCAAGGACTCTTGCAAGCTTCTTCAGCTCCGGTGTGCGTACACCGATGAAATGCTCCCTTCCGAGTGTCGGAGTGAGCTTCTGCTGGAATTCGGCATATTTATCATCACGGAGCCTGAAAAGCTCGGCTTCGATATCGGCGGAAATACTCATTGTGTCCGTCCTTTCCGATTATTTTCGTAAAATTACGAAAAACAGTTGACAACACCAGATGAAAGTGCTATTATTATTACTAAGGTAGAGGTGCGGCTGAAAAGAGTACCTGTGCAGAGGACCACCTGTCCGGTGAAGCACAGTGAAAGGTGATGCTGCCGAGGGGCTGTTTCCGGTAAACTCAGCTCCGGCTCGGGACTTAACAGGTCTCCGGCTGTCATCATTTGTTATGATGGAGAGCTATCGCATAATACATTTATGCCATGTATTTCTATTATAACTCATGATGGACCGGTTTGCAACCGGTTTTCTTTATTTTTCAGTAATTTAATAATAAAAAGGAGAGTTAAGTATGAAAAAGCAGTACAATGTCGGCATAATCGGCGCTACGGGTATGGTAGGTCAGAGATTTGCAACACTTCTTGAGAACCACCCGTGGTTCAACGTAAAGGTGCTCGCTGCATCGCCCAGATCAGCAGGCCAGACTTATGAGGAGGCAGCAGGCAGCAGATGGAAGATGACAACTCCCATGCCTGAGTCCATGAAGAATATGGTGCTCCTCGATGCAACAAGTGATATTGAGAAGATCGCAGAGCAGGTTGATTTCTGCTTCTGTGCAGTAGATATGAAGAAGGACGAGATCAAGGTCCTTGAGGAGAAATACGCAAAGGCTGAGTGCCCGATCGTATCCAACAACTCCGCACACCGTTTCACACCCGATGTACCTATGGTAGTACCGGAGATCAACCCTGAGCATATCGAGATCATCAAGGCTCAGAGAGAGCGTCTCGGCACAAAGAGAGGCTTCATCGCAGTCAAGTCCAACTGCTCAATCCAGAGCTATGTTCCCGCACTTCACCCGCTGAGAAAGTTCGGCCTTACAAAGGTCCTCGCCTGCACATACCAGGCTATCTCCGGCGCAGGCAAGAACTTCGAGACATGGCCTGAGATGCTGGATAATCTTATCCCGTATATCGGCGGCGAAGAGGAGAAATCCGAGCAGGAGCCGCTGAAGGTATGGGGCGAGATCAAAGGCAACGAGATCGTGAAGGCAGAGACTCCTCTGATCACGACACAGTGCCTGAGAGTTCCCGTATCAGACGGACACACAGCAGCAGTATTCGTATCCTTTGAGAACAAGCCCTCCAAGGAAGAGATCCTCCAGCTCTGGAAGGACTTCAAGGGCGTACCGCAGGAGCTCGAGCTTCCCAGCGCACCCAAGCAGTTCATCCACTACTTTGAGGAGAACGACCGTCCGCAGGCAAAGCTCGACAGAAACCTCGAGGGCGGTATGGCAGTATCAACAGGACGTCTCCGTGAGGATACACAGTACGATTACAAGTTCGTATGCCTTTCACACAATACACTCAGAGGCGCAGCCGGCGGCGGAGTACTTCTCGCAGAGCTGCTTGCAGCCAAAGGATACTTTGATTAATTCATAATTAAGAATTCATAATTCATAATTATGGATGCCGGAATGACAGATGAAAGATAATATTATCGTTTCAAAAAGCAAGCATTTTGCTTTAAGAATAATTAGACTGCGGAAGTATCTTGTTTCTGAAAAACATGAATACGTTATGTCGAAGCAGATACTACGCTGCGGTACAAGTATCGGTGCTAACGTCAAAGAGGCAATAAGAGGGCAGAGCAAGCCTGACTTCTATTCAAAGCTCAATATTGCTTTAAAAGAAGCAAGCGAGACAGAATACTGGCTTGAACTGCTGCATGAGAGCGGCTATATCGAGGAAAAGTATTTTTCTGGTATCTACAATGATTGTCAGGAGATAATCAGGATACTGATTTCAATCTGTAAGACAAATCAATAGAGTTTTCTTAATATCAATTATGAATTAAGAATTATGAATTATGAATTGAATAACGGAGGTAAAGCGTTATGAAAAACACCATCTTCACCGGAGCGGCTATCGCTATCATCACCCCGATGAATGCTGACGGCTCCATAAACTATGATGAGCTCGGAAAGCTCATTGACTATCAGATAAACAACTCTACCGATGCTATCGTTATATGCGGTACCACCGGTGAGGCTTCCACTATGACAGATGACGAGCACATCGAGTGCATCAGGTACACCGTTGAGCGTGCAGCCGGCAGAGTACCCGTTATCGCAGGCACAGGCAGCAACGATACAGCATACGCAGTAAAGCTCTCAAAGGAGGCTGAGGCTGTAGGCGCTGACGGACTGCTCCTCGTAACACCCTACTACAACAAGACAACACAGAAGGGTCTTATCGGACACTTCACCGCTGTTGCTGACGCAGTGAATATCCCGATAATCCTCTACAACATCCCCGGCCGTACAGGTATGTCCATCGAGGTTGCAACTGTGAAGAAGCTTGCTGAGCACAGAAACATCGTTGCTATCAAGGAAGCAAGCGGAAACATCAGCTATACCGCAAAGCTCATTGCTGAGTGCGGCGATATGATCGATGTATACAGCGGCAATGATGATATGATCGTCCCGATCATGTCTCTCGGCGGAAAGGGCGTTATTTCAGTCCTTTCACACGTTATCCCGAAGCAGACACACGATATGGTTCAGTACTGCCTCGATAACAACTACGCTGAGGCTACAAAGCTCCAGATAGAGTACCTTGACCTTATCAACAACCTCTTCATCGAGGTAAATCCCATTCCCGCAAAGGAAGCAATGAATATGCTGGGCTGGAGCGCAGGTCCCTGCCGTATGCCTCTCTGCGAGATGTCAGACGAGCATAAGGAAATTCTCCGTGCATCACTTGCAAAGCACGGCCTGCTGAAGTAAGATATACCGCCGTCCTTCCGTTATGGCGGGACGGCATGACGAATACAAAGGAAGTGAGAACCATGACCAATATAGCTATTTGCGGTGCTAACGGCAAGATGGGAAAGAATATCTATAACTGCATCAAAGAGCGTGAGGACTGCAAGGCAGTCGCAGGCGTTGATATCTATACCGAGCAGTATGCAGATTTCCCGATAGTTGAGACTCCGGCACAGCTTCCCGTTAAGCCCGATGTTATTATCGATTTCTCCAATCCCGCACTGCTTGACGGACTTCTTGACTACTGCCTCTCAACAGGCACACCTCTCGTTATAGGCTCTACAGGCTACTCCGACGAGCAGATAGCACAGATAAAAAAGGCTGCCGGACAGATACCGGTATTCTTCACCTTCAATATGTCTATCGGCATCAATCTGCTGGTGAACCTTGCCAAGAAGGCAGCAGCAGTCCTTGGTGACCAGTTCGATATCGAGATAGTTGAAAAGCACCACAACCAGAAAATCGATGCTCCGAGCGGCACAGCCATAATGCTGGCAAACGCCATAAACGAGACACTCGACAACTCCAAGCACTATGTATACGACAGACACTCACGCCGTCAGAAGCGTGAGAAGTCAGAGATAGGTATGCACGCAATCCGCGGCGGCACTATCGTAGGCGAGCATGATGTTATCTTTGCCGGACAGGACGAGGTCATCACTCTTTCACACAGCGCAGCATCCAAGATGGTATTTGCCGAGGGTGCAGTAAATGCCGCTGTATACCTCAAGGACAGAGCTCCCGGCCTCTACGATATGCAGATGCTGGTAGGGGAGTAATAAGTCACAAACTATGTTCAATGCTTCTCCGTCAAAGGCGACAGGGAAGTAAATATAAATCCAGAAGGAGATATTTCCAATGAGCAAGGTAAGAATAGGAATCGCAGGCTACGGCAACCTTGGTAAGGGCGTAGAGCTTGCTATCAGACAGAATGACGATATGGAGCTGGCAGGTATCTTTACCCGCCGTGATCCTTCAACACTGAAGCCCCTCACAGCAGGCGCTCCCGTGTACAGCATTGATTCGATCCAGGACAAGAAGGATGATATCGATGTACTTATAATCTGCGGAG
This sequence comes from Ruminococcus sp., assembly GCA_017620025.1. Taxonomy (GTDB): domain Bacteria; phylum Bacillota; class Clostridia; order Oscillospirales; family Ruminococcaceae; genus Ruminococcus. The sequence continues at coordinate 12,508 of JAFZRF010000005.1, forward strand.
GCAGTGCTACAGACCTTCCGAAGCAGACTCCCGAGCTTGCAAAGTACTTCAACGTTATCGACAGCTTCGATACCCATGCACGTATTCCCGAGCACTTCGCAAACGTAGACAAGGCCGCAAAGGAGTCCGGTCACCTCGCATTCATCTCACTCGGCTGGGATCCCGGCCTGTTCTCACTGAACAGACTCTATGCTGAGTCAATACTCCCCAACGGCAAGAGCTATACATTCTGGGGCAAGGGCGTAAGCCAAGGTCACTCAGATGCTATCCGCCGTGTAGAGGGCGTAAAGAGAGGCATTCAGTACACTATCCCTGTTGAGTCCGCTATGGAGCAGGTACGTTCCGGAAGCCAGCCTGAGCTCACAACACGCCAGAAGCACACAAGAGAGTGCTGGATAGTACCCGAGGAGGGCGCAGATCTCGCAAAGATCGAGGAGTCCATCAAGACAATGAAGAACTACTTCGATCAGTATGATACAACAGTAAACTTCATCACTGAGGAAGAGTTCGATGCTGTTCACAACAAGATGCCTCACGGCGGCTTTGTTATGAGAAGCGGTCTCACCGGCGACGGCGAGAAGACTCATCAGATGATAGAGTATTCACTCAAGCTCGAGTCCAACCCTGAGTTCACAGCAAGCGTTCTTATCTGCTTTGCAAGAGCTATGGCAAGACTCAAGGCAGAGGGTGCTACAGGCTGCAAGACAGCTTTCGATATCGCTCCCGCTTACCTTTCACCTCTCTCCGCAGAGGAGCTCAGAGCTACAATGCTCTGATCCCGGAATAAAGATAAAGCCGCAGCCCGGAAGGACTGCGGTTTTTTGTCAACAGAATATGATTTCGTAAATCAGCTCTATTTTGATTTACGACTTTTGCGGAGTACATAGCCCTCTTTTATAGTTGCAATCTTCTGTGAAAAGTGATATAATTAAACAAATATCATTCTGAAAGGAGCAATAGACTTACCATGAGACTGAATAGAATGATCCTTCCGATGCTGTGCTGCACCATGCTTTCAGGCTGCGCTTCTGCGGTTATCGGAAGCGAGGTTTCCTCTGAGCCTGAGACTGCGACGCAGGAAGAAACACAGTCAGCAACAGAACAAACGGAAGAACCAGCTACAGAACCTGAACAGCCTGACGATCCTAAAACAGAGATACGTAAGCTCCGTGCCGGGGAGCCTGATGTTCCCATACGCTTCAACTTCAAAAAGGAAGGCGAGGTCATCGGGGTATATTATAAGCAGGAAAGAATGTGTGAGATAAAGCCCGACCGAATACCGGACGACGATACCGTCATCACCGGAATGGACTGCGATTTTGACGGTATAGAGGACGTATACATAAGCGGTGAACCGAGGCCTGTGCTGATGACCACCGGTGATTACTGGGTCTGCGATCCGGAGACTCTTGAATTCCATATATCGGATAAGCATGGCTTCTATTTCGGAAAAGGTCTTGAAGCGACAGCGTTTACAAAAAAGCTTGAAACAAAGTACAGCGAGTCCCCAAAAACTGAATGTACCCTTACACTCGAATGGAAAGAAGGAGAGCTCGTTCCGGTCGCTCTGAAAAAGAAGACTATGAGGTCTTTTAATATAGATAATAACATTGCGATAATGCATTATGAGGATAACTATGATTTTGACGAGAACGGAGATCCTATGCTTGTAAGCCGTACTCTGCTGTCCGATGATACAGACGACGAGTATGTTAAGAACGAGCTCTATGTACGTGTTACCGATGATGCGGTAGAGTGTATGCGCGGACGTGATGTGATACAGACCATACCGGTTGAAGGCATAAGCAAGATCGCTGCCGCACTGAACGGTATGCCTGAGGTCGGCACAGGCCCGAAGCCGCTCATCTATGCCCCGATCGCCCGCATGGAGGATTATGACTTTGACGGCTATGACGATCTTCGCATAGTTACAGGCACAGATAAAACAGGCGCTGCCGGCAGCTTTTCTTTCTACCGCTATGATCCGTCCTCTGGTCAGTATAAGGAATGGCCGGAGCTCAATGCCCTTCCTGCTGCACCGGAAACAGACCCTCATGACGAGTACCTGTATTACGAAACTTCAGTTTTTGAAGATAACACTCTTATCAGCAGTATCTATTATCTCTCATGGGAGAACGGCAGGCTGGTGCCGGTGATGCACAATGACAATATAACAGTGTTCTCAGAAAACGGAGAAGTTTATTTCACAGACAATGCCGGATACAGATATGACGAAAACGGCAACGAGTACAAGTGCACAGCATTTGAGTACCCGAAGACAGTCAGCGGCTGACGGAAAGGAGTGATCTGAATGAAGTATTCTATAATACCTGCTGCTCTGCTGATGTGCAGCATTCTCACAGGCTGCTCTGCTTCCGTTACAGAGAAGCCGGCAGTGAAAACAAATCAGGTGATCTCTGCCGAAGCTGCTGAGGAGAGTGTAACTGAAGCAGCTGCCGCCGGTAAATATGACAAAGACGAGGAGCCTGAGATAGTGGCCTATGACGACAGGATAAAGGTCACTTATCTCGGTAAAGCGCAGGAGATACCCGTTAAGGAAAAACTCGATGACTACAAGGTCAGAAAGTGGTATGACTATAATTTCGACGGATATACTGATCTGTATATCCCGCATCCGTACGAAAAGGATTATACAGGTGAATACTGGCTTTGGGACAATGAAAAGGGAGAATTCGTGAAAACTGATGCCTTTTCTGTGAACGGGGTATCCCATGAGATGAAGCCGGATATATCGGCGAGACTTCTGAAGAGCGTACACGACAGACGCACAGTGTCATTCAGATGGCAGGGTGATAAGGTGGTTCCTGTGGAGATGATACAGTCATTTGTGAAGGACAATGTTGTATTTGATACCGTCTTCGGATACGATGAAGATTATAATATCGTGATGAAGGAGCGCAGATACTACTCAGAGGCCACACAGGAGGTATACAGGACTGAGCCGGTCAGTGATTATCTGCGTGTAACCGGTGGAGCACTTGAGCATATGAACGGCAGCAGAGTCGTTCAGAGCATCGGACTTGATGAGATATATGCGCCCGATAAAGTACCTGAGGCGGAGGAATGTATCCCGGGAACAGAGGACGTTATGTACGGAATAAACTACACAAGACTCGACCTTGACAGCGACGGTGACGATGATCTATGTATCACAGTCAAGTCAGAGGAGGGAAAAGGCGCAAAGAGATATATCTATTACCGTTACGACGAGGATTCGGATATGTTCAGCAGATGGGAGGAGCTTACCGATTCAGGAAAGAGAATAACGGTAAGCCCTGATGAGCCGTATCCCTACTATTACGAATACAAATCTGACGAGGAAGGCAGAGCTGTGCGTTATTACTACAGATTCGGGGATAACGGTCCTGTGCTTTTCAAAAAGGAAGATAAGAAGCAGAGTACTGTCCCGTATGACCCGGAACTTCCGGAAAGTGTCATAAGAGAAGATAAAGAACGGAAAAGAAATGATCCTGAAGAATACGGAATGACTGTATACAGGTACGACGAAGAGGGAAACGAGACGGTAGTTCTGAAATGACGCTGTCGGGAAAAGGATATCTAAAGAAACAGCCGCAGAAAACTCTGCGGCTGTCAATATGTAAAAACTTAGTTCTATCAGGGGACGCCTTCACTTGCAAGGCGTCCCCTCTTTCCAAACAGTCCCCCGGACTGTTTGGAAATTCACCCCTTGCGAAGCGCCCTGCGGAAAAATGCGGGACTCTGTCCCACACCCTGCCAGAGGCGCTGCCTCTGGACTCCGCTAAAGGGGCGCAGCCCCTTTAGCATCCCAGACTGATTGAAAAAGAACTATTCTGACAAGTAAACAGCCGCAGAGTTTATGCTCTGCGGCTGTTCTATAACAGGAGTATTTCAGTCAGTTATTTCAGATAGCAGCAAAGCCCTGCTTGAGGTCGTCGAGTATATCATCGATATTCTCAAGGCCTACGGAAAGTCTGATGAGTCCGCCGTTGATGCCTGCTGCAACAAGCTGCTCGTCAGTGAGCTGACGGTGTGTAGCGCTTGCAGGGTGGAGTACGCAGGTACGGATATCAGCAACGTGTACCTCGTTGGAAGCGAGCTTGAGAGCATCCATGAACTTTACAGCAGTGCTTCTGCCGCCCTTGATAACGAAGGAGATAACGCCGCTTGTACCGTCGGGGAGGTACTTCTTTGCGAGCTCATTGTACTTGTTTCCGGGAAGTCCGGGATAGTTTACAGACTCAACCTTGTCGTTGCTCTCGAGGTACTTTGCAACTGTAAGAGCGTTCTCGCAGTACTGCTTCATACGGATATGGAGTGTCTCGAGACCGAGGTTAAGATAGAATGCGGACTGAGCGGAGGGATAGCATCCGAAGTCACGCATCAGCTGCATTCTTGCCTTGATGATGTATGCAGCCTTGCCGTAAGTCTTTGTATAGATGGTGCCGTGGTAGCTCTCATCGGGCTCTGTGAACTCAGGGAAGTTGCCGTTTGTCCAGTCGAAGTTACCGGAATCTACAATAACACCGCCGCCCTGAACAGCATGGCCGTCCATGTACTTTGTTGTGGAGTGTACGATGATATCAGCGCCGTACTCAAAAGGACGGCAGAGGATAGGAGTCGGGAAGGTGTTGTCGATGATGAGCGGAACACCATGAGCGTGTGCGATCTTAGCAAACTTCTCGATATCGAATACGGTAAGAGCCGGATTAGCAAGAGTCTCACCGAATACAGCCTTGGTATTGGGCTTGAATGCAGCGTTGATCTCGTCCTCGGAAGCATCAGCATCAACGAAGATGCACTCGATGCCGAGCTTCTTGAGTGTGTAAGCAAAGAGGTTGACAGTGCCGCCGTAGATAGTAGCAGCAGAGATGAAGCTGTCGCCTGCCTTGAGGATGTTGAGCAGGGAGAGGAGTGAAGCAGCCTGTCCGCTTGAGGTGCACATTGCACCGATACCGCCCTCAAGAGCGTTGATCTTCTCCTCGACAGCCATTACTGTGGGATTCTCAAAACGGGAATAGATAAGGCTCTTGGTGGGATCATCGAATACAGCAGCAACATCGTCTGTTGAATCATATACGTATGTAGTGCTCTGTACTATCGGTACAACTCTTGGCTCTGTGTTCTTGGGCGTGTAGCCTGCGTGCAGACATTTTGTTTCGATCTTCATATTATGACCTCCGTTGATAGTAGTGAATTATAGATAGGTATAATCAAATTCTATACCTGATGATATTATTATATCACGGAGTTTAGAACAAGTCAATGAATATAGCTTGATTTGATAATAGCAATTATGCAGAACGGGTTATAGAATGAAACTATAGCATAAAGGCTGCCGTCCCTTTGGACAGCAGCCCTTTGAAGTTATGCAGTCAGGAGCTTTCTTAAAGCGATAAGGTCGAATGTATCGACATTTCCGTCGCCGTTGAGTTCGGCCGCATTGTACTGCTGCTTGCTGAAGCTCTGTGCTCCGAGGAGATAGCGCTCCATGCAGACGAGGTCTGATACGTTCACCTCACCGTCAAGATTGATATCGCCCTTTATCTGCTCATTCGGTATTGCTATTGCGATACGGTCAACTGACGGAGCATCTCCGTTGTCATTATAAAGACGGATGGAGTTCTTTCCGGCCTTCAGATTCACTGTGACATTGACAGCATTGATGCCCTTCCAGTCATTGCGGTTTGCATACAGACCGTCGAGCTTAGCGGCCTCCTTGTCGTTGACAGCAACATACAGAGTTCTCGGAGTGCCTGAGATGTAATAGATGCGGAGGGTGTACTCGCCGTCCTTGTCCACTTCCACATTTTCAAAGGTTACATGATTGTCCCATCCTCCTATATATCCGACATATGCGCTGCCGGAGGAGTACTTTCCGTCGGCCTCGCTGCTGAGCTTTGCCTTGCCGGAGAGCTTGGCATTCTCAGCCTCATAGAACTTGTAATTGGAGTAGGGCGTGGTCAGGTTCATAGTACCTCTTGTAAGCTTGATGACAAAACCGCCGTTCGGAAGAACATCACGGGTTATCTCGTCATCAGCCGTCAGTCCGTTCAGTACTGTGGTCACAAGCTTGCTTCCGTCCTCGTTATCAGCGAAGATATAAGCGTTATATGTACCGGAGGAGATAAGGTCAGAGAGCTTTATCTTCACTGTACGCTTGTCTATTGTCGAGCAGCCGATATACCAGTCGCTGCCGCTTCTTCTTGCTGTCACGTTGAATGACATCGGTCTTCCGTCGAGTACCTTCATATCGTCCCATACAACAGGAACGTCATTCAGCAGAGGGAGCGCCGGATTGCCTTCGTATGTGAATACGGAGTGGGCGAAGTGCTGAACACCTGATTCGATGTTGACAACGTCCGCCAGTGCAAAGCCTGCTGTAGCCTTAATGCCTGCTATCGGGATACCTGTGGGAGTGAAATCCGCTGAGCCGACAACATTACGTGTGAAGGTATACGTTACACGGTTCTGTAAGGAAGGACTTCCGAACCACTTGTAGAATTCTGTTCCGTTTATCGCTTCATAGGATACGACATTCGGATAGGTGCGGCTCTCGCCTCTCGGGAGGGTACAGCCGTGGAAGAGCACCATAAGCTTGTTCTTTGCGGCGATATCCATACAGAGATACATCTGCTTCATGGTCTGCTGAGTATCGCTCTCATAGTAATCTACCTTTACGCCGCTGACGCCGAGCCCCTTGATACGCTCGAACTCACGCACTATAGTTTCCTCATCAAGGAGGGAGTAGTAGGGGGAGGCGGGATGTCCGGCGCTGTCCTTGTAGCCGGAATGACCGCTGTTGTTTACACCGTACCAGAGGAAGATTCCTATGCCCTTTGCTGCTGCGTAATCACACAGCTCCTTTACCTTGGCGGCACTGTTGTCCCAGAGTGCCCAGCCGAAATCAAGACAAACATGATCCCAGCCGTTCTCGGCTGCGAAATCGATATAGGCCTTCTGTGTATGGTACTCGATAGGCGAATCGCCGCCGCTGCTCCACCATGACCATGCGACCTTTCCGGGCTTTATCCAGCTCGTATCCTCGAGCACAGACGGAGGATTGAGGTTGAGTATCAGGTCGCTTGAAGCCATGCCGTTCAGTGTATCGGAGATAACTGCTGCTCTCCAGGGAGTATGGAAGGCGGAATTCATGGATACGGATTCCGTCTTCATGCCGAAGCGCCAGTTGAGCGCACGTGACCCGCCTGTGGTCTTGAGATATCCTGCACAGTAGGGATCAGGCTCATTGAAAACATTGGCCTCCGAGAGAGTTACCCAGTATTTGTTGTTGAAGTATCCTGTAAGCGGTACGGAATAATCAACCCAGCTGTCAGTCATCTTCTGTACGGAGAATTCGGTGAAATCCCATTCGTAGGTAGCATTCGGCATATTTCCCCAGAGAGTGCCGTTTGAGGGGAATACTACCTCGCTTGCCTCACTCTTTATTGAAGCGCCTTTATCGAGAGCATACCGGAATGCCATACCGTCATCGTATACGCGGAATATTACAGTCATGACGGTATTGCCCTTTTTCAGCGGGAAGGACATTTCATTGTAATGGTCACGCAGTTTAGTATGCTTTCCGAAAGGCATGGTATAGTTTTCGTCATGCTCAGTTCTTGTAGCAGAGGGAGTATCCGTTGAGAATCCGTTTGAAAGATCCTGATCGCCTGTTACAAGACCGAGCTTTGAAGGCTCTATGACAGTACCTGTGCTGCCGCCGCTCGTCTTGTGCACAGAGTAGTAGTAAGAGCCTTTTTCGTCAGTCCATAGCTTTGTGACAAGAGTCCCGTCCGGTGATGCTGTTTCAAGCTCCGGTACACTTGTAAGCACCGCTCCGCCGAGTGAGCGTGTCGTCTCGTCCTCAGGTATCTCCGGGCCGGCTTCGAGAGTATCCTCCTCGAAGGTGTAGAGATATATCGGATCATCAGGCAGAGCTGCAGCCTGTGAAGCGCTGAGAGCATAGTCAAAGAATGCAACGTCATCGACTCTTGCGTTTATGTCATTATCCGAGTAGAGCGAATGGCCAATCGAATTATAGACATACGAGGAGAGAGTATTGCCCTTGAAAAGTGCGGCAAGTGCCTGATCTACGGTATCGGCCTCATAGGAAAGAGCCTTGCCGTCAAGATAGAATGCAGCACCCGAAGGGCTGTATGAAGCGGTGTATGTATGCCATTCATCAGCAGCCGGAACTGCAGAGAGCTCAAAGATAGCTCTTCCGTCAGATTCAGAGGCTGTACCTGTTCCGGCAAATATCGTTGTGCGGAAATGATCCTTCTTGTTCAGGTCAAGTGATATGTCAGGTGAATTGTAGCTTGGTGCGTTGCCTGTACCGAACGGGAGAGGGGAGAACTGGAAGAGTCTTGCATAGTCTTCGTTGGATCCGAGGGAAAACTTAAGGGAGAATGTGAAGCCGCTGCTTCCGGCTGAAGAGAACATTTCCGGCAATTGCAGCCAGCCTGCACCGAAACCGCCGCCTTTGAGATCGAGCACATTCGATTTCAGCGTGCTGTCATAAACGACCTCAGCGGACGATCCTCTTATAGTTGCAGCCTGATCGCCGCTTCCCTTGTTCCCGACTCTGGTGCCTGCGCCGAAAGCCGCAGAGGCACTTCCCGGGACTGCCGGCAGGACGGAGAAGGAGAGAAGAACGGCTGTTACGGCTGAGAGGGCAGCACGTAAGGGCCTTGTTTTGTATGAACTCATTTTAATACCTTCTTTCATATTATAATGTGCCTGTGATGATAATAGTTAGCACAATAATTGTATATCAAAATGAACAAAAAAGCAACTGATATAATGCAGAAACGGTGGACAAAATAAATAAACGCTTCCCATGTTTACGGGAAGCGTATTTTCAGCCTATAGTTACGGTCGCAGTAACTGTTTTATGTGCGGAGCTTATCTCTGCTTCGGGCAGAAGATTTATCACCGGGTCATTGTTTCCGTCCCAGAGTACACGCTTGATGCGTGTGTGACGGCAGGGATCGTAAAGCGGATCGGCGTTGTATGTACCGCAGGCCTTTGATGAATGTGAATCCGGACGAGCGTGATAAACCAGCAGCAGATCGCCTTTTTCACTTCTTACAAATGAATTGTGACCGGGGCCTGATTCGCCGTGAAGGTCCGATGTCGAGAGAACAGGATAGGAGAGCTTCTTCCAGCTCTTCGTATTCATCAGGTCAGCATCTGCGTCTGCTTCAAGTCTTCCGACACAGTATTCAGAGCCTGTTCCTGACGCTGAGAAGAAAACGTAGATCTTGTTTGATGTCTTGAGAACAGCTGCTCCCTCATTTACCCTGTGGTTGACGAGCTCCCAGTCGTACTCGGGCTGTGTCAGCATAATAGGATAAGAGAGCAGCTTCCAGGGTTCGGCGGGATCTATCTCTGCCATGAATAGGGAGGAATCTCCCTTTATCTCAGCCCATATAACATAGTGCCTGCCGTTGTTCTCGAAGTATGTCATGTCAAGCGAAAAGCTCCTGAACGATTCCGTATCTCCGGCAGCCGCCTGCATCTGTCCGCATTCCGTCCAGCTGCCGTTATACGGATCACCGCTGCATTTGAGGACGTAGGGACGTATCGCCCATACATCCTCGCTTGAGCCGGCTGCAAAGAACATATACCAGGCGTTCCCGATATAATGCATCTCAGGTGCCCAGATATGCTTGGCAAGTATTCCGCTTGAATGAGCCTTCCAGATAGTCTTTTCCTCAGCGTTTGCAAGACCTGCAACGGTGTTGCTCCGCCGGAGGATTATCCTGTCATATCCCTTGTCAGCACTGCCGTATGCCGGATAGGAGGCGGTGAAGTAGAAATATCCGTCACCGCCGTCAACTATGTAGGGATCGGCACGTTCCTCAATGAAAGGATTACTGAACATTTCCGCCGAGGATCTTGCAGTTCCTCTGACAGTATATGTACCGGGCTTTGAAGTATTAATGGCAGCGACATCGGCCTGATTCCATTCAACGCTGACTTCAGCTCTTCCGCCGTTGCTGTAGAGCGCTACAGCAGTGTCCGGCAGCGAAGCCTCACAGTTCGTGAGCACATTCACATTGATCGGTTCATAGCCGGTATGTATTGCCGAAAGTCCGTCAGACGGATAAGCATTTACAAGAGCCGTGTACTGATCAGCGTTTATCGGTATTACATAGCCGTGACGCGGAGTGAAGTCAAAGCTGTAGCTGCTGCGGTCAACTGTAGTGAGGTTTTCCATATCGGTAGTTTCCTGCATTACATAGTAACCGTCGCCGTAGGCATCTGACATCATTATCCACTTGTCCGTTCCGATAAGGTTGTATACATTCGGGCCTTCAACACCTATATTGCCTTCGGATACCTGCTTGATCTCCCTGTAAGGGCCGCTTGCATGATCGGCGATACCGAGCTTTATCCTCTTGGTAGTCTCATCCTTGTAGTACATATAGTACTTGTTGTTAGTGTATATGATATCCGAGTCAATAGCGTCATGTCCGTCAGCCGGTGCAAAGAGGAGAGCCGGAGCGGTATCAAGAGTCTTCAGATCCTTGCTGTAGGCGTAGTACATGACAGTTCTGTCGTCGATGCCGGGAACACGGGCTGCATAGTAGATCATATAAGAACCCTTTTCCGGATCGTAGATGGCCTGAGGCGCCCATGCACGGTCAGCACCCATCATGGAGGGATACTTGTTTGCTATCTCTATGATAGTATCATCGAACCAGTGTACAAGGTCGGTGGATTTGGCGCTTATAAGATTTCGGTTGCTGCTCCAGCCGAGTGAGGATTTCATATCTGTAGCAAGAAGGTGATAGAGCCCGTCCTCGCCCTTGAATATGAACGGGTCACGGATGCATTCCGTTCCTGCATTAGACTTCCACACAGCCCTGCCGCCGTTCAGCGCCTTGAAGTTGTAGCCGTCAAGACTAACAGCATAGGATAGACGTTCCTGCTCGGGAGCATTGCCGAGGAAGTAAGCAAAGAGATAGGCGACATCCGGTTTCTCAGCTGAAATATCCACAGTTCCCGGGATATCAGGAGACTTTCCGAGAAGAAAATCAGTGAGGAGAGAATAATCTGCGGCGGAGAGCATACCGTCACCGTTGAGATCACCGGCTTTTGTCATAATGCTGTCTGCACCGTATTTTATAGCTTTCTCTATGAAGATACGGTCGTAGGAGTCAACAACTCCGTCGGTGTTCATATCACCGGCTATCAGGGTATACTTGTTGTCAGTCGGCCTGATATAGAACTTCTGTCCCTCGCCCTTCCAGTAATCCCACTGGTCTATATTTGCACCGTTGTCGTAGCTGATGTCGTATACATCAAGTGCAGCATTGCCGGAGCACTCGGCGGTGATATAGTAAGCGTCATCTGTACGGTGCAGTATGAAATGCTGAGCGGGGGAGTCCTTGTATTCCGAGAGCATGATGTTGCTGCCGTCCGTCGAGTCACCGCTTTCGACAGTCAGTGCAAGTGAAGGATTTCCGGCCGGAGAGATGCGGCATAGGTTCTTTCCTGCGCTGGTGATCCTCCAGGTCTGCGAATCGTTGCCGAGTTTCTCCCACTGCTGCACATTGCCGTTGTCTGCAGCGGTTATGTATTTGCCGCTTAGTCTGACCATGATAGTATAATCAAGACCGCTTATGACTTCGCCGTACTCGTCAGCATAAGACGCACAAACAGCAGGGCTTGCCGCTTCCGCATCTGGCGACGGCATGAACGGCGCAGCCTGAGCCGCAATCAGCAGAGCAGTAAAGATGCCCGCTGATCTTTTTATCAGTTTCATATAAACATGACCTCGCTTTCGTAATATGATACACGATATCTGTTAGTTTTATTATACAGGTTGTATGAACAAATGTCAATACATATCTATATTTGTCGTACAAATTGAATAGTTCTGACGATAAAACAAACACGAAACGCAAGATATAAAAAGGAGCAGATCTCTCTGCTCCCTCATTATGTCCATGAACATTGGTTATATCAGGGGACGCCTTCACTTGCAAGGCGTCCCCTCTTCCAAAACAGTCCCCCGGACTGTTTTGGAATTCACCCCTTGCGAAGCGCCCTGCGGATAAATGCGGGGCTTTGCCCCACACCCCACCAGAGGCGCTGCCTCTGGACTCCGCTAAAGGGGCGCAGCCCCTTTAGAATCCCAAACCGATGAAGAATATACATATATAAAAACAAGGGGACAGATCAATTCCGCCCCCTTAAAGAGTCTTACTTGACTATATCGTAATCGTTGAAGGGATCTCCGCATTCAGCGCAGAATTTGGGAGGATTGAAGGGATCCTCAGGCTCCCAGCCGCATTTGTCACACTTGTAAAGAGGTGCACCTGCGGGCTTTGCCTTGCCGCACTCTGAGCAGAACTTACCCTTATTCACAGCACCGCACTCACAGGTCCAGCCGTCAGCTGTAGCCTTCGGCTTTCCGCAGTTCTCACAGAACTTACCTGTATTTACAGCACCGCAGGAACAGGTCCAGCCGCCTGCGGGAGCAGCAGCACCGGGAGCTGCGCCTGCACCTGCAGCAGCAGCCTTCTGATTTGCAGCCATCTCAAAGAGACTGTTAGCATTGAGACCGCCTGCCTGCTGAGCCATACCCATGCCGTAGAAGCCCATAGCAGCGCCGTTTGCATTGCTTGCAGCGTTTGTCATAGCCTCAGCCTGAGCAGTTACCATAGTTGCAGCAGCGTTAGCAGCGTCACGGTTCCATGAAAGATCCTCGTACTTCTTGATCTTTGCCTCGTCCTCGGGATTGATAGTAACGGAGTCGATATTTACGAGATCAACATCGATACCTCTTCTGTTTCTCCAGATATCAGCGAGAGCCTTCTGCATTGCCTGAGTGAGCTCATCAACCTTGACAGTAAGCTCGTCATATCTTATTGTATTTGAAAGATTGCCGAAGCCGGGCTGGAGCTTGCTGAGGAACTCACTTCTGAGCTGCTCGTCAAGACCGTCATCTGTGCGCTTGAAGAACTGTCCCTCGAAGTTTCCGCAGACATTTGCGAAGAAGAGTGAAGGATCGTAGATCTTGTAAGTATATGTACCGAAGCATCTTACACCGATGGTGAAAGGTCTTCCGATATCACCGGGATCATTGTAAGCAACTCTGAAGGGAACGGGGTTCTTTGTTCCGAACTTGTTTTCACGGATCTCCTTGGTATTGAAGTAGTAGATCCTCTGATCCTTGGCAACGACTCCGCCGTACTTCATTCTCTCCCATGTCTCCTTGAAGGTATTCTTGATACCTGCACCGAAGCTGCTTGAGAAGAAGCTGGGTGAAGCAGCGCTGTCGTAGGTGTAAACACCGGGGGTAGTAGCTATCTCAGTAACGATACCGTTATCGACCATGATCATAGCCTGTCCTTCGTTTACAACGATCTTGCTTCCGTTGGAAATAACGTTATCGCTGCCTTTGTTTGAACCGCCCTTGTTGTTTTTCTTCTGTCCCTTTGCTGCCAGAACCTCTGACGGAAGAGCGTCACAGATAAAGTACTCAAGGTACTGATCGCTCAGTGTTGTGGAAAAAGAAGAAAGAGCTGCGTAAATAAGTCCCATAGTTATTAACTCCTTTCGGGAAATAATATACAGAAAATAATTATTGGTATACAACCAAAAATATTATAACATATTTGTACAGAGAATGCACTACCTTTTTCTTCTCTTTTATATATTTTTATATTTTAACATAAACACGCTGCGAATAAAGTCTGTATATTCCTTCGATTTGTCAAAAATCACTTTTCCAAAAAAGTCTGGGATTCTAAAGGGGCTGCGCTCCTTTAGCGGAGTCCAGAGGCAGCGCCTCTGGCAGGGTGCGGGACGGAGTCCCACGAACAGTCGTAAAGCGCTTCGCAAGGGGTGAATTCCCAAACAGTCCGGGGGACTGTTTGGGAAGAGGGGACGCCTTGCAAGTGAAGGCGTCCCCTGATAAAACTAAGGTTTTTGAAATACTGAGGAAACGTAATACCTTTTATAATAAAAAATGACCGCAGGATCTCCGGTCGGGATCCGGGGATCTTGCAGTCATTTGCGGTGAGATGTCCTGTTTCAAAGAGGGGTGAAACAGGGCATCACAGATATCTGAGCAGATCGGAGCGTACACGGTCAAGGTGACGGTCGGTGAGTCCGAAATCCATTTCCTTGTAGCTCCAGGCGCATCTTCCGATGCCGTGCTTTTCAAATACGGAGTTGATATCTCTGTACCATGCGATAGTGTCCTCAGGACTTACCTTATCTATGATACCGAATTCTCCGCAGTAAAGCTGTGCTCCGTGTGCCTTTGCCTTTGCTATGGCAGAGGCGAAGAAGTCCTCAAAGAACTTGGGAGAGCATCCGCTCTCGGCGTAGGACATCCTTGCACCGGGATCGATGCGGTCAGTCCAGTAAGCGCCCTGATGTGTGAATCTGAGAGGATCGTAGCAGTGGAAGTTGTATACAACCTTATCGTCATAGGGGGCATCGAGGAACTGTACTGTCTCGGCGCTGTTGTTTTCATAGCTGCCGACGAGTATCAGTGTATCAGGTGCGTACTTCCTTATCCTCGGGATAACTTCCTTAACTACTCTGTTCCATACGGTTATGTAGCTCTCCTCAGTGATCTCGTTGAGAAGCTCAAAGGCGACTGAGTCATGATACTGACCGAAGCGCTTTGCTATCTCCTCCCAGAGCCTGCAGAAGCGCTCCTGATATTCAGGACTGTCGAAGAAGCCTGATTCGCTCTCGCCGTAGGAATCAAAGGAGAAGCCTGCTGTTTTATGGAGGTCAAGAACTGTATTCAGATCGTATTTGCGGCATACCTTTACAGCGTTATCGAGTCTTGCAAAGCCTGTCTCGTTATAGCTGCCGTCCTCATTCTCAAGGATGTTGTAGTCGAAGGGGATCCGTACATGATCTGCGCCCCATGATGCAATGACCTCAATATCCTTTTCTGTGATGAAGCCGTTCAGTCTCTCGTCACTGTAATCGCACTGTGAGAGCCATCCGCCGAGGTTCACGCCTTTGTAGAAGCCTAATTCCTTAAGCATATTATCACCTCAATATAGATCTTTCTTTTCAGAGTTTCAGGCGCATAGGGTAGGGACCTGTGCGCCTGAATGCTCGGGGGGTAAATATCGATTGTAAAGAAGATAACTTAACTGATTACTGCTTGTTGAATGTTACCCACTGGTAGTGCGCCTCGAGAGGTGTTCTGCCGTCATAGTGCTGGAGCCACTCGTCAACGCCTGTGCCGGGCCATGTGTTCATCATGATACGGCCGGGAGTCTGGGGGATATTCTGATTTGCAGTGTATACAGCCTTGCCGTCAACATACCATGTGATGTGGTCACGCTGCCAGTCGAAGCCGTATGTGTGGAAGCCCTGTGAAGCATCGAATCCAAGATCATACATGAACTCGTGATTGCCCTGGCCGTTGGTGTAGTAGTTGAACTGAACCTTTGTGGTATCCTTACCGAGAACCTCGATATCTATCTCGTCCCAGGGATTGTCCTCAGAAGGACCTGTGTAGGTAAAGAAGGAAGAAACAACGCCGGGGTTCTTGATAGCCTGCATTGATGTCTCGTAGTAACCGAAACCGTAGTGATCAGTAGTTCTGTACTCAGCGCCGGTGTAATTGTACTTGCCTGTATAATCCTTGTCGATCTTCAGAGTGAGCATTCCGTTGCTGAGTGAGGTGTTACCCTCTACCCATCCGCAGTCGAAGCAATCACCGTTTGTCCATCCGTCTGAAGCGAAGAACAGAGGAGTTGAGCCCTTGCGGAAGTCTGCTACAGCTGTAGCACTTGAGTTCATTGCTGTGCCGTAGTCAGTGATGCCGTTGTTGGAGGAGGGCTGCTGCTGACCGCCCTGCTGGGGGTTCTGCTGCTGGCCGCCCTGCTGCTCCCAGGGATTCTGCTGCTGGCCGCCCCAGGGGTTCTGCTGCTGACCGCCCTGCTGGCTGCTGTTGGAGGAGGGATTGAATGTTACCCACTGGTAGTGAGCCTCGAGAGGAGTCTTGCCATCGTAGTGCTGGAGCCACTCGTCAACGCCTGTGCCGGGCCATGTGTTCATCATGATACGGCCGGGAGTTGTGGGAATATTGGATGTAGCCTTGTAAGCTTCCTTGCCGTCAACATACCATGTGATATGATCGGGCTGCCAGTCGAAGCCGTATGTGTGGAAGCCTTCGGAAGCGTCGAAGCCGAGATCATACATATACTCGTGCTTGCCAACACCGTTGGTGTAGTAGTTGAACTGTACCTTGGTTGTATCCTTACCGAGTACCTCGATATCGATCTCATCCCACGGATTGTCCTCAGAAGGACCTGTGTAGGTAAAGAAGGAAGATACAACGCCGGGATTCTTGATAGCCTGGAATGAGCACTCGTAGTAACCGTAGCTGTAGTGATCGGTTGTTCTGTACTCAGCGCCGGTGTAGTTGTACTTGCCTGTATAATCCTTGTCGATCTTCAGGGTAAGCATATTGTTGTTGAGTGAGGTGTTGCCCTCTACCCATCCGCAGTCGAAGCAATCGCCGTTGGTCCATCCGTCTGAAGCAAAGAACAGAGGAGTAGCGCCCTTGCGGAAGTCTGCGATAGTAGCAGCGCTGGAGTTCATGGCAGTGCCGTAATCCTTGATGCTGCCGCTCTGCTGACCGCCCTGCTGCTCCCAGGGATTCTGCTGCTGGGGCTGTGTAGGAGCCTGTGTCGGGGGCTCAGTAGGAGCTACATACGGAGGCTGTGTGGGCTGCTGCTGTTCCCAGGGGTTCTGCTGCTGACCGCCCTGCTGTCCGTTGTTGCCCTTGGAGTCATAAGTTACCCACTGGTAGTGAGCCTCGAGCGGAGTCTTGCCGTCATAGTGCTGGAGCCACTCGTCAACGCCTGTACCGGGCCATGTGTTCATCATGATACGGCCTGCAGTTGTGGGAATATTGGATGTAGCTTTGTAAGCTTCCTTGCCGTCAACATACCATGTGATATGATCGGGCTGCCAGTCAAAGCCGTATGTGTGGAAGCCTTCGGAAGCGTCGAAGCCGAGATCATACATATACTCGTGCTTGCCAACACCGTTGGTGTAGTAGTTGAACTGTACCTTGGTTGTATCCTTACCGAGTACCTCGATATCGATCTCGTCCCACGGATTGTCCTCAGAAGGACCTGTGTAGGTAAAGAAGGAAGATACAACGCCGGGGTTCTTGATAGCCTGGAATGAGCACTCGTAGTAACCGTAGCTGTAGTGATCGGTTGTTCTGTACTCAGCGCCGGTGTAGTTGTACTTGCCTGAATAATCCTTGTCGATCTTCAGAGTAAGCATACCGTTGTCGAGTGAAGTATTGCCCTTTACCCATCCGCAGTCGAAGCAATCGCCGTTTGTCCATCCGTCAGAAGCGAAGAACAGAGGAGTTGAGCCCTTGCGGAAATCAGCTACCATAGTAGCATTGGAATTCATTGCTGTGCCGTAATCCTTTATGTTGTTGGAAGGAGTTACGGGCTCAGTCGGAGCCTGTGTAGGCGGCTGTGTCGGAGGCTGCGTTGGCGGCTGTGTGGGCGGCTGTGTAGGCGGCTGAGTTACCGGCTGCTGCCCCTGTGAGTATGACTCAGGAAGAGTAGTGATAACGCCTGCATCGAACTTCTGGATCGAGATAGCGTCTGAACCGGTGATGCCGTCGCCGTTCATGTAAACATCAGCGTTTCTGCGTCCGTCCTCACTGAGAGCGTACTTTGTCTGATTTGCCACGAACTGAAGGATAGCAACTGCGTCCGCAACGTTTACACGGTTGTCACAGTTTGCGTCGCCCCACACATCGCTTGCCTTTACGGCAGAAACGATACCGTCAGCTCCTGAAACAGAGATGTTTGCAGCTGATGCTGTAGGTGATGCGACGGAACCAAATGCTGTCATCACTGAAAAAGCAGCTGCTGCCGCAGTGATGCGCCTGAACTTATTGTTTTTCATATGATCGGCCCCTTTCGGTGGAATTGGTTTTTACAGTACGTATGTCAATAGCGTGCACCATACGTTATCTTGTATACTCATTGTAGTCCATTTTTTGTTAAAAATCTACAAACAAAATGATAATATTATCAGAATCATGATGTATGAGAAAAGCCCTCTGACACTGGGTCAGGGGGCTTCTTCTTCGCTTTTAAGACCATGGAGCTTATATCTCTTCTTATATTCTTTAGGAGTCACTCCGATGTATTTTTTAAAAACGGTGATAAAATGACTTTGTGAGCTGAAGCAGAAAAGGTTACTGATCTCAAGATCGGTGTACTCTGAGAACAGGAGGAGCTTTGCTGCCTCTTCAGCCTTTGCCTTGCTGATGTAGGAGCTGAACGGTATGCCTGTCTCGGCTTTGAATATGCGTGAAAGATGAGCGGGGCTGATCTGGAGATACTCAGCTGCATCGTTGATCATGATCCTGCTGTGGAGATGATCGCTGATGTAGTCCAGGGCTTTGACTACCTGTTTTGAATAGATGCCGCTGTTGAGGACACGGCGCATATTTCTCGTGTAGCTTTCGATCATTTCAGTATGTGTAGCGTGTACCTCAGCTTCGGTCTTGCACTTATCCGCCTTCATTATATAAATGTCACTCAGATTGTACGCTTCCTCAGGAGTCATACCGCTGTTGACACAAAAGCGTGCTATCAGCGCAGTCGATATAACGTAGTGGTATTTAAGGTTCCTGAGCGGATCCTCGCTGAGTATGCCGTATCCCTCACCGCAAAGAGGAGTGGAGAATACACGCACAAGCTCAATGTTTCCGGAACAGATGCTGTCGTAGAAGGCGATCTCTCTGTCGAACGAGGCGTGCTCGAAGTCTTCCTCACGCTGTGAGAACAGATGATCTGCCACATATTTTTCGGAATGATCGTTCATATTCTGCCACCTGCTTTCGTAGCTGTATTTTACTACATTGTAACATTAATGTATATGAAAGTCAAGATTAAAATTTGTTAATTTTCGGAATGCAGGACATAGCAACTTTTGACATAAAACAGACAAGATGTACGTACCAATCAAAAATGATAGATTACATATTTGTCTGTCAAAAAGTGCTTTGGCAGTCAATAGTTGCTGCATTTTAGGTAAAAATCTACATATTTTGTACCAAATCTTCAGAATGTGGGTTGTTTATGACGGACGCATTTGTTAATATAAAGTTAACAGGAATTGGTTGCAAAAATATAGAAGGAGGAATTGTAATGACAAAGAAAAATATTATAATTACCGCCTTGACTGCTCTGCTTTCGTGTACGGCAATGACATTTGCCGTT
Source organism: Ruminococcus sp. (assembly GCA_017620025.1). Classification (GTDB taxonomy): domain Bacteria; phylum Bacillota; class Clostridia; order Oscillospirales; family Ruminococcaceae; genus Ruminococcus. The sequence goes on from JAFZRF010000005.1 coordinate 31,770, forward strand.
CCGCAGACTGCTAAGGCGGACAACCCTGCGATCCAGACGATCTATTCAACGGATCCGGCGCCTATGGTATACGGCGATACTGTCTATCTTTATACGGGACGTGATAAAGACGGTTCGACCAACTACTATATGCCCGACTGGCACTGCTTCTCCTCACAGGATATGCAGAACTGGACAGACCACGGCACCATCCTCTCATGGGACAGCTTCACATGGGGCGTTGAGGATTCAGCCTGGGCTGCACAGTGTATCGAGAGAAACGGCAAGTTCTACTACTATGTTACTCTGAACTGTAATGACGGCAGGGGCAGAGGCATAGGCGTAGCGGTTTCCGATTCACCGACAGGCCCCTTCAAGGATGCTCTCGGCAAGCCTCTCTGCGGTCCGAACTGGGAGTACATCGATCCTACGGTATTCATCGATGATGACGGACAGGCCTGGCTGATGTTCGGAAATCCCTCATGCTACTATGTAAAGCTCAACGAGGATATGATCTCCCTTAACGGCCAGATCGGCAAGAATGAGATGAACGCACAGACCTTCGGACCGAGCAGCAAGGCTTCATCCTACGGCGAAGGCCCCTGGTTCTACAAGAGAAACGATCTCTACTATCTCGTATTTGCTGCATTCTACGGCAGCGACGGCGGTGAGAGTCTCGGATACTCCACAGCTTCTTCACCGACAGGCCCCTGGAAATACGGCGGACAGGTTATGAAGACTCACAACTGCTTCACCAACCACCCCGGCGTTATCGACTTCAAGGGCAAGTCCTATCTCTTCTATCATGACGCAAGTCTTCCCGGCGGCGGAAGCTTTACAAGAAGTGTCTGCATCGATGAATTCCAGTACGGCGCAGATGGCTCTATCCCGACCATTTCTCCCACTAAGTCCGGTCCTGCTCAGGTACAGGCATTCAACCCCTTCCGCAAGGTAGAGGCTGAGACAATGTGCTGGAGCTCCGGCGTAAAGACCGAGAAGTGCAGCGAGGGCGGAATGAACCTCAGTATGATCGAAGACGGAGATTATGTAAAGATCAAGGGCGTTGACTTTGGTTCCGGTGCAAACAAGTTCACAGCAAGCGTAGCATCCGCTGAGAACGGCGGTATGATAGAGCTGCATACAGGCAGCGAAAAGGGCCCGATGGTCGGTACCTGCAAGGTATCCGGCACAGGCGGCTGGCAGAACTGGGAAGAAGTTTCCGGTACTGTAAACGTAAGCGGCACTGAGGATCTCTACATTGTATTCAAGGGTGACAGCGGTTACCTTATGAACGTTGACTGGTGGCAGTTCTCCGGCGACGGCGCTGCTGATATCAAGACGGAGGATCCCACACAGGCAGTTACAAAGGCTCCGACAACAGCAGCTCCCACAAGCGCTCCTGTTGAGGGGGAGATTTTCCACCACACATTCGAGAGCGGCGTAAACGGCTGGACCAACAGATTCGGCGCAGAGGTAGCTTCAAGCTCCGGTGCTGCATACAAGGGTTCAAAGTCACTTGCAGTAACTGACAGAACTGATGCTTATACAGGCGCTGCTTTTGAGCTCGGTTCACAGTTCAAGGCAGGTCAGGAATACAGCTTCAGCGCAAATGTTATGTATCCCACAGGCAATGACACGGTTACATTCCACTTCACACTTTCCTATGACGGCACTGATGACGAGACACATTATGAAAAGATCGCTACAGGCACTCTTATGAAGGGCAAGTGGACACAGCTGGCAAACACTAACTTCAAGCTCCCTGCCGGCGCTTCAAATATGCAGATCTATGTTGAGACCGACAAGGGCACCTGCGATTTCTATGTTGATGAGGTAGTTGCAGCTTCTGCCGGAACAGTCATCGAAGGCGCAGGCAAGGCTCTCCACATGAGCCCCGGCGATGTAAACTGCGATGGTGCTATCGACGCATTCGACGTTGTATTCGCACGTCAGGGTATGCTCAAGGGCTTCAGCAACAAGCTCTTTGAAAAAGGCGCAGATGCCGACAGAAGCGGTCAGGTAGAGGTAAACGATATCGTTCTCATTCAGGAGTACGCACTCGGCAAGATCAAGGAGTTCCCGAACAATGCACCCGAGCCTCCGAAGTCCGACTTCAATTATAATGCAAACCTCCAGTACTACGAGAACGGCGATTATCTCAAACCGGCAGCACAGCAGGGCAAGATAATCAAGGAGAACTACTCCGGTATCAACGGCAACAAGTCCATGAACGTTTACCTTCCCTACGGCTATGACGAGTCCAAGAAGTACAACATCTTCTATCTCATGCACGGCGGAAGCGAGAACGAGAATACAATCTTCTCAGATGATGTCAAGATGAACATCATCCTCGACAACATGATCCAGAACGGCGACCTTGAGCCTATGATCGTTGTAACTCCTACATTCAACGGCTGTCCTGACGGCGCAGGTGATGTATGGAACGAGATGCGTCAGACCATCATCCCCTATATCGAGAAGAAGTACTCCACATACGCTGAGGGCGACGTTTCACTGGATAACCTCAAGGCTACAAGATATCACCGTGCATACGGCGGATTCTCAATGGGCGGCGGTTCCACATGGAATATGCTAATCAACAACCTTGACATCTGCGCATACTATATGCCTCTGTCAGGTCACTGCTGGGGCGGCTTATCCGCTATCCAGAGCGCTATCGACAAGTCAGGCTTCAGCCCGAGAGAGTACTTTATCCTTGCAGCGACCGGTGATCAGGATCTCGCATACGAGAATATGCTCGGCCTTATCAATCCGATGAAGCAGGATACAAAGCACTTCACATACACATCAGACTTCTCTGAGGGCAACTTCTACTTCCTTGTTGCAAGATCTGAGGGCAACAGCAAGAAGACACACTGGTGGGGCTTCGTAAGGTGGTACATCATGGACGCACTTCCTTACTTCTTCCACGAGGGTCAGTAATCAGGCAGACATCGCAAATGACATGATATAGAAAAAGGCACTTCCGATCCAGTCCGGAAGTGCCTTTCTTTATTCAGTGATTTGTTTTCTTGAATATGCCGATACCGCCTAAGATTCCGAAGAGATAGCTCTCAAGGAGCCTGAAATTGAAGCTGCCGCCAAGGCCGAGTGCGTTTTTGACCTTGCTGAAGTTAAAGAAGAAGTTGCTGAATTTTCCTTCGATAAATCCGAACTTTTCAAGGAACAGGTCATCTACGGATTTTTCGATTTCCTGCGGAGTCTGATCTGTGAGCTCTGAGAAGGCGTTGTAGGTCTCTATCATAGTCTGCCGGAACAGCGAGAAGTTATCCGAAAGTACCCAGCAGAAGACTATTCTCTGTGCGAGGTAGATAGCCACGATACATACGCCGATACAGACGAAAGCACAATACTTTTCCTCAAGGAAACCGTCTCTTGTCATGAATATGTATCCCCCTACTGCGCCGCCTGCAAGAAGCGCACCGCATATGGCAGCCAGTACGCCGAGCCTTCCGACGAGAATCCACAGTATGAATCCGGGTATGCATCCGACTATTGCTCCGAGAATACCCTTCATCAGTTCCATGAATTGTGAGTCATTCGATTCAAGCCCGCTCATACTCATAGTCGAGCTGTCATAGACCGGCGGTGTTGTGCCGGGATAGCGTGGAGCATCGTCAAAGCTGGTGAAGGGCTCTTCAAGAAGCTTCTTCTTTGCAGCGATATCATCGCTTGCGTTATAGTTGTTGTTGTTGTTGTTGAAGTCATCCATAGTCATAATCTCCTTTATATCATGTCCGGTAAAACCGGTACATTTATTATAACATACTTCCGAAAAAATTTCAACTATAATTTGACAGAAATTGTATTTTGTGATAGAATTATATCATAAAAGAAAGAAGAGGACAATGAAATGATTTTTAATATGTATAACGGCTCGGTCACGATAGGCAATTCGGAGATGTATTATGCGTCATTCGGTACGGGCAGCAGAACAGTCGTAGTGATCCCGGGATTATCTGACGGACTCACAACAGTAGAAGGCAAGGCTTTGCTTCTTATAAAGCCGTATCTCAGATATCTGAGCAAGTATACCGTATATATGTTCAGCCGCAAGGATCCTCTGCCGGCAGGTACGGATATCCGTCAGATGGCGGAGGATCAGGCAGAAGCGATGCGTATACTCGGTATAGGCAAGGCGTATGTCACAGGCGTATCACAGGGCGGCATGATAGCACAGTACCTTGCCGCCGATCATCCGGAGCTCGTTGAGAAGCTTGCTCTTGTTGTAACTGCGCCGTGTGTGAATGATACTATCCGTGATAATATAGAGAGATGGAAGGATTTCGCCATGAAGGGCGACCATGCCTCTCTTATGAAGGATACAGCCGAGAAGACCTATTCAGACGGCTACCTCAGGAGAAACAGGCTTTTCCTGCCGTTTCTGCGCTTTGTAGGTAAGCAGAAGGACTACAGCCGGTTTCTTGTCAATGCCCACGCTATACTCGGCTTTGATGCGACAGAGGACGACAGCCGCATTTCCTGCCCGACACTGATAATCTCAGGCGATTCGGACAAGACTGTCGGAACTTCAGCAGGTGAGGAGCTCCACAGGCTTATCACCGGCAGTGAGTTCTATACATATAAAGGTCTCGGCCACGGCTTGTACGAAGAGTCGAGGGATTTCTACAGAAGAGTATTCGATTTTTTCAGCAGATGACAGAAAGGAAGCAACTGTTATGGAGATAAAGGACAACAGGATAGACGGAGGCAAGGCCTTTGACTGGGGACGCACCTCCGCTGACTATGCAAAATTCCGTGATATCTATCCGCCGGAATTCTATGCAAAGATAACCGGCAGAGGGCTCTGTCTCAAGGGGCAGAAGGTGCTTGACCTTGCAACGGGCACAGGCGTCCTCCCGAGAAACCTCTACAGCTATGGTGCCGAGTGGACAGGTATCGATATCGCCGAGAATCAGATAGCCTCCGCCAAAGAGCTTGCAGCAGGCATGGATATAACTTTCCTCACATCTGCCGCCGAGGATCTTGAATTTCCCGACGGGACTTTCGATACGGCAACAGCCTGTCAGTGCTACTGGTATTTCAACTATGAGACGCTCATGCCGAAAATGGCACGTCTTCTGAAGCCGGGCGGACGTTTTGCGATACTCTGCATGAACTGGCTGCCGTTTGAGGACGATATCGTCAGAGCGAGCGAAGAGCTTGTCCTGAAGTATAATCCCGGCTGGACAGGCTGCGGAGAGACAAGGCATCCAATTGCTGTACCGGATATCGCATTCGATTATTTTGACCTGACAGACAGCGAGGTGTTCGACCTGCACGTACCTTTTACCCGTGCCACATGGAACGGAAGAATGAAGGCCTGCCGCGGAGTAGGCGCATCGCTCACTCCCGAGCAGATAGCAGCATGGGAGAAGGAGCATACAGAAATGCTCGAAAGGATCGCTCCTGAGGAGTTTACGACACTTCATTACGGAGCAATTGCAGTGCTTACGAAGAAGTGATAAAAGGCTGCATGATCCTTTCATGCAGCCTGAGTTTTTCAATAAACCATAATTTGTCAGGGGACGCCTTCACTTGCAAGGCGTCCCCTCTTCCAAAACAGTCCCCCGGACTGTTTTGGAATTCACCCCTTGCGAAGCGCCCTGCGGAAAAATGCGGGACTCTGTCCCACACCCTGCCAGAGGCGCTGCCTCTGGACTCCGCTAAAGGGGCGCAGCCCC
>JAFZRF010000031.1 GCA_017620025.1 Ruminococcus sp.
ATGAGTATATGACTTCATCTTGTCCTCCGTGTTGTTGGTGTTGTGGTAAACTCAATTTTACACCTTGGACGAGATGAAGTCAATTCTTTTTTTATTTGTTGCACTTCATATTATAATCTGCCGCAGCCCCTTTAGAATCCCGAACTGATGTGAAAAAAGTGCTGTATCACACTGAAAAAGAAGCCCCGGAGCTTTGTGCTTCGGGGCTGTATTGCTGTATGATGTTTTTATCAGAGCTTCTTCTTCTCGTTCTCGATGATCTTGAGAAGGTCGTCAACGGACATTGCAGAAGTATCCTTCTTCTTGCGGTTTGTCTCGCTCTTCTTTATGATATCTGAGATGTCGGGAGAGCTGCCCTTTGATGCGGGAACAGGAGCTGCGTGAGAAACAGGAGCAGCCGGAGCCTTCGGAACAGCGGCAGTCTTTGCGGTTATCTCACTTACGGATGTCTTTTCTACAAGACCGGGAATAACTGCTGCGGGCTCGGACTCTGTTACCATATCATCGCTCTTCTGCTTGAAGGTGTACACGCCGGTCTTTTCAGCCTCGGCAGTCTTTCTGAGAGCTGCTTCCTTGATCTCCTCGGAAACGGGCTCAGAGACATTGTCTGATACAGGTGCGGGTGCTGCGGGAGCGGCCTGAGCTGCGCCCTGTGCTGCTATATTGCCGGTATTACCGGATGAAGCACGCTGTGCCTTGAACTGCATAGTGCGCTCTTTTTCCTTCTGATAGGGAGAATCGGGATTGACCTTCTTCTGACTGAAGTTCTCAGCGATGGACTGCTTCTTGCGCTCGAACTCGTCATTTGTCTGGATGCTCTCTGTATTGTCGAACAGAGGAGCTGCGGGAGCTTTTGCACTGTTGTTTGCGGAACTGTCACCCTCAAAGCTGTAGAATGCTTCCTCTTCCTCTTTGCGGTGCTTTGCACCTGCGATCTTTGCACAGAGCATGATGATGAGAAGGAGGAGAGGGAGTATGAACTCGAGAACTATACCTCTTACGCTCTTTGTGAAGGTGATGAACTTTCCGAGGAACCAGCTCTCGTTGTAACCTGTGGCTACAGCAAGGATCTTGTCCTTGGTTATTGAATCCACGTCATCAAGGTGAGATGCATCACGGGTGCGGTATCTTTTCTCGCCGCTCTCAGGCTGAACGATACCTTCGATGCTTCTCAGGCTGAGTGTGCCGGGGTTATCGGCAGGATAGCAGATAACGATGTCTCCGGCAGCGAGATTGCTGACATTGTTTGCATCCATTGCAATAAGGGCTGCACCGTCAGTAACATCGCCGGGAAGCGGATTATTTTCTTCAACTACATAAATATATCTGTCAAGTATCTTAGGTGCCTTGTACATCGTAAAGAGTACATTGATCGCAGCAGAAGCGATCAGCAGGAAAATACATACAAGTATCAGCAGGAACTTCAGCGGGGAAAATCTTTTCTTTTTCTTTTTCATTCTTGATCCGTCCTTTGATTAATATAAAGCAGGCATTTGCAGAGCGGCATCAGCTGCCGGCAACTCTGTTTAACTTGCTTGTTTTGTACTTTCTTAGCCTTAGTGATCCGCTTCTCTCTCAGCTCTCCTTATAGCTGCAACCTTGGAGGCGAGCATGATAAGAAGTATAACGATGGGAAGAACGAATCCAAGGACTATTCCTCTCGGACTTTTTATGAAGGTGATGAGTTTTCCGACAAGCAGACTTTGGGAATATCCTGTAGCTACAGCTACGATCTTATCCTTGCCGATGTCACCGGATTCGCCCATGTTGTATTTATCACGGGTACGGTATACTATCTCTCCGTTCTTCTCCTGTATTACAGAATAGACGGATCTGAGACTCAGCTTTTCCGGATCGTCGCTGGGGTAACAGAGAATAATATCACCGCAGGCGATATGATCGATTTTTCTGATGTCCATTGCAAAAAGTACTGTGCCGTCAGTAATGTCGCCTCGCAGCGGATTATGTTCTTCCACTAAGTAGAAGTATCTGTCACCGATCTTCGGTGCTCTGTACTTCTTAAACAGTACATTGGCCGCAGCAGAAAAGATCATCAGGGAAAAACATACAAGTATCAGAAGTATGTCTGCAAATGTGAAATAACTCTTCGGCTTCTTCATTCTTGATCCTTTCTTTGCGTTGTTTCCGGCCGGTATCATTGAATGAAACGTCCTGCCGAAAATCTACACATGAGTATTATAACATATTAATAATTAAATTTCAAGGATATTTGCGATTTTTTTATAATAATTTTTAAGGTGTGGAAACTGGACAATTCGCACAATAAGGCGAAGCAGAAATTACCTGTTTAAGCAGATTGCACAAAGAGCGGCAGAGTGATTTCTACACTGTTTCTGAGGCTTTTTCGCAATTTCTCTATAATGTCCATTGAGTTGACAAATATTTGGTGAATAATACACTTGACAATGATTCTGTAAAAGTGATACAATATGGGTATACTGATAGTAAAGATATTTAAACGGATGAACAGGATGATAGAAAGATAATCCAACAAATTGGAAGATGCATTCGTTTCGTCAACAGCTGTCGGTATTATACAAATAGTAATTGCCGCTCAGGCGGCGGAAGGAGTACAGTATGGCTACCAAGAAGAAGGTCAACCCCCTCATGGACAAGATCAGAGAAGAGTTCCCCAAGAAGCTTCAGGCTATGTTCAGCGTAACGCCAGAGGAGGCTTCTGATAAACAGGTGTACCAGGTCCTCTCCTCCATCATCGTAGATATACTCGGTGCAAAGAGACAGAGCTTCGTAAACCACACTCATTCAGTGGGAAGCAAGCAGGTTTATTACCTTTCCATGGAGTTCCTCATGGGACGCTCTCTCAAGACCAGCATATACAACCTCGGCATTGCTGACGACCTCAGGAAGATGCTTGCCGAGCACACCATAACCCTTGACAAGGTGTTCGAGTTCGAGCCCGATGCAGGACTCGGAAACGGCGGCCTCGGCCGTCTTGCAGCCTGCTACCTTGACGGACTTGCAACCACGGGCTTCCCGGCAATGGGCTATTCGATACTTTACGAGTACGGTATATTCCGTCAGAAGATACAGGAAGGTATGCAGATAGAGCTTGCAGACGACTGGCTCCCCGGCGGCTCGGTATGGCTCGTCAAGAGACCCGAGCTTGCTGTGGATGTACACTTTGACGGTGAGCTCCAGGAGTACTGGGACGACAAGTACCACCATGTAAATCATGTCGGCTACAATACCGTAAAGGCTATCCCCTATGATATGTATGTCTCCGGCTACGGCTCTGACGCTGTATCCGTACTGAGACTGTGGGAGGCGAAGTCCTCCGGCTTCAGCCCTGAGGCCATGAAGCATTTCTCAGAGGGACATTTTGCAGAGGCTCTTGCAGTCAACGCTATCGACAACTCGATCTCCAAGATACTCTATCCGAACGACAACCACCCCGAGGGCAAGACTCTCCGTCTGCGTCAGCAGTATCTGCTCTGTGCAGCTTCCATCGGCGATATCGTCAACGATCATATGATGGTTTACGGCACGCTTGAGAACCTTGCCGACAAGGTCGCAATCCATATAAACGATACACATCCTACCCTTGCTATCCCCGAGCTGATGAGAGTGCTCCTCGATGAGTGCGGCTACTCATGGGACAAGGCATGGAACATCGTAACAAAGACCTTTGCCTATACCAACCACACCGTAATGGCAGAGGCTCTTGAGAAGTGGGACGTTGACCTCGTAAAGAGAGTTATGCCCCGTATCTTCTCGATCATCGTTGAGATCAACAACCGCTACTGCCAGTCTCTCATGGAGAAGAACGGCTATGACAGCGCCAAGACCACAAGAATGTCCATCATCAAGGACAACAAGATACACATGGCTACGCTCTGCGTTGCGGCTTCACACAGCGTAAACGGCGTATCCAAGCTCCATTCCGAGATCATCAAGGAGAGCGTCTTCCACGACGAGTATGAGAACTCTCCCGAGAAGTTCAAGAACGTAACAAACGGCATAGCCTACAGAAGATGGCTGTATCAGTCCAACGAGGGCCTTACAAAGCTCCTCAGCGATACCATCGGCCCGAAGTTCATCAAGGACGGCGCAGAGCTCTCCAAGCTCCGCAAGTTCGAGAACGACGAGGAAGTGCTTGAGAAGCTGCTCGCCGTAAAGCGTGAGAACAAGGAACTCTTTGCAAAGTATATCAACAAGCAGAGCGGCATCGTGATAGATCCTGACAGCATATTCGACGTACAGGTAAAGCGTCTCCACGAATACAAGAGACAGCACCTCAACGTGCTCAATATCCTTGCTGATTACCGCTACCTGCTCAACGATCCGGACGCTCCCTTCACTCCCAAGACCTATATCTTCGCAGCCAAGGCAGCTCCCGGTTACTTCCTTGCAAAGCAGATCATCAAGCTGATCTGGGCTATCTCCGAGGAGGTAAGGAAGAACCCGAAGATAAGCGACAAGCTGAGGATAGTATTCCTTGAGAACTACTGCGTAACTCTCTCCGAGCACCTTATGCCCGCCGCAGATATCTCCGAGCAGATATCACTTGCAGGCACTGAGGCTTCCGGTACAGGCAATATGAAGCTCATGCTCAACGGCGCAATAACTCTCGGTACTCTCGACGGCGCAAACATCGAGATCAAGGAGGCTGCCGGCGACGACAACATCGTTATCTTCGGCATGACCGCACCCGAGGTTGATGCTCTCAAGGCAAGAGGCTACAATCCCGATGACTACTTCAAGGGCGACAGCAGGATCAACGACGCAATTGAGCGTATGTATCACGGCATCAACGGCTGCACCTTCGTTGACGTTGCGGATTCACTGAGACTCAGGGATCCCTACATGGTGCTTGCCGATTTCGACAGCTACAGAAGGGCACAGGCCTACATCACAGAATGCTACAACGACAGGATGAAGTGGGCCAAGATGTCTCTCAACAATATCGCAGGCGCAGGCATCTTCTCTGCTGACCGTGCGGTTACTGAGTATGCAGACAATATCTGGCATCTCAGATAAGCATCATACATCACAAAAATGTTCCCCCGTCCGTGTGGCGGGGGAATAGCTATAACCATGTCATGAAGGAGTTCTTTATTATGAGACCTGTCTATGATACCTGGCATCTGAGCTATAAATCGGTATTCGGAGCGCTGAGGCAGAACAGGAGCTGCCGTTTTTCCATAAGGCTGCCCAAGGACGTCCGCCCGGATTTCAACCCGGTAATGGTGCTGTTCCGCACCGGCTTCAAGGAGCGCTTTATACCAATGCACGTCACCGGCGAGGAGGAAGACTGCTTCGTCTATTCCTGCGAGTATACTCCGAGATACGCTGATGTACACTATTACTACTTCTCCTATACCTGCGACGGAATAAGGAAGTATATCAAGAAGCACGGCGCACATTACGGCACCGAGGGCGAAGGTGCTCTCTTCCAGCTGACAGTCTACAAGGAGGACTATGAGACTCCGGATTTCCTAAAGGGCGGCATAATGTACCAGATATTCCCCGACCGCTTCTGCCGGAGCGGAAAGCTGCATGAGGATATACCCTACGGCAGGGTGATGCGTGAGGACTGGGGAGGAACTCCCTACTACCGCCCCGATCACAACGGCCATGTATGGAACAACGATTACTTCGGCGGCGACCTTGAGGGAATACGCTCGAAGCTGGATTACCTCCACGACCTCGGAGTGACCTGCATCTACCTCAACCCGATATTTGAATCCCACGAGAACCACAGGTACAATACCGCCGACTATATGAAGGTCGATCCGATGCTCGGAACGAACGAGGACTTTGCCGCACTCTGCAAGGACGCAAAGAAGCTCGGCATATCCGTTATACTCGACGGAGTTTTCTCACATACCGGCTCTGACAGCGTTTACTTCAACAAGAACGGCCGCTATCCCGAGCCTGGAGCTTATCAGTCATGGGAGAGCAAATACCACGACTGGTACAGCTTCATAAACTTCCCTGATACCTATGAGGCATGGTGGGGAATAGATACTCTCCCGAACGTCAACGAGAACAACGAGAGCTATACCGAGTTCATATGCGGCGAGGAGGGCGTTCTGCACTACTGGCTGTCGCTCGGTGCGGCAGGCTTCCGCCTTGACGTTGCGGACGAGCTGCCGGATCAGTTCCTCAACAACCTCCGCAAGAGCGTAAAGGGATATGACAAGGACAAGGTAGTTATCGGCGAGGTATGGGAGGACGCCTCCAACAAGGAGAGCTACGGCGTGAAGAGACGCTATCTCCTCGGCGACCAGCTCGACTCGGTAATGAACTATCCCTTCCGTGAGGCTATAATAAACTATATCAAGGGAGGCAGACCGCAGGACTTCATCTGCTCCGTGATGACGATACTGGAGAACTACCCGAAGCCCTCTGTTGACGTGCTTATGAACTTTGTCTCCACCCATGATATCGAGAGAGCGATAAACCGTCTCGGCGGTGAGAACTGCGACGACAAATCCAAGGACTGGATGGCTGAGAGATGGCTCACTCAGGAGGAGTACACCCACGGCAAGTCGCTGCTCAAGGCGGCTATGGCGCTCCAGTTCTTCCTCCCCGGCGTGCCGAGCATATACTACGGCGACGAAGCGGGTCTGCAGGGCTACAAGGATCCCTTCAACCGCAGATGCTACCCGTGGGGACATGAGGACACGGAGCTGCTCGATTACGTAAAGGAGCTTGCCCGTGTAAGAAAGATGATACCGAACCTCAAGGAGGGCAGAACGTACTTTGTCATCAACGAGGAGAACATCGACGACGACAGACTTATCGGATTTACCCGTGAGGGAGCGGAGGTTGACTATATCTTCTTCATCAACAGAAGCGGCGAGTATGCAGTACTTACGGACATACCGGAGAGACTTTCACGTTTCACGGATTTCAAGTCGTGTATAGGCGAATTCGACGGCAACGACCTCGTTGTGGCACCATACGGCTATTCGGTAATAAAGGCTAAATTTGTAAGCTGACCAAGCGGGAGCGAAAGCTCCCGCTTTTACTTTGGGCAGTGCCTGTGGTTGATTCTGAATCAGGGATTTGCGGTATCGCCTGACGGCGATGGATTTATAGTGTGGGTGTGCACAGTGTGCGTCCGCCCCCTGCACCCGCTCGAAAGCCACAACTCAAACTATCAGCGCACATTAAGTTGCCCGTGCGGTAGCCGCCTTTAGCCTGCGAGTCCGGACAAAGCAAAAACCGGCAATGGGTGGGAAGAAAGGGGAAAGGGAAAAGAGAGTCCAGAGAGGAAAACCGTGAGGGGAAAGGAGGGAGGGAAATGCCGGTTTTTGCTGCGGTTTTCTTTTTCCCTCCCTCCTTGCCCCGGGAGGTGTTCCTCTTTGGCTTTTGTGTGAGATTTAGCAAAT
>JAFZRF010000006.1 GCA_017620025.1 Ruminococcus sp.
GAAGAAACGAGCATAGCTGCTGCCGTCAGGCTTACCGTAATTGATTTGAATTTCTTGTTCATTGTTAAATTCCCTCCCATTATATTACCCTAAAATATATACAAACGCAATGACAGTGCAAACATTGCGCAGGTACCATGATGCAACCATTCAATTATTGTAAATGGTTTCTATGTTACTATTCTACTATAATTTGCTGCAGATGTGATAACCTGCTGCTACTGCTGAAACTTTTTCTTCCGTCATAAATTATAACGATATCAGAAGGTCAATATCTTCGATCCGGAATAAATATTTGTATAAATAAACAAATCAACGATTTGATTTGTGTGCATTTTGCTTACCGGTTTCAGGAATACTTTTCAAAGGATGCTATTGAGAAAGGGAAGAGGAATCAGCGATCAGAATTGGTGGCAAAAAATCGTCCGCAAAGAATGCAGATCAATGTATGTTCAATCACGGCTCACTTCGGTGAGCCTCTATTTTTTGCCTTTATGACTTGATGAAATGGAAGGATTATGGTATAATGGTATTGTACGAAAAAGAATGAGATATGATTTTTCAGGAGGCGTTTTATGAAAGACTTTCCGCTGTTTATGAAAAACCAATTGAACCATATTGATAGCAGTCAGCAAAACACACCTGATATTGACGGTTATTATTATGAAGGAAAAGATGGCAGTCAGATCTGCTTCTGGACTTATTATTCAGATAGGGAATCCAAAGAAAACATTCATGAATTTGATGAATATGTATTCTGTGTGACTGGCGAATATGTGGAGGTATTTAATGGCGAAGAACACGTTCTTCATTCAGGCGATGAATTATTGATCCCAAAAGGTACTCCGCATCACGGTCGGGTTACTAAAGGAACGCGGACGATTCATGCCTTTGGCGGAAAGAGAATCATTCAGAACAACTGAGTTAATGAAGTCACTTAGGAGGTAATACGTATGAAGCTATATTTTTGCGACCTGCCGAAACTGTTTACTTTTCTTAAACCTGTAGCTATATGGGATGAGGACGGTAACAGACGTTATACTTTGAAAAACGATGAATCCCTGACTCATGCGGGCTATCGTCTGCATCTTATGGATTCAGCTTATGAAGAAGTGGCATTGATACGCCAGAAGCTTCTGACATTGACACCAAGATTCTATGTTGATATAAACGGTGAAGAGCGTCTTGTAAGTCTCAGACGTTCGCTTAAAGGCAAATCTTACTTCGAAGTGAGCGGAACGGACTGGAAGACTGAAGGTGATGTCGATCAATGGGAATATGAGATAAAAGCAGGAGACCGGAGCATTGCTTTTGTGCGCGCGTCTCAGGCAAGAAAAAAAGCCTGTGCCGACGCAATGAATTTTTTAGCCAGTGCTGTGACTTCCGCGCCGAGGACTTTCAGCAAGGAAAGCTGTTGTGAGATAGATATTTCCGACGGTGTCGATGAAGCAGAGGTGCTGGCAGTCATTTTGGCAGCTGTAGCGGCAATCGATGTCAGATAGCCCTGAAAGTGATGCAGAGCTCAGATATGCTCTCAGAAGATGACCGTCTCAGTATAAGTAATGAAAAAGCCTGTTTTTGGAACAAGGGCGTAACGCCCCGTATATGTAAACAGTATAGTTTACGTATGGTGAACGTGTCAGTATGGTACAGCATATGCGGTGGTTATACTGAGGATCATGTTATAAGCAATAAGAGAAATCATTCCAACAGTAACCAGTAAGGAGGCGGAGTTTTGCAAATGAAAAGACTTCTTGTATTATATCTTCTATGCATGATCTGCCTGTTCGGATGTGGTCAGGAAATAACTGTTCAGTTGAATGAATTCCAGCAGCAGATCCTTGCAGCTGACGGATTGCCTACCGATCCGGAAAAGCTGACACCTTATCAGCTCACCTGTATTCAGAATATTGATGCAATGATGAATTACCTTCAGGACAAGTATCACGAGGAATTCATATATGCGGGTTATCACGAGCCGGAGGAGTATGTATCCGAGTTCATTATGGCATACCCGAAGGCACGCGGCAGCGGGGACGGAAAGTATATCGTCACGGTGAAGCACAAAAAGGACGGTTCCTTTTCAGATGATTATTATGATTATTCCGTTGCGGATTATGCGGAGCAGTTCATGACGGAGTATCTTGCAGAGCATCTTCCGGTGGACGGATATCAGCTCCGGATCACGCAGCAGTCCGGCATGATCCGGAAGGAGGAGATCGAGGACGGTCAGTTCCGCTGGAAATTCGGCGGGAGCTACTGCCTGGAGATTGAGACGCCGGATTTTGATCTGGAGCAAGTGGCGAAGTTTGCGGAGGAGTATGCGAAATTTCTGCATGACCACCAGATTCAGAGCAGCACTCGTATCAACCTGATGCGTAAAATTCCGGAGAATCCGGATTTGTTCAAAGAGGAAAACATTTTGCAGGTTTATGAAAGTGCAGATTATTTGGGGTATTATTCCGTTCTTGTTCATCGGGAACGAGTTGTGAACAGCTACTGGATGCGCTATGTCGATAATGGCGACGGAAACGGAACAAGAGGCATGGAAGAAATACCGATCGATGAATTTCTGGCAAAATTCAGCTAACAGAAGCTTATTGCAGATGAAGATACCGGGCAGTGCAATCCTGCTTCACCAGGAGAAACGCCCATATTACCGTTTGCTATATAAACCACAAGCCCCGCTGTCTCTTAATAATACAGCAATAAATCGTCCATGCGGAGAGTTTAACCGCATGGACGGTTTGCTTTTTGGCTACAATAATGTGAATACTCACATTATTGACGGAGCAGGCTCAGATATACGTGGCGTTTACTGTATCCCGTGAAACCGAAATGGGCCTGATGTAATGATCTATAGATAAAGGAGAAACTAAAAATGGATATAACATCATTCAGCCGGCGTGTCAATTGTTAATAGGAGATTTGTATATGCTAACAAAATTGTGACTGTCACGATCGAGAAAGAGTATGAGATCTGACAAAATATAAATACAGGCATGATAAGCCATTGACAAGATATTGTTAGTATGCTATAATACCAATGGTTAGGAAACGCTAACATTATATTATGTAAATCGATTAGCCTTAACTAACACTATTTATACGGAGATGGGTTAATGATGCCGCTTAGTCTGGCTGAGCCCGAAAAGGAGCTTACTATCCGGAAGCTCGGTGGTAGCCCCGAGATACGTCAGCACCTTGAAAACCTCGGATTTACCGTCGGCGGGACGGTAACGCTGATAAACGTCCTCGGAGAAAATGTCATTGTAAAGGTCAAGGAGTCACGCATTGCGATAGGTGCGGATATGGCTCGAAGAATAATGGTATGACTGGAGTGAGATTATGAAGACACTTAAAGAGGCTGCGATCGGTTCTACGGTAAAGATCAGGAAGCTCCACGGAGAAGGAGCTATAAAGCGCCGTATCATGGATATGGGGCTTACTAAGGGTACGTCTGTGACTGTCCGCAAGGTAGCGCCCCTCGGCGATCCCATCGAGCTTAATGTGCGTGGGTATGAGCTGTCTCTGCGCAAGGCAGATGCAGAGCTTATCGAGGTCGAATGATGATGCATGGAACGCCGAACCGGCGTTCTGCATTTTGTCTTTATGTTAGCTACAAATAACTTGAAAGGAAGATATTAATGGAACTGCGAATAGCACTTGCCGGCAATCCTAATGCGGGCAAGACCACACTGTTCAATGCGCTCACCGGTTCTAATCAGTTCGTCGGAAACTGGCCGGGAGTTACTGTGGAAAAGAAGGAGGGAAAGCTGAAAAAGCACAGCGATGTGATAGTGACCGACTTACCGGGTATCTATTCACTTTCGCCGTACACTCTCGAAGAAGTAGTTGCAAGAAATTATCTTATCGAAACAAGACCTGACGCTATACTCAATATCATCGACGGCACTAACCTCGAACGTAATCTCTATCTCACCACTCAGCTCGTTGAGCTTGGAATACCCGTTGTCGTTGCTATCAACATGATAGACGTTGTAAAAAAGAACGGTGACAGGATAAATATCCTGGAGCTGTCAAAGCGGCTCGGATGTAAGATCGTCGAGATATCTGCTCTTAAGGGGACAGGAGTTGACGAAGCTGCGGAGGCTGCCATAAATGCAGCAAAGAACAGCATTACTATCCCGCAGCACACGTTCAGCGGCCCTGTTGAACACGCTATCGCCCACATAGAAGAAGCTGTCCTCCACGATATGCCTGAGGAGCAGCAGCGCTGGTATGCCATAAAGGTATTCGAGCGTGACGAGAAGGTGCTTGAAAAACTGAATATACCTGCAAAGATCCAGGCACATATCGAAGAGGACATAGCAGCTGCGGAAAAGGAGCTTGATGACGATGCGGAGAGCATCATCACGAACGAGCGATACGTCTACATCGCAGAGGTCATAAAGGCCTGCTATAAAAAGAAAAATGCGGGCAGCCTTTCATACTCCGACAAGATAGACAAGATAGTTACGAACCGCTGGCTGGGACTGCCGATATTTGCGATCATCACGACACTTGTATACCTGATAGCAATGAAGGGGCCCGGAGCATGGGCGACCGACTGGACGAATGATAATCTCTTCGGCGACGGTTTCCACTTCCTTGGTATCGGCTCTTCCGATTATTCAGACGTTGCTGAGAGGTACGCCGATGCGCAGCTCATTATCGACGGCTATGAAGCTTACGTTGAAGAGAACGGCAGCGAACCGACCGGCGATTTCCCCTACACTATTGAAGACGAGGAGACTCTCGAGATATCAGAGGAGACTGCTTCTCTTGACGACTACGAGGAGGCAGTAAAGACAATCGAGGAGATAGGCGATGAGCCTGATCCTGCAGATTACGGCGTATTCGTTCCCGGTATCCCGGCACTCGTTGAGAGTGGCCTTGACAAGATTGGCTGTGCAGACTGGCTCAAGGGACTTATCCTTGACGGTATCGTTGCCGGTGTCGGCGCTGTACTCGGATTCGTTCCGCAGATGCTCGTGCTCTTCTTCCTGCTTGCCTTCCTTGAAGCCTGCGGATATATGGCACGTATCGCATTCGTGCTCGACCGTGTGTTTCGCAAGTTCGGCCTCTCCGGAAAGTCATTCATACCGATGCTCGTCGGCGTGGGCTGCGGAGTTCCCGGAATCATGGCAAGCCGTACTATCGAGAATGAGCGTGACAGGCGCATGACCATCATCACCACCACATTCATTCCCTGCGGCGCAAAGATGCCCTTCATCGCAATGATTGCAGGTGCCATCTTCGGAGGTTCACCGCTTATATCCGTATCCGCATACTTCATCGGCATGGCTTCTATCATCATATCCGGTATCATGCTGAAAAAGACAGCAATGTTCTCCGGCGAGCCTGCACCGTTCGTTATGGAGCTCCCGGCATACCATATGCCCACACTCAGCAATGTTCTCCGTTCAATGTGGGAGCGTGGCTGGTCATTCATCAAAAAGGCAGGATCCATTATCCTTCTTTCAACTATCGTTATATGGTTCCTTTCACGTTTCGGAAATGCCGGCGACGGCTTCGGAATGCTTGAGGAGGATCAGCTTGACAGTTCTCTCCTTGCAGGCTTCGGCTCTGCTATCGCATGGATATTCGCACCTCTCGGCTGGGGCAACTGGCAGGCAGCTGTTGCTTCCATTACCGGACTTGTCGCAAAGGAGAATATCGTCGGAACTATGGGCGTTCTCTACGGCGGCGGAGAAGGCACGGTATGGCAGACGCTTGCAGGCAAATTCACAGCTATCACAGGCTTCTCCTTCCTTGTGTTCAATCTGCTCTGTGCTCCCTGCTTTGCGGCTATCGGAGCGATCAAGCGTGAGATGAACAATGCTAAGTGGACAGCGTTTGCAATCACCTATCAGTGCGGATTCGCTTATGCTGTAGCGCTTATGATAACACAGTTCGGCGGACTTTTCACAGGGGAATCAAACATCATCGGTGTTATCGCAGCTGTCGCTGTTCTGGCATTTATGCTTTATATGCTCTTTGTAAAGAAGTACAGGGAAGCTTCAAAGTTCACGGGCAAGGTAAAAGTAGAAGCGTAAAGAGGTGTTTATATGCTCGTATGGCTGACAGAGAATCTCGGAACGATAATCGTATCACTGGCACTTATCGCTGTAGTAACGCTGATAACTGTCAGACTTATAAAGGATAAGAAACAAGGAAAAACATCATGCGGCTGCGGCTGCGAGCACTGTGCTATGCACGGGAAATGTCATAAGTAATGCATTGCTCCCCACCAACTAACTCCTGAATTTTTCTGCTTGTCCCGACAGCAAAATACTGCGTCAGAAAAACTTGAAATACGACAGCATTCCTGCGTTTTTCTTCCCTGTCTTTTGCTGCCGGTACTGTGAATTAATTTTTCTCGGGTTAATTGGTGGAGCAATAGCAACGGGGCGGTGAAGTCATCGCCCCAAACATTGAAACAAATGTTAGTATCTACTAATAAAGGAGGTTCACATGAGCATAGTTATCGTCGGCGGAAATGACCGCATGGCAACACGTTATCAGGATATCTGCAAATCATTCAATCACAAGTCCAAGGTATTCACCCAGATGCCGTCCGACTTTGAGAACAAACTCGGAACTCCCGATCTTATGGTGGTATTCACCGGCACCTGCTCACACAAGATGCTCGGCGCAGTAAAGAGGAGCTCCGAGAAGAACGGAGTACCAGTTGAGCACGTCCACAGCTCGAGCGTGAGCGCTCTGAAACAGCTGCTTGCCGATATAAAGGGTAGAAGCCATGTCCGAAGCTGAACGCAGGAGCATTGACAGTGAGCTGGCATTCCACAGTGCCCCGACACTGCTCGGAGTTAAGTGTGCAAGTCTGATTTCCTTCCGTATGAACGAGCGAACTATCACTGAATATCTGAGGCTGTTCTCGGACAGAATGTTTGAGACAGGGCTCAGCGTGAAGCTGCTATGCAAGTGCCGTGAGCGTACACTTGTCTACATCTACAACGTGAAAATGCTTGAGACATGGCTCGGTATGCCGCAGGTGAGCGGATTCCTCTCCGAATACGGCTACAGTAATGGAGCGCCGGCGGAGAGTAAGCTCGATATGCTTGCAGTGCGTATCAGCTGCGGCAGCTTCCCCCATGAGATAGGCGCATTTCTCGGCTATCCCATAGGCGACATAAAGGGCTTTATCAGTAACAGCGGAAAGAATTGTCTGCTGTGCGGTTACTGGAAAGTCTATGAGAATGAAGAAAAGGCACGGCAGACTTTTGAGATATACGATCGTTGCAGGGTCATCCTGTTCGATAGATTAAATCACGGCCTTGAATTGTATCAGGCTGTAAAATAGGAGGAACTATTATGAAGACAGCAGTTATTTACTGGAGCGGCACAGGCAACAGCGAGGCTATGGCACAGGCTGTGGCCGAGGGTGCAAAAGCAGAGCTCTTTACGGTTGCGGAGTTCAGCGGAAATGTCGCCGACTATGACGCATTCGCATTCGGCTGCCCCGCTATGGGGGCAGAGGTGCTTGAGGAGGACGAGTTCGAGCCCTTCTTCACAGGTATCGAGGGCTCGCTTGTGGGCAAGAAGGTACTTCTCTTCGGCTCATACGGCTGGGGGGACGGTGAATGGATGCGTAACTGGTATGACCGTACAAAGGCAGCAGGTGCAGAGCTTATCGGCGATGAGGGATTCATCGTAAATGAAACTGCTTCTGACGACGACCTTGCAAAGCTGAAAGAGCTTGCTTCACAGCTTGCATAAGGAGTATGTCTGATGAAGAAGATAACAGCTATGATATGTGCCGCAGCCTTTGTGTCCACGGCAGTACCCTGTATGGCTTCTGCCGAAGGGGAAAGGTCTACGGAACTATGAACATCCCATATGCAGATTTTTATGCTGCCGAGATAGAGAACGCCTACGAAGTTGATGCAGTATCTTCCGCCACTCAGAGCAAATGGTCGATGAACGAGCCGGGTAAGCTCGTTGCCGGAACATACAATGACGGAAACGGCACTATCCTCGGTGTTACCTATCCCGTCGAGGTCAGCGCCGCTGATACGGAGAAGCTTGCAAAGTACGATTTCAAGCCGCTTGACAGCAAGCCAGCCGCATATAAGGAGGTAACACTTGACGGCGATACCCTGACAGTATCAAAGGTCATCGATACCAACGGCGAGCAGACAGTTGACGGTTCGGCAGAAGTATCCACAACAACGAGATACGGCGACTATCAGCTCAATGTAACGGGCTATCCCGAGGAGACTGACCTCTACGGCGTTATAGTCAACACAAGCTCCGGGGAAAAGTACGCTCTCAGTCACCTTGAGAATATCTGGCGTGCAGGCCAGATATCATGGTCGGCAGGCATCAGCACTACAGAAGTACACGGCAATACTCTCAGGTATGACAACTATGCAAGCTCAATGGGCAAGACAGTAACATCCGTTACATTCATCACTCTTGACGGCTATACCACTGTAAATGTCGGAGAGAAGTATCTCCCTGTGAAGTTTGCAGGCGAGGTAAAGGCAGAGGTTGCATCTGCCGGAACGGGAAAGACTTCTCTTACCCTTACAGGCTTCCCGGAGGACTACAGGAAGAACATCACTGTCGGCGAAGGCTTTACAGCTTCTGAAAGCGAGATAAGCTACACCGGAGCACAGCCCGGAAAGTACACTGTATCCGTAACTGATGACAGCGGAAAGTATGCTCCTATGTCGGGCGAATTCACACTTGCAACAGACTCCGTACCGATTAAGTATGATAACGGAAAGATAGTCAGGGCTGATGGTGCAACAGACGAGGATGCAGCCAACTTCATAAAGAATCTTGCATCTGTTGACGTAAACGGTACCGCATACAGCGCATACGGCAGACGTGCAGTAAAGATCATCGGCGAGGACGGAACAGTTGACCTTGAAGCAAAGTCCGGCGAGAACAACGTCTTTGACGGAAGCGGAAATTACACAGTAACTCTGACAGCAACAGGCTATACATCGCCTTACGCCTTTGAGATAAAGGCAGAGGCACCGACAGAAGCTGCAACAGCAGCATCAACGACAGCAGCGGCAACTACGTCAGCGACAAGATCTTCAACAGCAGCGGCAGGAGGCAGTTCTTCAACTACGGCTGCCAAGACAGACAGCCCAAAGACCGGAGTTCCCGGTGCAGCAGTTCCCGCAGCAGGTCTCGTACTTGCTGGTACAGCTGCCTTCGCTCTGAGAAGGAAGAAAGACTGATCTTCCCTTTCATGATATAATACAAGGCCCCTGCGGCAACGGCGCCGCAGGGGCCAGTTACTGAAAAGAGGTATCACTATGCTATTCCTTATTTCACTTGCCGCTGCAGTCCTGACTGCCTCTCTGCTTGACAGGCCGCTGAAAAAGCATCCGGCCGTTTTCTATTTAACTGCTGCAGTTCTGACTGCTGTATCGGTCATCGTTGTGCAGTCAGGTGTCGATATACCGAGCCGTTTCCTGAGAGCGTATGTTCTCGGTATATTCTCCCGCGGAGCGCTCGGCGCTGCATTCTGGGCAGTCGTCATGTGGGCAGGTGCTCTTCCAAACGGCTCTGCACCTATAAAGAAGCTGATGCCGGTGTGTGGTGAGCTTTCGATCACTGCGGCGATACTCACGCTCTCGCACATCATACCGTACGGTATGCAGTATATCTCCGGTTATATACGTGGCAGAACCGGCAGCGACTTTGCAGTCACAAGTACAGTGTCGATCGTGATGGTGCTGATAATGGTACCGCTTACTGTCATGTCATTCAAGGCAGTCCGCAGAAAGATGAATGCGAAAACATGGAAGAAGATACAGCGTTTTGCATATATCTTCTATGCGCTCATCTATGTACATATCATGGTGCTGTTCGTACCGAAGGCACGAAGCGGCAGGGAGGGGTATTTCCTCAGTGTACTTGTATACAGCGCTGTATTCGTCGGATATGCGGTGATGCGTATAAGGAAATACAACCTTGCAAAGAAAAAGCCTGATCCGAAGCTCATCCCGAATATCGTCAGCCTGTGTGTGATAGCGCTTACCATTGTTGCTGCTGCATCGGTATCACGCAGTACGAAGCCGGAAAAGACGGTTTCAGAGCCGGTGGAAAATGCAGCGGTATTCACTTGTTCCCCTGAGACTACAGCAGCGACAACAGCTTCAACAGTTCCTCAGACAGATGAGTCAGAGACAACGGCAGTCACAGAAACAACTGATACTGCTTCTGATACCGTAACAGATACCTGTGCCTCGTCTGACGAAAGCACGGCAGAGGTGACAGCGGAGAGCGCCACCGAAACGACTGCTGCACCTTCCGAAGCAACCGCAGAGGAATCGAATGATGAAGAGCCTGCACCTGAGCAGCCTGAATCGGAGGTCACTTACAGGTACAGGAACGGTGAGTATGAAGCCGAGGCAGACGGATATACCGGAAAGGTCCATGTGAAGCTGACAATAGAGAATGACGTCATAACAAGTATCTCCGCATGGGCAGATGAAGACGATACGGAGTATTTCGGCGATGCGATGAATACTGTCATACCTCAGATAGCTTCTGGGGGCAGCGCAGATGGCATAGACGCCTGCTCGGGAGCGACCTACAGCTCAAAAGGAATAATAGAAGCGGCGAGAAAAGCACTTGAACAGGCGGTGAACTGACAGGGAACAGGAGATACAGCTATTTACCAATTAATCTGGATCAATGAAGCAGATACGTGAATTCATACAGGTACATTACTTTCAAAAAATGGTAGTATTCAGAGTTTTATACGGTACGAGATCAAAATGTTACCGTTTGCAGATTTCTATCGCCTGTCTTCCGTCGGAGACTGCCGAGACATCATAGCTCTCATGTAGAGCCATATGTTATGATGATTTTCTATGCTGCCTGCTCCATAACGATGACAGGCATAATCAGAATGCCGGTGTATTCCGTGACAGTTCTACCGGAGAGATACTCGGTCTTGCAGTGACTATATCATCAGGACATACAACTTCATTATGATCGTTATCGCCCTCATATGAGGGCGATTATTATTGCCTGCCCGAAACAGGTTAAACGGCATTTTTGCAGTTCCGTGTGACTGTTTTACAGTCAAGAATAACACAAAATCATATGAAAATCACACGACATTTACGGTGGTACAATGCGTATGAAAGAAGCAGCTCCTTTGCGGGAGCTGTTGTTCTTATATCTGCTTCAATTATATAAATAAAACCGAGAGAACACCAAAATTTACTGAAAGCCATACAATTTAAAAGCACAAATAAAGGTTAACTGATAATAACAAATATACTTGAAACTGATAATGAACTGTGATATACTATAAAAGGAAAGATTTCTATCAGAATAATAGTCATATTGGAGATAATGTAATCATGGATTTATCATTTTCTTATTTCTGGGAGCAGGTAACATCAAACCCGCTGCTGATGCTTGCAGTCGGTTTGACGCTCGGAGTTATTTTTGTAAACGGCTGGACGGACTGCCCTAATGCGATCGCAACCTGTGTTACAACCCGATGTATGGAGGCTCGCCCAGCGATACTGATGTCAGCGTTCTTCAATTTCCTCGGTGTGTTCATTATGAGTTCTGTCAATGCGACGGTTGCGCAGACGATTGCCAATATGGTCGATTTCGGAACGAACTCGCATGATGCAATCGTAGCGCTGTCAGCTGCTTTGCTGGCAATTGTGATCTGGGCGGTGCTTGCCTGGTATTTCGGGATACCGACCAGCGAAAGTCATGCGCTGATCGCCGGCCTGACCGGTGCGGCGATTGCGATGCACGGCGGTCTTGACGGCGTGAACGGTCACGAATGGATCAAGGTTATCTACGGCCTTGTAATCTCGGTCGTGCTCGGATTTATCCTCGGATATGCAGTCTGCAAGCTGGTTACCGTCATCTTCTTCAATGTTGACCGGCGAAAAACAGAAGGCATCTTCCGTAACGGTCAGATCGGTGCCGCCTGTGCAATGAGCTTCATGCACGGTGCGCAGGACGGTCAGAAATTCATGGGCGTAATCCTGATGTGCCTTCTTCTTTCAAACGGCGGCGGAGAAGGCAGTGCAGTAAAGATGCCTGTATGGATCATGCTGCTTTGTTCCGTTATCATGTCGGTCGGTACGTCGATCGGCGGCAAGAAAATCATCAAATCCATCGGTATGGATATGGTCAAGCTGGAAAAGTATCAGGGCTTTTCGGCAGATATGGCAGCTTCAGTCGCGCTGCTGATCAGCTCTCTCTTCGGAATCCCGGTATCGACAACCCATGCGAAGACAACTGCTATCATGGGAGTCGGCGCAGTCAAACGACCCTCTGCGGTCAATCTCGGTGTCGTTAAAAATCTCATGATGACATGGATTCTGACTTTCCCCGGCTGCGGACTTATCGGATATATCACAACGAAGATCTTTATGGCGATCTTCTGATCAGGAGGATATTATGGCTAACAAGAAAAACGATTTTTACTGGAACAACTACATTTCGGCTGCTGATACTGCTTGCCGTGCCGCAGATTATCTGCTTGAATGCCTGCGTGAATTTGATACCGAAAAGATGAACGAAATACTGCCTAAGATGCATGAATTTGAACATAAGGGCGATTCAATACGGCACGAAATGTCGGAAATGCTTGCAAAGTCTTTTGTAACACCGATCGATCGTGAAGATATGGCTGAACTCTGCCAGAGACTCGATCATGTTATTGACTGCATAGAGGAAGTTCTGCAGGTGATCTATATCAACAATGTTGCAATGATTACCGATGAGGCAGTTAGTTTTGCTGAGAAGATCTGTAACTGTACTGCCAAAATGAAAGCGATGCTGACGGAACTGCCGAATTTCAGAAAATCCGAGCAGCTGCACAAGCTCATCATTGACGTAAACGCCGCTGAGGAAGAATGCGATGCACTCTATCTTCAGGCTGCTTACAACTGCCGCAAAAACTGGGACGGAAAGAATCCGCTGGACGTTATTGCATGGCGTGAGATCTACTCGGAGCTTGAAGAATGTGCCGATGCCTGTGAGGATGTTGCGGATACTGTTGAAGCCGTGGTAATGAAAAACACCTGATGAATATGCAGATGAACGGGTACTGTCACAGTGAACCTGATAGTAAGTCAACAGAATATAGAATGAAGCAGCTCCCGTGAGGGAGCTGTTGCTATTACTATCTGATGCGAAAGATTGACCGCTTACAGATTTATTAACTCTTGTCAGGATATTCAATGTCGCTGCCATAAGATATTTATTCTGCATTGACTTGAAGAAACAGAAGAATTATGGTATAATATTCATATACATTTACAAAACGGTTTGGAGTGATATGATGAATCCGTTTGCAGAAAAATACAGGGCATTCCTGTCGGAATTCGGGCAGGGAAGAACAATGGTACTGTCAACAGCTGAGAATGACCGGGTATCATCAAGGATGATGAGCGTTGTTCTGATAAACGGATGCTTTTGTTTTCAGACAGATACAGAGCTGAGAAAATATCACCAGCTTACTGTTAATCCGAATGTTGCTCTGTGCATTGATAATATCCAGATCGAAGGCATCTGCTCAGAAAAAGGTCGTCCTTTGGATGACAGCGGCTTCTGTGAGACTTTTCAGAAATGCTTCAAAGGCTCGTTTGATGAGTATTCATCGTTAGATAATGAACGGCTGTTTTATGTTAGACCGCTGTTTATCGAGCGCTGGAAGTATGTTGACAAAATTCCGTATATAGAAATCTTTGATATTGAAAACGAACGATACAGCTGTGAAAGGTATATGGGCAAAGGAGATGAAATGAATGGATAAACCCCTGAAGCTGAAGACCTCCCAGACGATACGTGTGGGATTTGCTTTTCTTGCGATACTTGCATTCTGGCAGATGTACAACAATGTTATCCCGCTGATCCTTACGAAAACATTTCATATGGATAAGAGTATTTCCGGTATCATTATGGCTGCCGATAATGTGCTTGCCTTGTTCCTGCTTCCGCTGTTCGGCGGAATATCGGATCGCTGCAAAGCAAAAATGGGTAAGCGCAAACCGTTTATTCTGGGCGGAAGCGTTGCGGCAGTATTCCTGATGCTGCTGATACCGTTTCTGGACAATGCTTATTTCAGGAATCCGAGTACAGGCCTGAAGATCATCTTTGTCTGTATACTCGGCTGTATTCTGGTCGCCATGGGTACATACCGCAGTCCGGCGGTCGCACTGATGCCGGATGTGACGCCGAAGCCGCTTCGAAGCAAAGCGAATGCGATCATCAATCTGATGGGTGCTCTCGGCGGTATAATATACCTCGTCATTGCAAAGATCATGTATCCGTCATCAAAGGCACAGTCTCAGGAACACGTCGATTATCTTCCGCTGTTTCTGGTCGTGGCGGGCATAATGATACTGTCGCTCATCATAGTGATGTTCTTTGTCAACGAGGTGCAGTGGAATGCGGAAATGCTTGACTGGGAAAAGGCACATTCGGAAGATGATGCTCCCGCAGCGGAGACTGCTGAAAAGGAATCCGAACTTCCGAAGGAGATAAAACGAAGCCTGATCTTCCTGCTGTTATCTGTTATGCTCTGGTATATGGGCTATAATGCCATGGAGACCTGGTTTACCACCTATGCTGATGCAATGTGGAATATGCAGCTTGGCGATGCCTCGCTCTGCCTTACGATAGCAACCGGTGGAGCTATCCTCTTTTTCATCCCGTCAGGTATACTGGCAAGCAGGATCGGGCGAAAAAAGACTATCCTGGGCGGTATACTCCTGCTGGCAGCCAGCTTCTTCGGCGGATTCGCCTATACCTGTGCCTTCAGTGAATTCCATAAATCTATGTGTATACTGTTCTTTCTGGTCGGAGTGGCCTGGGCACTTATCAATGTCAATTCGCTTCCGATGGTGCTGGAAATGTGCAAGGGCGCTGAGGTCGGCCGTTTCACCGGATTTTACTATACCTTCAGCATGACGGCGCAGATTGCGACTCCTATCCTTGCCGGTGCGCTCCTGGAGCATATCAGCTGCATGACGCTTTTCCCGTATTGTGCAGTCTTTGTTGCTCTATCGTTTGTGACGATGCTGTTTGTCCGACACGGTGATGCGAAGGTCGAAGCAAAGACCGGACTTGAAGCCTTTGAAGATATGGACTGATACCGTTGAACGGCCGAAGGTACTTTGCAGGGCGCTTCTGAAATAAATATGATTCTGACAAAAAGCCTGTATCCGATGAACTACCGGATACAGGCTTTCTTTTTGGTATTAACTGTATATCATACTCAGAATGAAGAGATCACTCCCATGATATACTGAAGCATCAGACTGAGATCATCTGCGTTGACAGCATCGTTGCCGTCAAGATCAGCTGCTCCGAAATGCTTTGCGCCGCCGTCAACAGCTATCCTTCTCATCTCACAGAGATCATAGGTATCAACGGAGCCGTCGCCGTTTACATCACCGGGCAGGTATTCCTCAGTCCTGTTGTCGGCTCTCCACCAGTTGATGTTGAAGAGATAACCCTCACCGCCCTTGAATACAAAGTACAGATCATGCTTCCCTTCAGTTGCTTCGATGCTGCAGATCTGCGTATTCCATGTCTGCCAGCCTTCAGAGCTCTTTACATCCATTCTGCCTATGAGTTTTCCGTCTGGCTTGTCGATATGTATCTCGAGTGAAGCCCTTGCGCCGTTTGAGCCTATGCGGAAATCTATCTTCTTTGCGTTTGTGAGGTCAATGTCCTTATAGCCTACATACTCATCGTTTTCGATATAGGCTACATCCTTGCCGCCCTCTGAGCAATTTTCGTTGTCTGTACCGGAGTTGAAATCGTAAGTCTCCGCTTCTATGACTACTGCACTTCTCTTCTTTACAGGTGCAGCCGGCGATGCGGCAGGCTTTGTTGCTGCAGGAGACTTTGCAGGTTCAGTGCTCTTTGCTGTTGTTACTGCAGGCTTGGCTGTAGTTGCAGCGGCCTTTGTGGTCGTTGCAGCAGCTTTGGTAGTTGTTGCAGGCGCTTTTGTAGTTGCAGCTGCTTTAGTAGTAGCTGCCGGTGCGGGCTTTGCTGCTGCTGCAGTAGTTGCAGCCTGAACGGTTTCGTTATCGTATACTGCCTTTACAGTTGCATCTGAACCGAGCTTTACCTTGATCTGTGCAGATGTTGTGCTGCCTGAGGTTATCGTAGCACCGCTGATCTCCCAGCCTGTGAATTTATGGCCGTCTGCGGGAGCTGCTGTAATGGTTATATCGTAATCTGGGTGATAGCTGCCGCTCCAGCTGCTGATATTGCCGAGGCTGAGAGTATTCAC
This sequence comes from Ruminococcus sp., assembly GCA_017620025.1. Taxonomy (GTDB): domain Bacteria; phylum Bacillota; class Clostridia; order Oscillospirales; family Ruminococcaceae; genus Ruminococcus. Next base: position 16,280 of record JAFZRF010000006.1, read on the forward strand.
CCTGATGCTGCCCTTGTCGGAGGAGTTGTTCACAGTCAGCTTGTGCGGCTCTGAGAGCTTCATGGCTGATCTTGTGGTACGCTCTGCGTACTGATAACGCTTCTGATAGAACTCAGTCACTTTAGCTATCTCACCGTCGAAGCGTCTTTCTGCATTTGCACCGGAAAGACTGCCGGAATGGAAGCGGGCATATGTATCAGCTACCTGCTGTCTGTATCTTTCGCTGTAGCTGCTGATGACCTTGTTTGTTCTTTCAACAGCGAAGTTCTGATTGGCGAGATCCATCATAGTTCTGCCGAATCTGAGACGGAACTGATCATTCTCGATGAGCTTGTTGAATACCTTTGCAAGCTGGCAGTGGCTTTCGCGTATACGCTTGAAGCAGTCAGCAGAGAATGACTTGTCTTCTGTGCCGTAAAGGCCCTGACCGGATTCCGTATCGAAAAGGATCATTCTCCATTTGCCGTCTGCGTAGGGATTTGATTCATCGACAGCATTACAGCGCCATGTGCTGAAATTGTTCTGCGGCCAGTCGGCATTAGCCCAGTAGATCTGAGCTGCAAAATAATCGATGAATCCCTGTATATCTACTTTCTGACAGAACTGATCATAAGATATGCTGCCGTTTGCAGTGCTGTCGCAGAGTTCACGCCAGTCGCTGAGGTCCTTGTCTGTGCCTTCCTCAAGCTCGCCGTTCTCTATCATTGCTATGTCATCTTTGTTTACGCCGTAATGTGAACTGAGATAGCCTTTGTTGAGCTTTTCCTGCATCTGATAGATGCCCCAGAATTCGCCGTCAAGGAATACTATGCATTCTGTGCAGGCCTGATGTGCGAAGCTTCTGTCAGCGACAAGAGTCTGATTGATGCTGTCGCGGAAGAAAGCGCCGGTGTTGTCGTTTCCGCCGTTACGCAGAACAATGCCGTCATACTTCTTTATTGCCTTTCCGTTTGTCGCCTTGACTGCGCTGCCGGAGAAGAAGTCGTAATCGAACTCTGACAGACCGTAGTCCTTGCGTGTATATACATTAAAGCTCTTCTGAGCGAGGGCTCTTGAAAATGCACCTTTTATACGTATGCCGACATTCTGCTCAAGTACCTTCTGGCCGTTCTCAAAGAGAGTAAAGCTTGCGGGACGCTCCCACTCTTTTCCGCTCATCTTGTAGTTGGCTGGTATATCCCAGGCATTTCCTGCTCTTTCTCCGCTTCTTTTGAACTCCTCATACTTGTTGCCGAGACAGTAGATGCCCTTCTCCTGATCGAAGAGGTTGCCCGGATCGGTGACGAGGGAAACGACCTTCATCTGTTTATAGTAGCCGGAATCTGTTTTACCGGTATAGTATGTCTTTGTTACAGGCTCGCTCACGAGACCGTTCTTGTCAACGGCTACCGCACGGATAACAGCTGCCTTATCTACATTCTCACGGGGCTTTTCAGCCTGATCGGGGACTATGTCAGTACGTGCGGAAAGGCGGTTTTCGGTATCCGACATATCTTTAATAACGATAGGGGAGGTATACTTCGCAGAGGCAGGAGTCGGGTCGCTGCCGTCTGTGGTATAGTATACAGTGCAGCCTTCATCGGCTGTGATAGAAAGCTCGAAGCTGCTGCCGTAGAAACCGCTGTCCTGCGAGAATACGGGCTGATGCACCGCATTGCCGGCCTTGGGGGCAGTATTGGCTGTATTGGGCGTGCAGCTGAGTGTATAATAATTACCGCTGCCGTCTGGATACTGACCGAAGGATGTATCAGCAGCCATAGCGTCGAATGTCAGAGTCTGAACTGTCTTTCCGTTTGCGTCTGTCAGAGTGAGAGTCTCACCGGAGGCAGAAAGCCCGAATGATACTGCTGCCGGATCAGTCTTTGCAGCCTCCTTGTCGCAGGTAACTACAAGACGTCCCTTTGGGAGAATAACTGTATCGGCAGGGAAAACATAAAGGTAAGGTTCGTTTGCTTTGTCGGAAAGTCCCCAGCCGGATATATCCGTGGCTGTATCGCTGTTGTTGTAGAATTCCATCCAGTCATAGATATTTCCGTCCGGAGCGGGGAAAGAATCATTCTTTGCGCAGAGTTCGTTGATTGTGACTGTTGAGGTTGTTTCGGCGTTTGCAGGGATGTATGAAGCGGTCTGCAGTATAAGACCGAGACACAATACGCCTGCGAAGGTGCGGTTCTTTGATAAGGGTTTCATGGTTTCCTCCTGATAGAAATGTAATTTTATTAAATGGGTTATGTTAGTAAAATTATTGCTTAACCATGATGTCTTGATCCTATATCATACTTTATGATTATAACACAATATGTTATATTTTTTCAAGCGGTTTGTACTATTTTTATCATAATACAGAAAGGTAGTAATTATAATACCTTAATTTTTGTATATTTTAATGTAAATACTACGCATTGTATAAGTATATGCCGTGAAATTTAATATATACTATTTTTTGGCAGATATATGAGTGAATAATATACAAGCAGAATAATATAACATTTTCTATCGTCTATATATAATAATATTGGTATAATTATAACCATCTTGCTGAATGCTTTGAATAGAAATGTACAATTGTAATCGTGTCACAAAAATGCTCCCTTAGCATATATATGCTAAGGGAGCTTATATACTATGTCAGTTTATCATGAATGAGCTATCAGCCTGGTCTCCATTGCGTAGATCCTGTTTAAAACCTCGGATGTTTCTGTATAATATTTCTTTTCTGTGCCGTCTTCATATTTAAGTGTCGTCCTGTACTCGAAACCGTCCATTACAGGTCCGCGGTAGTGTAATACGGAGTCAGCTGCCATGCCTTCATAATCGGCAGTCATGATCTCATGATACTGCTCTTCGGTGAGCGCATAGGAACGCTTCTCATTATCGCTGTATCTTATTTCTTCAGCTGTGAAGTAGTAATTATCGTTCTCCTTGAATATGTTGTATTCGATATGTACTCCGTCATATCCGCCTTCTGCTGTGATGCTGACAGCAACAGGAGCATTTTCCTCACGGTATACAAGCTTTTTCATCATCAGACAGAGATCAAAGGTATCTATCTGATTGTCGAGTGTGAAATCGGCCTGTTCCCAGTTCTCAAGCTCTGCGTCAGGCTTGCCGAGAAGCCAGTTTTTAAGTGTTACTGCATCTGCGATATTGAAATCGTAATCACCGTTGATATTTCCGCTGACTCTTATTGTCGTGCGGAAGATCATATCCATAGAGCCGTTATCGTAGAGGACTGTCTCAGGATCTCTGGTCCTGTATATTCTGCAGCTTCTTGCTTCAAGGTATTTTGCGGCGAGATCGTCGGTAAAGATCTCCGGGTTGGTCTTAAGAGTGTATAAGTTTCCGTAGCTCATGCTTGTTCCCGGATGAGTGGGGTCATCAAGGATCAGATCGGTTTCAAATGAGCAGGGATGATTCTCAAGGAGATGCTCCGGTATGAGCTTTCCTGTCTCACTGTCAACGAACATTACTCTCGTTGCGCCTGCGGGAAGATCCGCTCCCTGAGACTTCTTTATCCTGTATACTATGTCATAAGCGCCGTTTTCGTATTTCGTAATCGATTCAAAATCAGAGGGTAAGGTATTTGTTTCTTCGGAATAGGGGATAGTATATCCTGCCGGCATTGTAAGAGTAATGCCGCCGTCAAAGTAATAGGCTGAGGTGCTGAGTATACAGGGGTTGGAGGTCAAAGCAGCTATATCAGTAGTATCCATGACGGTCCTGCTCATGACCCTGAGAGAAAAGCCGGTGGTTTCATCAACATCTATCAGTTCACCGGTATCACTGTCGATGAGGGATATGCGTGCATTGCTTCCGAGGACTATCTTCTGTGCATTGTCAGTTATGATACAGTCAGCTTTAAGTTTCTTGCTGACAGACTCACCGGCAGTCTGAGGAAGAAGCTGATACTGTATAACTGCACTGCCGTCCTTTACAGCTTTATATGCAATTACTTCAAGTATGGTTCCTCCGTCAAGAGGCACGGAGGTATGTTCACTGCAATCAGAAAAGGCAGCGTCTTCAAACTCCTCCGGAGTCTGGGTCCCTTCCCAGCGGTAGGGAGTGCCTGCACCTGATTCCCGGCAGAAAACGAGGTAATTATCCTTAACGGATACCTCGCCGTTTTTCGTTACATATTCCGTATACTCTTCCGCGCAGTCGGGCAGCCATGCGTAGATATCGGTCTCGGTAACGGAAAGGTCACTGCCGACGGAGAAGGTGTATTCGCTTACAGCCGGAGACTCGAATGGCTCCTCTGTATTATCCGAAGGCGGTACTTGAACATGAGGATCGACTACCTTTAGCCTGAGGTCTCCCTGCTTCATCGGCTGGTATACGAATACCTGATAGAATGCACCTGCTTCATCCGAGGTGTAGATCTCGTTTTTGAGTATCTGTCCCATGTCTTCGGTTGCATTCAAATCAAAGCCGTAGGTGTCCTCGCTCCGGCCTGGTCTGTAATAACCCGTACTCACAACGCCTATAAGGCCGTTGGCGATGCGTACCCCGCCGTGACGATTGGAAAACGAGAGCGCCGAATCAAAATCATTCGGTATCCAGTCGGGCAGTTGTGCGACAGCTCCGGTATCCTCTGCATACACATCAGAAGCGACCCTTGATGTCGTTCCGTATAAGCCATACGGTGCTGTGATTGTCGTTGCTGCCAGGATGGCAGCTAAAGTTTTTTTAAGCTTCATTGTGTTCACCTGCCGTTTTATATTTGCAGTTACCTGCATACCTATATTATATCACGAAATACAGCGGAATTCAAGTATATTAGTAAAATTTATGTAAATTAATACCATGGTTTTGCTGCCGAAAAAAAGAAAAACCCGGAATGCCCTGAGAAGAGCATCCGGGATAGGTAGTTTTATAGCATATCGAATTTCTCAAGAAGGTTGTATATCCCGTCCTCCGAGAGAACGCCTCGTCTGAGGTCAGCGGGCAGGAGTCCGGCTTCATCGGCTGCAAAGTCACGCTTCCATGCGGCGCTTCCGTAGTAGACGGCAAGCTCGCGGAGAAGCTCTTCAGAGCCGTTTTCCGCCTTGTGCATTATGTCTTCATAATACGTGATACGCTTTATCTGTTCTCCGATAGATTCGGGAGTGGAGGGGAGTATCTTCTCAAAGAGGAACATTTCAGCCCCTTCGCCGTCACTGTCATTCGGATCGGGATTGTGATCGTTGAAGAAACCGACGATATGGAATCCGCAGCGGTTGACGTAAAAGTGGATATTGCGCTTTTCAAAATACGGCGTAACAGTCTCCCAGACAGTAACCTCCGGGTGCATCTCCTCTATAGCGCACCATGTCGCATAACCGATTCCCTTGCTGTGAACGGCAGGGGAGACGAAGAGCAGCTCAAGCTCACCGTGATCGTATTCTGTCTTTATCACTGCACCGCCGACAGGCTTACCGTCATGCATTATGCGATATGCGCTGCCATTATCTATAGACTGTTCTATAGTTTCATGTGAGATTATCTCTCCGGGCTCTTCAAAATGGTCGTCACGAATGCCGAATTCCTCAAGAGCACCGTATCTGAAAGCCTCCTGATTGTCCTTTATGAACTGCTCTCTGTCGGACTCAGCAAGCGGGATAAGCTGTACTTCTGTCATATTATCTTTTCCTTTCATAGTCTGCTCTGATAAGTGATTTACCGTTGGGGAGGGGGAATTCTTCACGCAGTATCAGAGAGTATCCCGCTTCATTCATCGTCTCCGTCAGAGTAGCCTCCTCCATCTGATGATGTATGCTGTCAAGTCCGTCAAAGGCATGAAGATACGGCGAATCGGAGACCCAGTTCTCTGTATCGGTATTGATCTGAATGACGCAGGAAACGAATCCGGGAGCAGTCTGCAAAACAGCCCTCTGAAACGCATCGTACCCGATATACTCTATCAGCAGATCGGCAATTAGAAGCTGAGTCTGCGGTAGCTCAGATGTATTCTTTGTAAGGTCGGTGTGCAGGCATTTCAGAACACCCGAAAGCTCCGGGTATCTGTCAGAGGATGCACGCAGGTATCCTTCATTTATATCCACACCGTATACTGTGCGGTATTTAGCGGGATCAATGTGCCTTAGTCCGTTTCCGCCGGCGACACCGAGTATCATAACAGTATCTGTGTGGTATGCTTCAAGCTGCTTTTTCATGATGCTGTCAAGAGCCTGCAACTGCATTACAGAGTCAAGGCTCATGTGGTTCTCGTAGTCGTCAAGGCTGATCTCTTCCCACGGATTCTTCACTTATAACACCTCCGGACAGCTGTAAAGTATGATGTAAGTCTGTTTAGAAGATTATACCACAAGAAATGCACTGAGTCAATAACACAGAACTCCGGTCCCGCAGAGGAGACCGGAGTTTTTCGTTATGCAGCCTTGAAAATGAACCTGATGAAATTATACATCAGCGGTATTACAGTACTGCTGTCATGTCCGCCGCCCGGAACGGAGAGATAGATATTCTCTGTGCCGTGCTGAGTGAACAGGTCGCTGTACTGCTTCGGATAGTCATTTACCATGTTGTCGCTCGTTCCGCCTGCTATAATAAGCAGATACGGTGAATACGGAGGATCAATGCGTATCTCCTCCTTGCTCATGACGCCGGGATGATCCATGAACTGATCCTTTGTCGGGAAGATGCCCGGAGCGGGAGCGCCTCCGCCGATATATCCGATCTTGTCACAGCACTTCATACCGATGTAGAGCGATTCTCTTCCGCCCATCGAGAAGCCTGCGATAGCGGTGTTTTCACGTCCGGTCTTGACAGGGTAGTGTGATTCGATGTACGGCATCAGGCTGTCGGGAAGATCTTCGACGAAGTTGTCGTAGCCGGGAACATCTGCCTGACCGTTGCCGGTCTGTTTAGGATGATTCGGATCGGTGTACTGATCGGTGAAGACGATGATCATGGGTACCGCATCGCCGCTCTTAATCAGGTTTGTGGCTATCTCACGGACACCCATACCGTTGACCATAGAAGACTCGTCACCGCCGTATCCGTGGTTCACGTAGAATACAGGATACTTCTGACTCTCGTCATATCCTGGCGGCAGCCATACGTTAGCGCCCTTGTCATGGTTAGCCTTCTTTGAGAAGTATGTGATATGCTCTACCTTGCCTTCGGGATTCTGGAGCACTGACGCCGGCACATTCGCCGTGATCTGATCCTTTATGCTTGCCATATAATCCACAGTACTCGGAGGAACGGTGGTGGGCTGCTCGATAACTACCTTCTCAAAGTCGTTTATCTTGCCGAGAAGGAATTCGCTTATCTGAACAAGGTCGGCAACAGTCATCTCGCCGTCTGCGTTTACGTCTCCGGCTTTGAGTGCTGCATCTGTGAGACCGTCTATCACGCCTTTTCTTGCAAGGACGAGATCGAATGCAGTTACAGCTTCGTCGAAATCTATATCACCCGGAATGATCTTTACGGGCTTCTGTCCTTCAATCTGTGTGCCTGCTGCGGCGATGATCACTTCGTCAACTGTAAAATCGGCTGAGCCTGATTCTGTTTCTATGTACAGGATATAGTCAGAACCCTCCGGCAGCTGATAGCTGGGATTTGCAAGCTGTATGTACTCCCCGGAAGATTCTCCGTTGGCAATATGTCCGTACTTTGTTTCATTGGCTGAGTCCTTGTACTGCAGCGAGAGCATCATATTGCCCGAGCCTGAAACTGCTGCGCTGAAGCTGTATTCCTCTCCGGCTTTGAATACTGATGAATCAAGAGCCTTCTGTGCGCCGTGCCAGGAGCTGCCTCTGCCGGTCACTGTGAGCGCCTTGCTGCCCGCATAAGCTGCTGAGCCTGTCGAAACAGAAGCGCCGCCTCTGCCCTCCCAGCTATCAGTACCGCTTTCAAATGTATCGTGGCAGTAGTAACTGTCTGCACCGGCAGCGTCGGGAAAATACAACTGTGATGTGCCTGACGGTATAAGCAATGCTGCAGAGAACATAACTGCTCCTGCTAAAATGCCTGCAAGCACTGATCTTATAATTCTGATCATGTACTGTTCCTCCTTATGTATATTAAGATGTCTTTACAAGATGAAATATCGCCTATACATATATTATAAGTCAGATTAATGATACAGTAAACCCACTATTTTGAGATTTTGGTGGACTTTTGTTAGGTTTTCACGATTTTTCCGGAGATTTGTTCTATGCAGTACGATGATATAAAGATCAAGGGCTCTCAGAAACTTATCCGGGAGCCCTTGCGGTTTATTTGTTTAATACCATTCTTCCTTATCCTTTTTTCTGCATTTCAGAATGAATATGACAGTCATGATAAGACCGAATATGGCTGTATAAAAGAGGAAAGAGCGTATGAAGCTGAATCTCATGACGTAGACATAGGCGTTGTCGTCATATGTCTCAACGTGCTTTGAATAGATGCTTGCAAATCCGTAGCTGTGATTTGTTTCATAATGTTTACCCTGAGAGAATTCTGCTTTCGGAACAAGATCACTGGCTATCCTGTCAACCTTGCGCTCGCCTTTATAAGCTGTTTTCATCTTATTGTAAACACCGTAGCCAGTGTAGTGTTTATCGTATTCGTTTTTGATGTAAATATTATCCTTCTCTATGATCTTTCCGTCAGTCGGGAATTCAAAACTTCTGAGGGCGTTTCCGTTCTCATCAAGTATTGTAAGCTTTGAGGGAGTGACTGTAAAATTGTCGATTGAGTAAGCATCTACTCTTATGGTTGCATCCTTGTTCTTTTCGAGTTCAGTAAAGAAGTCTGAAGATGAATCAAGCTTAATGAATTCATTGATATCGATCAGGCCGACCGGAGTTTTAACGTAGCTGACACTGATGCCGGTGTCTTCATAGGCCAATGCGAATATTCCTTTTGAAAATTCATTTGTTATATCTTTCGTAAAGAATATATGAGATTCGTCGATATCAAGATCAGTAAACACAGATAGTTCAAGTAAGCTGTTGTGTGAATTCCATGAATCATCATCCATCACGACACGTAGAATCATAGGCGCAAGTCCGTTAGAATTGTTTTTTTCATCTACCTCGTTAATTTTGTATACTATCCTTTTTTCTGCCTGCTTCGAATAACCTATATAAGCGCCATCCATCGAGTTGACAACTAATAATGTACATACTATACTTCCTAAAACATCAACGCTAACAGCGACGGCAAGCATCAATGCGAGCCATAGAGCGGTTCTTTTTACAATTTTCATAGTATTCTCCTTAATTCATATCATGTAAGTATCAGTTTTCCGTGAGCAAAGGACAAGTGCACCGGAGAACCATAAAGATTATACCACAGGGCAGAATGAAAATCAAGTCTTGTGCTGAGTCCGGGTGTTACAGGAGGTGTCAGAAGCTTGATTTTTCCGTTATAATATGTTATACTGTAAACAATGTTTTAGCCGCTTTATGCGGCTAAATGCTTTTATACACTAAAGTCAGAAGTGAAAAAGCGGACGTCAGACCCGTCCGCAAAAGTTATTTAGTCCCATAAACGCCTGTAAACAGGCAAACAAAAAAATCTGAAAATTTTTTTGAAATTTCTTGTAACGAATCCGTACTTCATCCGTCTAACCAACAGAAGCCCGGAAAGGAGGTGTGATGATTGGAAAAGAAGACCGCAGAAAAACTGTATGAAGCCTGTTACATGAAGGTGTATTCCTATGTGATGACTCTTGCTAAGGACAAGCACGCTGCCGAGGAGATAACTCAGGAGACATTTTTTAAAGCAATGACAACTCAGCAGACCTTCCGTGGCGAATCCGAGTGCTTCTCATGGCTGTGCGCCATAGCAAAGAACGCCTTCATTGACCTGACGAGAAAACAGTCAAAGATCGAGGGGGAACCTGACGAGAGCCTTGCCGATACCGGTACCAATATCGAGCAGAGCATAACCGACCAGGAGACCTCTTTCCGGATACATATGCTGCTTCACTCTATGGAAGAGCCGTACAGAGAGGTCTTTGAACTCAGAGTTTTCGGGGAACTGTCATTCAGTCAGATAGGAGCTATCTTTCAGAAGACGGAATCCTGGGCGAGAGTTACCTATCACCGTGCCAGATTAAAGCTTAAGGAAAGGATGGATCATAATGAAATATAACTGTGAAATGATACGTGATCTGCTGCCGCTGTACAAGGATCAGGCGTGCAGCAAAGCAAGCGCCGACATAGTTGAAGAACATCTTGCGGAGTGCAGTGACTGCACTAAGCTGCTTGAGGATATGAACAGCTTCAACATCGAGGACGCTATCGTGAAAGAACGCAACGAGGTCATAAACACACAGGCAAAGTTCTTCAAGCGCCGCAGTGCGCTGGCAGGAGCGATCATAGGGGGCTTATTTACGCTGCCTATACTGATATGCCTTATCGTTGACCTTGCATCAGGCTCCGGCCTCAGCTGGTTCTTTATAGTACTGGCTGCGATGCTCATACCGGTATCACTGATAGTGGTGCCTCTTATGGTGCCCCGGAACAAGGGACTGTGGACTTTAAGCACCTTTACAGTGAGCCTTCTGGCTCTGCTGGGAGTATGCTGTATCTACTCCCGCGGAGACTGGTTCCTGACAGCGGCGCTCCCGGTCATCTTCGGACTTTCTGTCGTGTTTACGCCGTTTGTAGTCAGGACAAAGCCCGTGGCCGAGAAGCTTGGCAATAACAAGCTGCTTGCGGTTGTGTCAGTATACACACTGACCTATGCCGTAATGATGATATGGCTCGGCATAAAGAGCAAGGACAGCGCAGGCTTCTTCCGCATGGCCGCAGCCTGCTCATTGCCTGCACTTACATTTATGTGGGGCCTGTTCGCTCTGATACGCCTTCCGAAGTGGAACGGCTACATCAAGGCAGCCACCTGCATACTCTTCTCAGCACTGCTCTACTTCTTCTCAGATGCCGCAGTAATGGCTATACTGGGAATGAAGCCTGAGCTTCCGAAGTTCGCAATGGACTTCTCAACATCATACGGTATCAATAACAGCGTAAGCTGGATTGTACTTATCGCCGGCGCTGCACTTGCAGCAGTCATGGCAATTATAGGATTTACCAGAAAAAACAGGGGGAACGTAAAATGAAAACAGCAAAGAAGATAACAGCAGCAATGACAGCAATCGTAATGCTCGGCAGCCTCGGAAGCTGCATGAGCTTCAACATGGGAAACCAGTATGCCAATGCAGATAAATACACAGCAGGAAACCGTGACTTCACCGAAAAGATAAACAATATCGATATAGACTGGTCATCCGGTTCAGTAGATGTGGAGTATCAGGAAGGCGGCAAGTTCAGCGTTACAGAGACCAGTGACAAGTCGCTCAGGGAAGAGGAGCAGGTGCACACCTGGCTTGATGGTGATACGCTGAGGATTCAGTTCTGCAAATCAGGAACAGTGATCAACGGCAACGTAAACAAGAAGCTCTCCGTAAAGATACCTAAGGATACATCACTCAGCTCACTCGATCTTGACGGCGCTTCATGCGAATATATCTTCGACAGCATTTCAGCTGATTCTATCGACGTAGATATAGCCTCCGGCGACGGCAATCTGAAGGACTGCTCGGCAAAGACATTCAAGATCGATTCTTCATCTGGTGATCTTGTTATGTCACAGAAGGGAAGTGCAGACAGCATAGAGACAGATTCAGCATCAGGCGGAGTAGTGATAACTGCTGAGAATGTAGGAACTATCGACTGCGGTTCTGCATCAGGCAAGATCGATATAACAGCATCGGAGATGAACAGCTTCAGGGCAAGCACCTCAAGCGGTACAGTAACAGCTTCTTTGTCAGCAATGCCTGAGAACATAAAAATCAGTTCGGCATCCGGAGATGTGGGTCTGACTCTTCCGGAAAAAGCTGATTTCACTCTGGATTATGATACAGCTTCCGGAGATCTTGATTCAACTCTCGCCATGAAGAAGGACGGAGATAATTACATAAGCGGAAGCGGAAAGAACAAAATGGAGATAGATACATCATCCGGTGATGTGACTATCAAGACGGCTTCATAATATCTAACATTCAGGCAGATAGTTATCCGAGAATACAGCCTTTCAATATACCATACTTTTATCAGGGGACGCCTTCACTTGCAAGGCGTCCCCTCTTCCAAAACAGTCCCTCGGACTGTTTTGGAATTCACCCCTTGCGAAGCGCCCTGCGGATAAATGCGGGACTCTGTCCCGCACCCTGCCAGAGGCGCTGCCTCTGGACTCCGCTAAAGGGGCACAGCCCCTTTAGAATCCCAAACCAGAGGTGACTTATATGCTGTCAGCTGCCCTCTTTACATTTTGTGTCAGGTGTGATATAATGTTACTATACTTCAGCCAAGGAGGGAAGATAATGGCATTTGACTATAAAAAAGAATACAAGGATTTCTACGCACCAAAAAACAAACCAAGCATCATAACTGTCCCTGCGATGAATTATATCGCTGTCCGAGGAGAAGGCGACCCGAATGCTGAGGAGGGCGATTACAAGAAGTCGATAGAGCTGCTGTACGCAGTTGCTTACACGCTGAAAATGAGCAAGAAGAGCTGCCGGCAGATCGAGGGATTCTTCGATTATGTCGTACCGCCGCTCGAAGGCTTCTGGTGGCAGGAAGATACGGAAGGTATCGACTACGGCCGTAAACAGGACTTCAAATGGATCTCCGTCATACGCCTTCCCGACTTCATTACCAGGGAGGACTTTGAATGGGCGGTCGGTGAGGCTGAGAGAAAGAAGAAGATAGATCCTTCAAAGATCGAATTCCTTGAATACGATGAGGGGCTTTGCGTTCAGTGTATGCATATAGGACCATATGACGAGGAGCCGGCTACGGTTGAGCTTATGCATGAATTCATGGAAAGTCAGGGCTATACTCTCGATATCACAGACAAGCGTATGCATCATGAGATCTATCTCAGCGATGCAAGGAAAACCGTTCCCGAAAAGCTCAGGACCGTTATCCGCCATCCCATAAAGAAGGTATAGGACGTAATAATCACAAAGAAAACAGAGCAGGCAGATGTCAGTCATAGTGATATCTGCCTGTTCTGTTTATTTATTTTAGTTTATGCAGTCGTAATTCTTTTAGAATTTGTCAGGTTGCAAAAAATATCTGTTAATATTTGATGAAATCTATTGAAAGTCTCAATAAAACATGGTATAATATCTATATTGAAAAACAGTGTCCGGTGCAGGGTGTTCAATGGCTCCGGATATGATAACTGAAACAGAAAAAGGCAGCAGCGGTCTTTAAAAGCTGCCTGACGAAACGGAGGGTTCGATTATGACATTCCATATCATGATCGTTGACGATGACAGTGCTAATCTGAGGACAGCCGGTCATATCCTCAGCAGGAACAATATGCGTGTGACGGCGCTGGGTTCGGGAAAAGAGCTGCTCGACAGGGTTAAAAACAGCGAGCTTCCCGATCTGATACTGCTCGATATAAAGATGCCGGAGATGGACGGATTCGAGACCCTTAAACGTCTTCGCATCCTTGAAAACGAGCTTGGTATCGGCGAGATACCTGTCGTCTTCCTGACAGCCGATGATACGGCGGATACCGAAAATCAGGGACTTGAAGCCGGTGTATCGGATTATATCCGCAAGCCCTTTGATCCGAATATCCTCCTGAGGCGTGTACATAACATTGTATCAAAGGAGAAGCGCCTACATACACTGAGGAATGAAGCTGACACGGATAAGCTGACTGGTTTCCTCAACAAGGCAGCATTTGCAAGAGCAGCTTCGGGACTTTGCTCCTCCGATCTCGGTTCATTACTCATGGTGGATCTTGATTCCTTCAAGCTGGTCAATGACCTGTTCGGACATAAGATGGGTGATAATGTACTTATCTCTTTTTCAGACATACTGCGTGAGACAGTTCCTGAAGGAAGCACCATTGGAAGGCTCGGCGGTGACGAGTTCGCAGTGTTTGTCAGCGGCCTGAGCGATGCAGCCGGCATATCTGAGATAACACGGCAGCTGAACGAAAAGCTGCTTGACAGAGCAAAGGAGCTGATGGGGGAGGATATGGGCATCCCTCTCGGTGTGTCTGTCGGAGCGGTCTTTGTTCCTGTACACGGCGATGATTATGAAGAGCTGCTCCGGCTTGCTGACAAGGCGCTTTATGTTGTCAAGAAGAACGGCAAGCACAGCTGTTCGGTATATATGGCAGATGCGGATTCTGAGGAAGCACTCCAGGCTTCTGTACACAGCATAAGCCGTATCTCGGAGATACTCGGTGAGCGTTCGATACCGAACATGGCACTTCAGCTCGACAAGGATTCCTTCGCATATGTCTACCGCTACATCATGCGGTATATCATGAGAAACCAGCGCAGCCTCTACAAGGTACTCTTTACTCTGAGGGCTGAGGAAGGCATTGATGAGCACAGCTACAAGGAATACTGCGATATGTTCGGCAGTCATATCCGTGAGAACCTCAGGAAGACGGATATACTCATGCGAAACCGTTTCAACCAGTATTTCGTGATACTTACAGATATACGTGAACAGGATATCGATATCGTTACAGGGAACCTTAAAAGAAAATGGGAGCTCAGCGGCGGAAAGGGACTTGTTATCACCTACGAGACCGAGTTCGTCAGCATATACAGAGGAATGAAACAGGAAACAGGCGGAATACGGATAGCCCTTGCTGATGACGATGACACAAACCTCAGACTTATAGGCGGTATACTCAGCAAGGCAGGCTTCCATGTATCAGCTGTCCGCTCCGGTCAGGCTCTTGTCAGATATCTCACCGACCATACTCCGGATCTTATTCTTCTTGATGTACAGATGCCGGAGATGGACGGATTTGAGACGATAAAGAAGATTAGGGAAATAAAGAGCGCAGAGTCTGTGCCGGTCGTATTTCTTACGGCGCAGGAGGATGAAGAGACGGAGCGTAAAGGGCTGGCACTCGGTGCTGAGGATTTCATACGAAAGCCATTCGTTCCCGACCTTCTGATAAAGAGGATCGAACGAATAACCGAGCTCGCAAGATTCAGGAAGAATGCCCGCTGAGGTTTCCGGAAGAGGAGCAATACAATGAAGCATATTGAAAAGAATGATCTGTTCCAGGCGTCGCAGCTGACGATCCTGCTGAGCTATACGGTATTCTCTGTGATACTCATCGGCGAATCATTCCTTATGTCATGGGAGATATGGCCTCTTGTCACAGTTGTGATTGGTATAGTTGTATGCTGGATGCTGCATATAAGACAGACGCTTTCGGAAAAGCACAGGATATGGGTGTACTCGGCTTTCATATCCTTCACCTTTTTCTTCTACGGCGCACACAGGACAAGTGTATTTGATACAGTTGCAGTAATGTCCGTAGTGCTGATACTCTATACTATGTCATGTATAAAGCCTCTGATCACCTTCCTGCAATTCCTGTATTACATCACGCTCGGATACGGTATTATGATAATATCGAGGGAGGGTGAGAGCTTTGATGCGCTTATGGTATCCCGTCTTGTCCTGCATTTTGCTGTCATTACCGCTATAAGCATCATATCGAGGAAGACGATAGACAAGTGGCTTGATGTGCTCGATCATTCGCATGACGAGATCGACAAGCTGACGGATGCAACGGACAGACTGAACGACTTCCTTGCAAATGTATCGCACGAGACACGCACCCCCATAAATGCGATCATCGGTCTGACGGGCATCAGCATAGATGAAGAGACGAACGAGGAAAGACGTGCCAACCTGATATCCGTCAGGGATGCAGGAAGAAGAGTTGCCGAGCAGATAAGCGATATACTGGATTTCACTGAGATAGACAGAAAGAACCTTACAAACAACTATGAGGACTATATGCTGTCCTCTGTACTGAATGACCTTGTTGAGGAGATCCGTCCGTACAAGCCGAAGGAGATAGAGCTTGTCATAGACGTCGATCCTGCTATACCTTCTGTCATGAATTCGGATATTGCAAAGCTCAGGAAGATACTCCGCCATCTTATCATAAACGGCATCAAGTATACTCCGAAGGGCGGTGTCTATGTCAGACTGTATACGATCAAGGAGGAGTACGGCGTCAACCTTGTGATCAGAGTTACCGATACCGGTATCGGTATGACGGAGGAAGAGCTTGAAAGAGTCTTTGAGCGGTACTATCAGGCGGATTCAGGCAGGGCAAGACACGGAAGCGGTCTCGGACTCGGCATGACGATAGTATCCGGCTTCACAGCTTCTCTCGGCGGATTCGTTACCGCAAAGAGCAAGCCGGGTGAGGGCACTACCATAAGCGTGAGTCTGCCTCAGAAGGTGGTTGAGGATTCAAGCTGTATGTCCCTTAACAAACCGGAAAAGCTCTGTCTCGGAGCATTCCTTCAGCTTGACAAGTATGAGGATCCCCACGTACGTGAATACTACAATATGATGATACACAATATCGTTCGTGGCTTCGGCATACATATGCACCGTGTTGAGAATGTTGCCAACCTAAGAAAGCTCATCGCCTCCGTCAAGCTGACCCACCTTTTCATTGCTGAGGAGGAGTACATGAGCGCCCCGGATCTTATCGAGTCGCTTGCCTCTGAAATGATCACGGTTGTCGTTGCAAATGACGATTTCGTGCTTCCGCCCGGATCAAAGGCAAGGATAATGGTTAAGCCCTTCTATTGCTTCCCGGTTGCTGCTGTACTCAATACAGATCCTGATTCGGAGATGCACGAGGAAAATGTGAGCTTCCCGGGTGTAAGAGCCCTTGTAGTCGATGATGAGCCGATGAATCTTATCGTTGCGCAGAACATCCTCAGACGCTACGGAATGAAGGTCACGACTGCAGCCTCGGGAGATGAATCCGTGGAGCTTTGCAGGGAGAATAATTTCGATATAGTATTCATGGATCATATGATGCCGGGAATGGACGGAATCGAAGCCATGAAGCTGATACGTGCCAACAGCAAGGACAACAGGGAGATGCCGATAGTTGCGCTTACTGCAAATGCTGTAAGTACTGCACGTGAGACCTTCCTGTCCGTTGGTTTTGACGGCTTTGTAAGCAAGCCCATAGAGCTTATGGATCTTGAACGTGTACTGAGGAGGGTGCTGCCTAAGGCACTTATCGTTTCAGATACAAAGCCTGCTGCTGACAGAACCGACGACAATACTGAAAAGCCGTCCGTGGCAGAAGCAGAGGATAAGCCGAAGACAGACGCAGATAAACTCAGCCGTCTGTCGGGGGCGGGTATTGACACCGTTCAGGGAATGAGATACTGCGGCGACGAGGAGGAGTTCTATATCTCCATGCTGCTCCAGTTTGCAGAGGGCGTTAAGGAGAAGAAGAACAGTATGCAGGGATACTTTGAAAAGAAGGATCTCGGAAACTATGAGATACTTGTTCATTCTCTGAAAAGCAATCTTAAGATGATAGGCTGTGAGAGTGTGTCAGAGCGGGCGAAGGAGCTTGAGTTTGCGGCAAAGGACGGCAATTATAAGCTTATCTCGGAAAAGCATGAGGAGCTTATGACAGACTGTCTCAATCTTTCTGCAGTTATACTTGATATCTGCGGTGAGGCTGAGGGTACCTCTGACAAGAATGAGGAGGTAACGGAATTCTTACCGGAGAGCCCTGCTGACGATGATGAAGTGATGGAATTTGAGCCTTACGGAGAGGAGCAATGATATGAGTTCCGCAAAGATAAAGGAATTATTCTACAGGGGAGGACGAAACCTTCGTGAACGCCTGTTTATACTCATAACCTCTCTGACAGCAGCAGCCTGGCTGATAACGATCATAGGAAAGGTGATCGCAGGCGTTTCCGCAGGAAGCGTGATCGGAATAGTGACCGCTGCGGTCCTTGTGCTGCTTATAATGATCGAGTCAGTGCGGTCGGCCAATATAAAGCACGGAGCAATATTCGTTTCTGTCATTGTAAGCCTGGCTTTCCCTCTGCATTCGTTTTTGCGCGGCGGAGGAATCAACGGAGACGCACCTATATGGTTCCTGTTCGGTGTATTCTTTATAAACGTCTGCCTGACAGGTGAGATGAGAGTGCTGTTCCTTGTGCTTGAATGTGCAGAAGCAGTGTTCTGCTGGTATTTTTCATGGAAGATGCCGGCGCTGATATATGAAGAAACTGAAATATCAGACGAGTTCGTGTCCTTTGCGGCTCTCTTCCTTGCAAGCGCAGTATTGTGCGTCATGACAGAGGTCAGCAACAGGTTCTATCTCAGCGAGGTAAAAAGATCCATAAACCAGAAGAAGGAGATCGAAGCGCTGAGTGAGGCACAGAATCACTTCTTCTCGAGCATGAGCCACGAGATAAGGACTCCTATCAATACGATCATCGCTCTCAACGAGATGATACTCAGAGAGAACATATCAGACGAAGTCGCAGAGGATGCTGTCAATATCCAGTCGGCGAGCAATATGCTCCTGCATCTCATAAACGATATACTCGATATGTCAAAATTCGCTTCCGGTCAGATGAAGCTGTCTCCTGTGTCGTACAATCCGGGTGATATGCTTTCGGATATAGTCGGTATGCTCTGGATAAGAGCCAAGGAGAAGAACCTTGACTTTCAGGTCAACGTATCACCGGAGCTGCCTGTCGAGCTGATCGGAGATGAGATAAGGATCAAGCAGATACTTATCAATGTGCTTAACAACGCAATAAAGTACACTCATGAGGGTGAGGTATCCCTGTCCATACAGCCCGGCGAAGAGGAGAACGGCATTCTCAATGTTATATACACTGTAAGTGATACCGGTATCGGCATCAAGAAGGAAAATATACCTTACCTCTTCACAGCCTTCCGGCGTGTGGACGAGGAAAAGAATCGTCACATAGAGGGAACCGGTCTCGGACTCTCGATTGTAAAGCAGTTTGTCGATCTCATGGGCGGCAGGATAACTGTAAACAGTATCTATACCAAGGGCTCGACCTTCATTATCGAGATACCGCAGAAGGTATCGGGCAAGCAGAATATCGGCGAGATAAAGCTTGACAGTCTGTCAGGCGTAGGAAAGAGGCGTGAGCATATCGCCGGCTTTGAAGCGCCGGAAGCAAAGGTCCTCGTTGTTGATGACAACGCAGCGAATCTGCTGGTGGTTTCAAAGCTGCTGAGAATAACCAAGGTGCAGACCGATACTGTGGCGAGCGGTGAAGAAGCTCTCAGAAGGACACTGAATATACATTATCATGTTATCTTCATGGATCATCTTATGCCGAATATGGACGGTATCGAATGTCTCAATGCGATACGCTCCCAGATAGGCGGTCATTGCCGTGATTCAAAGATAGTCGCGCTGACGGCCAATGCAGGCAGTGAGTGCAAGACGCTGTATGAAAAGGCGGGCTTTGACGGGTATCTTACAAAGCCGATCACAGGTGATATACTTGAAAGGGAGCTGTACAGGCTTCTTCCGAGAGAGCTGACCTTCACCAAGGCTGAAGCGGAGGATATCCTCAAGGAGACCGTATCCTGGATGAACAAGGGCGAGAGGAAGAAGACTGTGGTCATAACCACAGAAAGCGTAGCAGATCTTCCTCAGGAGATAATAGACCGGTACGGCATAGCCATACTTCCGCATCTTGTATGTACTGAAGAAGGCAACTTTATGGACGGCGTAGAGATCGAGACCAAGGGTATGCTTGATTATATGCAGGATATCTCCCGCAAGGTAGTGACAAGATCACCGGATATACAGACGGTAGAATCCTTCTTTGCAAAGCAGCTGACATCTGCAAACAATATCATTCACATAAGTATATCAAGCGGCCTTGCGAACAGCGGATGCCCGGCCGCACAGGAAGCAGCAAGAGCCTTCAACAATGTTACAGTCATAGATTCCGGACATCTTTCAAGCGGACAGGGCCTGATGGTGATAGAAGCCTGCCGGCTTGTAGAGGAAGGAAAAAGCCCGGAGGAGATTACTGAGCATCTTGAGAGCCTGAAGTACAGGATTCATACCAGCTTCGTCGTTGACAGCCTTGATTTCCTTGCGAGAGCCGAGCAGGTCACTGAAGGCACTGCCGCTGTGACCAAGGCACTCATGGCCAAGCCTGTTCTTGTAATGCGGCACAGCAAGCTCGGCGTAGGCAAGATATACTTCGGCTCCCGTGACAGGGTATGGAGACGGTATATAAGATCGGTGCTCCGCAGACCTTCCGCGATTGACCGCAGGATACTGTTTGTCACCTATGTCGGACTTTCCAAGCGTGATATGGAATGGATAAGGGAGCAGGTCGAAAAGTATGCAGAGTTCGATACGATCTACTTCCAGAAGGCTTCGCCTGTAATAGCGATGAACTGCGGAGAAGGTACATTCGGACTGCTTGTCAGGGATGCTGACGTTTTAAATGTAACAGACAGATAAATAACAGAGCCGGAGGCAGAAAAAGCTGTTTCCGGCTCTTTATTTCTGTATTCAGCCGGAGAGCCTGTGATAGAACTATGAAATTAGTGGTTAAATTCTTGACAAACTTTCGTTATTGTGCTATAATATAGATGGACATAATTGTGCAGTTTCAATATATTATAAGTGTATACAAGGGGTGGAAACTATGCTGCAATTAAAGGACATAATCAAGACATACGGGACTGGGGAAAATACCGTAAAGGCTCTGAACGGAGTGAGCATAACCTTCCGTGAGAGTGAATTCGTCGCAATACTCGGCCATTCCGGCTGCGGAAAGACGACACTGCTCAATATCATCGGAGGGCTGGATCATTACACTTCCGGAGACCTTATAATCAACGGCGTATCGACTAAGAAATACCGTGACCGTGACTGGGATGCCTACAGAAACCATTCCATAGGCTTCATTTTCCAGAGCTATAACCTGATCCCGCATCAGACAGTGCTTTCAAACGTCGAGCTTGCTCTTACGATATCCGGCGTATCGAGGTCGGAGCGCAGGAAACGTGCCAAGAAAGCCCTTGAAAAGGTTGGGCTCGGAGATCAGCTCCATAAGAAACCGAATCAGATGTCCGGCGGACAGATGCAGCGCGTTGCAATAGCAAGAGCGCTTATCAATGATCCGGATATCCTCCTTGCCGACGAGCCTACAGGCGCGCTCGACAGTGAGACGAGCATACAGGTAATGGAGCTGCTCAAAGAGATAGCTGCCGATAAGCTTGTTATCATGGTAACACATAACCCTGAGCTTGCAGAGCAGTACGCAACACGCATAGTCCGTATCAAGGACGGTGAGCTGACAGCTGACAGTGATCCCTACGAGCCGGAGATTGTTGACGAAGCAAAGCAGGAGAAGAAAAAGAGAGTATCGATGTCATTCGGTACGGCGCTCTCCCTTTCCCTCAATAACCTCATGACCAAGAAGGGAAGGACTCTCCTGACAGCCTTTGCCGGATCGATAGGTATCATCGGCATAGCACTGATACTTGCGCTTTCAACAGGCATCAACGATTATATCGATCAGGTGCAGGAGGAGACACTTTCCTCCTATCCATTGCAGATATACCGTGAGAATGCAGATACCTCCGGCATGATAGAAGCTCTCATGCAGAAGCAGAAGGACAACGAGAACAGAGAAGTCAGGGATGATACGGTATACGCCAATACGGCGGTATATGATATGTTCAATTCCTTCAATTCTGCCGCAAAGCAGATCAACAACATGAAGGACTTTAAGGAGTTCATTGATAACGACAGCGTTATAGCGGAGAAGGCAAGCGCAGTTTCCTATAACTACGATCTCAAGATGCCGGTGTTTACTAAGACACCCTCCGGCGAGATTATCAAGGCTGATTTCATGGATATGTACAGCCGTGCGCTCGGAGTAAGCGGCACTGAATATATGAATATGGCTATGAACAGCCCTATGGCAGGCAATCAGGAAATGGCGGCATGGGGACTCAGCGTATTCGAGCAGCTTCTTCCGGGATCCGACGGTGATCCGGTGAACAGCCTCATTCGTGAACAGTATGAAGTGATCGACGGAAGATGGCCGGAGGAGTACGACGAGGCTGTTGTAGTCCTCACTAAGAACAATGAGATACCGGATATCATCGTGTATTCAATGGGACTCAAGGATACTGACGAGTTCTCGGAAAACCTCAAGGCAGCCATGAACGGCGATGTCATCGAGAGCTACGGTCAGATCGAGTGGACATTTGATGAGATAAGGGAAAAGAAGCTAAGGATGATACTTCCCTGTGAGTACTATCAGAAGGTCGAGTCCGGTGACGGCTGTGTTGATCTTACAGCAACAGAGACAGGACTTGATTATCTCTTCAGTGCCTCGGACATCGGAACAGATCTGAAGATAGTAGGTTTCATACGTCCGCACGAGGATGTCAAGACTCCTATGATAAAGGGCTATATCGGCTATACCGACAAGCTCACGCAGTACGTTATAGATACCACATCAGAGAGCGAGCTTGTTAAGAAGCAGCTTGATGATGAAGATACAGATGTGCTGACAGGCACACGTTTCCTGACCGACGAATATCAGGGTCCCTCCGACAGCGAGAAGATCGATACTGCCAAGGAGTATATCAAGAGCGCTGATACAGACCAGCGTGCAGAGCTCTATCGTTTCATAGTCTCACAGCCGGATCCGGAGCAGCTCGCCATACAGCTTGAAGCTGCAATGAAGGACTTCGATCGTGCGAGCTTCGTAACGCAGGTATCTGAGAGCTATTCACAGGAGCTCGGCGTTGATCCTTCTCAGGTGCTCTCGTATATAAACCAGCTCAGTGACGAGGAGCTTACCGACTATGCACGTCAGGCAATTACCGAGCAGATCTCACAGCAGTACGCACAGGCAGCCGCAGAACAGACGGCCTCTATCCCCAACGATAAGCTCGCTGAGATGCTCGATGCGCTTCCGCTTACTGATGAGCTGTATATAGCGATATGCGATGAATTCACTCCCGCACAGGTTTCAACTTCTTCCTATGAGGAGAACCTCCGCCTGCTCGGAGTAGCTGATGAATCCGATCCCTCCGGTATCAATCTCTACGCACGCACTTTTGAGGATAAGGATGAGATAGCAGATGCTATCACACGCTACAACGATTCTGCAAAGAAGGACAGCGATGTTATCCACTACACTGATTACGTTGCACTTCTGATGTCTTCCATCACAGGTATCATCAGCGGTATATCCTATCTGCTGATAGCTTTCGTAGGTATCTCACTTGTGGTATCATCTATCATGATAGGCATCATAACCTATATATCTGTCCTTGAGCGTACCCGTGAGATAGGCATACTGAGAGCGATAGGCGCCTCCAAGAAGAACGTATCCACAGTATTCAATGCAGAGACACTCCTTGTAGGACTTGTCGCAGGACTTCTCGGAATCGGAGTGTCACTCCTGCTGACTATACCGATAAACTATATCATACACAGTCTTACAAGCCTTGATACTCTTGAGGCAAGACTGCCGGCAGAGGGTGCGGTAATACTTGTTGCGATAAGCATGATACTCACACTTATCGCCGGACTCATTCCTTCAAGGCTGGCGGCTAAGAAGGATCCAGTAGAAGCACTGAGAACTGAATAAGATAAAAGCCATAGCAAAGTATAATTGCTATGGCTTTATTATTATAATAAATTTGGGATTCTAAAGGGGCGGCGCCCCTTTAGCGGAGTCCAGAGGCAGCGCCTCTGGCAGGGTGCGGGACAGAGTCCCGCATTTATCCGCAAGGCGCTTCGCAAGGGGTGAATTTCAAAACAGTCCGGGGGACTGTTTTGGAAGAGGGGACGCCTTGCAAGTGAAGGCGTCCCCTGATAGAACTAATGTTAATAGCATAAATACAGGCGCTATGGCTTTTATGCTGTGATCATTTAAGAGAGTTCAGATACCGTCTGATATCATCGTAAATCCTGTCGATGTATTCGTCTGTGAGGATATCGCTGAAGCCGTTTTCAGCAAGAGCCTCACGAAGCTTCACGTCAGGATCGGTGCTGGATATGTGGGCGAAGCGTGAATACTTCTCCGCTGCTGACTGAGGCGCATTGAACACATCATCAAGGATCTCAAGTGCGCCGAGAGCCGAAACTCCGTAGCTTATGTAATATCCGGGGTATATGAACATATGGTCGATATAGTAGAACGGATAATCCTTTGCATAGGCCCCCATTATCCTGTTGTAGCAGTCGAGAACATCATCTGCAGTATAGGTATCACGGTTCTGGAGCACTGTGTATTCAAACTCTCCGATGCGGAAGCTGACCTCTATGTTGAGAAGCATTCCTGCAATGTTGAAGAGCCTCATTGCTTCTGCCTTTTTGCCGTATATCTCGTCATAGAACTGCATGAAGAGAAGCTCCATAGCCTGCGACTGAATCTCTGCGATATCGTCATTGGCGACTACAGAGTATATAGGTGTATCATCAAAGCGTGAGGCATGATAGTGGCCGAATTCGTGTATGGCTGTCCTCAGGTCATCGTAGTCTCCCTCACAGTAGATGTATACAATCGCATCATCGGAATAAGGGAGTTCGGCAGTAAGAGAGCCGGTGTAGCAGTTGTTTCCCTTGGCAATACGGTAGTGACCTGTGTCTATGATGCGCTGTGCGGATTCGGCAACCTCCGGAGAAATGCGGTCTGCATATTTTTTGATTATCTCAAATAATTCATCCGGTTTCGTATTGCTGTTATATATTCTCGTAGACTGTGGCGCATCGTAGCAGGCTTTGATGACATCATCGTAAATCGGCATAAGGTTTTTACGAATGGACTTTCCGGCTGCGATTATCTCCTCGGGAGTATAGTCACGGGAATAGTAATCGTAAAAGGTATCAGTGCTGTATTCAGAGAGTATATCGAGGTATATCTCTGCGCATCTCCTGCTCTTCTCGTCGTCGGAGAGGCTGTCATCATAGTAGATATCGTAGTACTCATCCGAGCGTTCGTCGATAAGCTCGTAGTCGACCTTTGTATAGCCCTCGAGCCTTTTCAGACTCATGGAAGGGGTGGTGTAGAATTCGAGATAGTCCTCGTCGATGTAATCGGCGAAGAGGGCGGAGTAGTCCTTCGAGTTGTAGCCGTGATGCAGGGCATAGCTGACCGCTTCGTATACCAGTGAGTAGGTGAGGGCGCAGTCATCGTATTCCCGCTCTGCCTTGCTGCTGTTCCAGTCAAGACAGTAGTCGATATGTGAGGCGGAATAGGCCTCATAAGCGAGTGCGACCGAATCAAAGAGGACATCGATATCCTCCTTGACTGCATCTTCATTATCCGGCAGTTTAATGTCGTCAAGCAGCTGTTCGACCTGCTCGTTCACAGTATCGATATCGGCTTTTGTGTAGCCTAAACTTCCGTGCTTGTCATCAGCCGGACCGTTATTATCCTCCGTATCCGAATGCTCGGGGAATATGGGCTGAGTGTGATCACGGAAAGAACAGGAACCTGCCGGAAGCAGCATAACTAAGGCCATTACAGCAGCAGAGATGCGTCTTTTCATAATTGTCACTCCTTACGGGAAAGAGAGGCGGCAGCTTCGGGTATCTGCCGGATATCGCTAACGATGATATCGGCCTTGCTGAGTTCCTCCTGAGTCCCGTAGCCGTAGCCGCAGCCTATGGAGGGAAGCCCGTTCTTTACTGCCATTTCTATATCATGGAATCTGTCTCCGACTGCGATGAGGTCTTTGCCGTGCATCGGAGCTATCTTGCGCAGTATCTCATACTTTGGTATAAAACCGAATTTCTCGCAGCAGTAGAAGCTGTCAAAGAACCGGTCAAGGCGGAACACCCGTCTGTGACGCTCAAGGTAATGGAAGCGGCAGTTGCTGAGGAAAATTAGTCCGTAGCCCTCCTCACGCAGCTGAGTGAGTACTTCCTCTGTATGCGGATAGAGAGCACCCTCTCCGCGTTCTACACGCTCAGCCATATCCTCGCCGAGCATGATACGTGCCTTTTCACGTATCTCCGGGTCGAGGCCGGGCTGGAAATTGCTCCACATATCCGTTGAGTTGAAGCCGAGCCAGTAGCTTATCTCTGAGTCGGTATACTCCCTGTCTTCGATATATCCCTTATCCGACAGCCACTTCATGGTATCACGGAATGCGGGAGCATAGGTCAGCATCGAGTTGTGGAGCGTGCCGTCGTAATCAAATATCAGTTCAGTCATCAATAGCCTTGATGAGGTTTATCATCTCGATAGCGCCCTCGGCACACTCGCTGCCCTTGTTTCCGGCCTTGGAGCCTGCACGCTCGATAGCCTGCTCGATGTTCTCGGTGGTGATAACGCCGAACATAACAGGGATATCGTTCTGGAGGGATACCTGTGCGATGCCCTTGGCAGCCTCGTTGCAGACAAGGTCGTAGTGTGAGGTGCTTCCCCTGATGATAGCGCCGAGGCAGATAACAGCGTCATACTTGCCGGACTTGGCCATTCTTGAAGCGATGAGCGGTATCTCAAATGCACCGGGAACCCATGCAACGTCTATGGAATCCTCGGATATGCCATGTCTTGTGAGGGTGTCGACAGCGCCTCCGAGCAGCTTTGAGGTTATGAATTCGTTGAATCTGGCAACAACTATGCCTATTCTTACTTCACTGGGTATGAGTTTTCCTTCGTATGTTTTCATTACTGATTTCTCCTTTACGGTTTATATTCGAGCGGACATCAGCCGCTGTACGGACGGTGAATGTGGAATATCTCTTCAACGGCCTCGAGTGAGCTGAGGTCGTTTCCGTGTACCTGTATGCGTATTACCCACGGCATGAAGTCTATGACACGCATGAATTCGTGGTAGCCGAAGGTGGGGCGGAAGTAGCGCATAACTGCGCCTATGGCAGCTCCGTGTGAGGATATGACGGCATCATCTCCGGGATTCTCTCGGATAACGTCATTGATGCCGGTTATCATCCTCTCCTGTGTCTCGGCAAGACTTTCTCCGCCGGAACGCTTGTAGCTGAAGTCGTTCCACTGATGCAGGTTGAATTCTTCAAACGAGTCGTCTCCGCGGCCGCCCTCACGCTCACGGAAGATAGTGTCCGTGATTATGGGCAGCCTCGTTATGCGGGAGAGGGGAGTGACTGTCTCTACCGCACGGGTGTACGGGCTTGAGTAGATAGCATCTATGCGTTTCTCCGAGAGGAAGTCTGCAAGTGTTTCTGCATCCTCTCTTCCTGTATCGGTCAGCATTCTTGTAGGATTGACCGGGTGGCTGAAATCAGGCTCACAGTGCCTTACAAGATATATCGTAGTCATGGAGCCTCCTTATGCGTGCGGTGTATATGCAGCTTTCAGAATCGCCTCAAGCTTTTCCATATCGCCGGTTATGATGTATGTGCTCTTGCAGCCGGTCTTCCTGTCGGTGATGAGCAGGGTATTGCCGCTCAGCTCATACCAGCAGGTATCCGGGGCAACAGTCTTTCCGTTTGAAACTACGATTCCGGTTTCGGTTATGCTGCACTTCTGCTTTGTTATAAGTGAGTATATAAGCTCGATAAGCAATATCATCCATGCGATGCAGAATATGATGATCGCGGCAGTATAGAGTCCGGAGCGTTCTTCCCGGTTCTTGAGAGAATTCATAAGACTGGTGAAGAGGTTGACACCGGAAAATACGAATATCCATATAAGATAGGACGGATTCTTCAGCTCAGCACTTACTCCCTCCGGCAGAGAAGGGCTTTTCCTCTGTTTGACGAAGGTGTATACCGCTAAAACTGCTATGAATATCAGGAAGGCGATGCTTACAACAAGGAAGGCGGCTTCAAGTATCCTGTCCATTTCTTTCATCCTCCCCGTAGTTGAGTATATGGCCCATTTTAGCGGCCTTTGTTTTAAGATAGAAGAGGTCGTAAGCAGTTGCATCCATCTGTATCGGCACACGCTCGCTTATCTCAAGTCCGAAGCCGCTCAGACCGTATACCTTGTCGGGATTGTTTGTAAGGAGTCGGAGAGTCTTGCAGCCGAGGTCACGGAGTATCTGTGCGCCGATGTAGTATTCACGCATATCTCCGGGAAAACCGAGTGCGAGGTTAGCCTCGAGCGTATCCATGCCCTGATCCTGTAACTCATAGGCACGGAGCTTGTTGATAAGGCCTATGCCGCGTCCTTCCTGACGCATATACAGGAGCACTCCGCGTCCTTCCTTCTCAATCTGTGTCATAGCTGAGGCGAACTGCTGTCCGCAGTCGCATTTGAGAGAGCCGAAGGCATCTCCGGTAAGGCACTCGGAGTGTACACGGCAGAGAATATCCTTGCCGTCGCCGATATCGCCCTTTACCAGAGCCACATGGTGCTCACCGTTGAGCTTGTTCACATATCCCATAGCACGGAAGTTGCCGTACTTTGTGGGGAGTTTTGTATCAGCCACCTTCTCAACAAGTACGTCGTGTACCTTCCGGTAGTCCTTGAGAGCCTGTATGGTGATGAACTTCATGCCCCATTCCTTTGCCTTCTCCTGAAGCTCGCCGGCACGCATCATAGTGCCGTCATCACGCATTATCTCACAGCAGAGACCGCATTCCTCAAGGCCGGCAAGGCGGAGCAGATCGACGGTAGCCTCTGTATGGCCTTCACGCTCAAGTACTCCGTTCTTCCTTGCAGTGAGCGGGAACATATGACCGGGTCTGCGGAAATCCTCCGGCTTTGAGTTCCTGTCAGCTATCATACGGGCGGTGAAGCCTCTCTCCTCTGCGGATATGCCTGTCGTGGTATCCACATGGTCAACGGATACCGTAAAGGCGGTGCTGTGGTTATCGGTATTGTAATCCACCATCTGAGGCAGGTGGAGCCTCTCACACATCCCGATGCTCATCGGCATACAGATAAGACCTCTTGCGTGAACGGCCATGAAATTGACATTCTCAGTAGTTGCAAACTGAGCGGCGCATATCATATCGCCCTCGTTCTCACGGTCCTCGTTGTCAGTAACAAGGATGATCTCGCCGTTTCTCAGTGCTTCAAGAGCCTCGGGTACAGTGTTGTATTCAAACATTTATAAGCCTCCAATTATTTATCAAGTGCAGACGGTTCTTTGATATCGATGTCGCCTGCGCCTGTACTCATTCTGACGGTGCATTTTCCGCCTATGGTTATCTCGACCTGATGTGCCGTAATCGCTCCCTCTTCCTTGTCAACGGTGTATTCAAGACCGCCTGTATCAAGGGTTATGGAACCTACGCCGGTATTGAGTTCTATAACGGTATCCTCGTTCAGGGAACCGGGCAGTGATAATTCTATATCTCCGACGCCTGTGCTTATATCGAGCATCGAGCCCAGTTCGGGAGCTCCTGCAAGGTCGATGCTGATGCTTCCTGCACCTGTATCTATCTCAGTTGCACCCGTAAGGACGGAACTTCGGACAGTAACATCTCCTGCGCCTGTCTCAAGCTTCGCCTTGCCGGAGAAGCCGTTCAGCTCTATCTCACCGGCACCGTCTTCGATATCGATGAAGCTGATGCTGTCGGGAAGATCGAAGACCGTATCGGCTGATACAGAAGCATTTGAAGCATATTCGCCGTTCTTGATAAAATGCCATACGTCCTGTCCTTCGTTCAGACCGGAGCAGAGAGTGACATTCAGCGCATTGTCCTTTATGTCGGTGCTTATGTAAAGGCTTCCGGCTATCTTATCAGCGATCTCCTGTGTGCTGCCCTTAACTGTGACATCTGAGGCGATACCGGCTGTTTCAGCACCTGCATTTATGATACAGCAGCCTGCATCATAACTGAAAACAAGAGAATCGGTGTTTTTGCCGATATCAGGTTTGCAGTCGGTTACTGTCTGTTTCTCGTATTTCAGACCTATGGCTATGTTGTTGTTCACTGATATCGGGCTGCATGAGCTAAGCAGCACTGCTGCGGTAATGCAGGGAAGTGACAGTGTATATTTCATATCGTTCTCCTTATATGAAGCCGTTGCGAGCAAGCATATCGAGGGATACTCCGCCGGAGCGGGCATCCTCTGCGGGCTTCATCAGCTTCTCTACGTATTTTCCTATTATATCGTTTTCTAAGTTTACTGTGTCGCCTGTCTTTCTCTGTGAGAGAACGGTACAGGCTGCTGTGTGTGGGATTATGGATACTGAGAAATCTCTGTCTGTTAACTTTGCAACTGTCAGGCTGATCCCGTCAATGGCAATCGACCCCTTCTCCACGATATACCGGAGTATCTGAGAAGGTGCCGATACTGTATACCATACGGCTATACCGTCATTTCTTATATCGGATATCGTACCTGTACCGTCGATATGCCCGGAGACTATATGTCCGCCGAAGCGTCCGTCCGCTGCCATTGCTCTTTCGAGGTCAACAGGGCTGCCGCTCCTGAGAGAGCCGAGCGAGGAACGGCTGAGTGTCTCGTTCATAACATCTGCCTGGAACCAGTCGCTGCCCATTGCCGTAACGGTAAGACATACGCCGTTCACGGCGATACTGTCGCCGAGTGAAGTACCTTCCAGCACTTTCGATGCCCTGATGCGGATATTTGAGGACGTTCCGTTCCTTGTGACAGAGATCACGCTGCCGACTTCTTCAATTATTCCCGTGAACATCCTGATCTCCTTCCTTCAGATCTATGACGATCCTTCTGAATTTGTACTGTTTATACCGGACAGTTCCTTCTATAAGAATGTCATTGCCGATAGTTCTGATCTCGGTGTTTTCGATGATATAGGCATCATCGGGAGTACGCACGCCAAGTCCTTCGACCGGTGATTTGGCATTTTTTCCGCCGAATATCTTGGGTGCTATATAAGCTTTGACCTTATTTACGTGTTTAGAGTGGAACAGGCTTTCATTAAGCTCTCCGCCGCCTTCGACGAGGACACTGTCGATGTTCATATCAGCGAGCCTGCGGAAGAGCGTATTAATGTCAACGTGTTCGTTATGGGCCTTTGTTGATATGATGGTACAGCCCATTTCACGGAGCATTCTCCTCTTCTCACCCTTTTCAATGTCAGTCCCTTTACCACGATTTGTAGTCGCTATGATAGTCGGTATTTCCTTCGCAGTCCGGAC
The DNA here is from genome assembly GCA_017620025.1 of Ruminococcus sp. Classification (GTDB taxonomy): domain Bacteria; phylum Bacillota; class Clostridia; order Oscillospirales; family Ruminococcaceae; genus Ruminococcus. The sequence goes on from JAFZRF010000006.1 coordinate 47,174, forward strand.
GATGTTGGAATCAAGCGGTATCCTCAGGTTTGAATCGCAGATTATCCTTATCGGGTTGCGGCCGCCCTCTATACGGCAGGTGAGCATGGGATCGTCTGCAAGTACAGTGCCTATGCCGGCCATTATCGCAGTATGTCGCAGTCTTTCCCGCTGAACGTCGAGCCTTGCTTCCTCTCCGGTTATCCATTTGGACTCTCCTGACCAGGTGGCTATCTTACCGTCGAGCGTCATGGCATACTTTACCGTTACAAACGGCCGTTTATTCGTGATCCAGTAGAAGAAGATCTCGTTGAGTTTGTCGCATTTCTCTCTGAGTACGCCTTCAGTGACTTCGATACCGTTCTCACGCAGTATTCTTATGCCCTTGCCGGAAACCATGTAGTTCGGGTCGCCGGAGCCCACGAAAACACGCTTTATGCCGTGTTCTATGACAGCATCGGTGCAGGGCGGCTGCTTGCCGTGATGACAGCAGGGCTCGAGCGTAACGTACATATCAGCTCCGGTGCAGTCGATACCCTTTGCTTCGCAGTCTGCAAAAGCGTTCCTCTCTGCGTGGAGATCGCCGTATTTCCTGTGCCAGCCCCTGCCGATTATCTCGCCGTCCTTTACTATGACAGCACCGACCATGGGATTCGGGGCAGTGAAGCCCATTCCGCGCTTTGCGAGCTCGAGAGCTTCAGCCATATATTCTTCATGAGTCATGTTTCTGCCTCCTGAAATCAAAAAATCCCCGGAGACTCCGGGGCGTGGATAATAAGCGCAGTTAAACGCAGGTATCTTCTTTCATCCGGACTATACCGTCGGCTCCGGAATTGCACCGGATCAGCCGCTAATGCGGCTCGCAGGCTTTACTGCCGGTCAGGAATCTCACCCTGCCCTCGAAGATGTTAATATTATAACACATCAGAGCGCCCGTGTCAATAGTCGAGTTTACGCCGGGTAACTGTTTATTGCTATCATTTGTTGCGGTACTTGCAATTTATTCTGAAGTATAGTATAATATAGGTGGCTGTAATTTCTGACAGCCGAGGGATTAAGAATGATTCGCATCATAGGTGCAAATATACAGAAATGTGGTGAGTTAATGGAACAGACGATAAAGAGCGATAAGAGCACAGATAACGGAAATGTACTCTATACCGTGGCAATGAGAGGCCTCGTAGCCTTCCCGAAGATGGTCATGCACTTCGATGTTGCAAGGGATAAGTCCGTTGCGGCAGTTGAAAGGGCACTGAAGGACAGCGGCAGGGTATTCCTTGTGGCACAGCATGAGGCTTATGTGGAAAACCCGAAGGCTACCGACCTGTACAAGACAGGCGTAATAGCAGAGATAAAGCAGGTGCTGAAGCTTCCGGACAACGTAATGAAGGTGCTTGTTGAGGGCCTCTACAAGGCAAATCTGGTGCGTCTTATCGACGAAGGAGATGTTCTCAAGGCTGAGGTCAAGAGGACTCCGGCCTATTCAAGAGCAAAATATGACGAGGTTGAGGTTGAAGCTCTGATGCGTTCCGTAAAGGACGTATTTGAAAGATATGCTTCTTTCTTCCCGAAGATGCCTAAGGAGCTCCTTATCTCGGTAATGACCGAGGAGGATCCGATAAAGCTGTTCGAGAACGTGACCTTCAACTGCAATCTCAACTACCGTGACAAGCAGACTCTGCTTGAGGAATCGAATATCACGAACAAGCTCTCAGTGCTTTTTGCCTGCCTTACTTCCGAGGTAGAGATACTCGAGCTTGAGAACCTTATCAACGAACAGACCAAGAACAGCATAGACAAGGGGCAGAAGGAGTATTACCTCCGTGAACAGCTCCGTGTGATACAGGAACAGCTCGGCGAGGATGACGGCGATGAGGTATTCGCCTACATCAACGATATCATGGAGCTGAAAACAGATGACAAGAGCAAGGAAAAGCTGCTGAAGGAGGCCGACAAGCTCGGAAAGCTGCCGCCTTCCTCTCAGGAGGCCTTCGTTATAAAGAACTACCTTGATACCGTTCTCGATCTGCCGTGGGGCAAGTACTCCAAGGCAAAGATGACTATGGAGAAGGCAGAGGCAGTCCTTGAAAAGGATCACTACGGCCTCAAGAAGGTCAAGGAGCGCATCCTTGAATTCCTTGCCGTTCATATGCTCAATCCCGAGATCAAGGGACAGATAATCTGTCTTGCTGGCCCTCCCGGCATCGGCAAGACCTCCATCGCCAAGTCAGTTGCAAGGGCAATGGGCAGAAAGTATGCCCGTGTATCTCTCGGCGGCGTGCGTGACGAAGCTGATATCAGAGGTCACAGAAAGACCTATGTAGGCGCTATGCCCGGACGTATCATAACTGCTCTCCAGCAGGCAGGCACAGCCAATCCGCTGATCCTCTTTGACGAGATCGACAAGCTCTGCAACGATATCAAGGGCGATCCCTCCTCCGCTATGCTTGAAGTCCTTGACAGTGAGCAGAACAACGCTTTCAGAGATCACTTCATCGAGATACCCTTCGATCTCAGCAAAGCTGTATTCATAACAACAGCCAACGACGTGTCCGCTATACCGGGTCCTCTGCTCGACCGTATGGAGCTTATCGAGCTCCCGAGCTATACCGCAGAGGAGAAATTCCACATCGCAAAGGAGCATCTTGTACCCAAGCAGCTCAAGGAACACGGATTAAAGGCTGCACAGCTGAAGATCGAGGATCAGGCGATACGTGACATCATCCAGTTCTATACAAGAGAGGCCGGTGTCCGTACTCTCGAAAGATATATCGCATCCCTCTGCCGCAAGGCGGCAAGGAAGATCGCCTCAGGCGAAGCCAAGAAGGTCACAGTAAAGGGTACGAACCTTGCCGATTTCCTCGGAGTACGCAGGTACATCTCAGACCTCTTCTCACGTCAGGATCAGGTAGGCATCGTAAACGGCCTTGCATGGACATCTGTCGGCGGTACAATAATGCCTCTTGAGGTAATAATCCTCAAGGGTACCGGCAAGATAGAGGTAACAGGACTTCTCGGCGAAGTCATGAAGGAAAGCGCCCAGATAGCTGTAAGCTATGTAAGGAGCATCGCCGACAAGTACGGCATCAATCCCGAGTTCTACAAGGAGAACGATATACACATCCACGCACCCGAGGGAGCTGTTCCGAAGGACGGCCCTTCCGCTGGCGTCACAATAGTTACGGCTCTCGTATCGGCACTCTCAGGCCGCAAGGTACGTGCCGACATAGCCATGACGGGTGAGATAACCCTTCACGGCAAGGTCCTCCCGATAGGAGGTCTCCGTGAGAAGTCGATGGCAGCGTTCAAGGCAGATATCCCGACCGTACTCATTCCCCGTGACAACGAGGCAGACCTCGAGGAGGTCGATGATGCAGTAAAGGCAGCTATCAGCTTCCGCTCGATGGATACGCTTGATCAGGTGCTCGATATCGCACTTGTGCCTGAGGAAAAGCCAGCACCGGCGAAGCCCTCACGCAGAAAGAAGAAATCATAAACGAAAGGAGCGGCGCATGAAGCTTAACTACAACAAGGCAGAGTATGCCGCATCATACGGAAAGTTCTCGCAGCTTCCTCCGCCGGAGCTTGCTGAGCTTGCATTTGCCGGACACTCCAATGTCGGCAAATCAACACTGATAAACAAGCTGTTCAACCGCAAGAACCTTGCAAGAGTAAGTTCTGTACCGGGCAAGACAGCTACCATAAATTTCTACAGACTTGATGATATCTACTTTGTCGATCTTCCGGGCTACGGCTATGCGAAAGTCGCAAAGTCAGAAAAGGAGCGCTGGTCGGGGCTTATCGAGGGATACCTCGGAGCAGACAGGGATCTCAGGCTGGTATTCATGCTTGTGGATATGCGCCACGCTCCCACCAGGGACGATCTCCAGATGATAAGCTACCTTATCGATACGGAGACTCCTTTCGTGCTTGTCCTCACAAAGGCGGACAAGCTCAAGAAGACGGAAAGGGAAAAGCGGATGGAGGCTTTCAGGACGGAGATACCGTACTTTGACGATATGCACGTCGTGCCCTTTTCATCTCAGACTGCCGAGGGCGTTGAGGAGCTGAGGCAGATAATCGAGGAGATCACCGACGACAATGGCGTCGCCGATGACGAATGATAAAGAAAGGAATGATGAGAATGTCAGAATTTATTTCCGAGAATCTTGGCGTAAACAGCCAGGGACATCTCACCATAGGAGGCGCTGATACCGTTGCTCTTGCAAAGGAGTACGGCACACCTCTTTACGTAATGGACGAGCAGAAGATAAGAGATACGCTTCGCCGCTTCCATGAGAGCCTTGACAGGTTCTACCACGGAAGAAGTCTCGTATGCTATGCGAGCAAGGCTTTCTCCTGCAAGGAGATGTGCCGTATCGTAGCAAGCGAGGGCGACGGCCTTGACGTAGTATCTGCCGGAGAGCTCTATACCGCTATCAAGGCAGGCTTCCCCATGGAGAAGGTCGGCTATCACGGCAACAACAAGACCACAGAGGAGCTCCGCATGGCAGTGGAGAACGGCGTAGGCCATATCGTTGTCGATAACCTTCCCGAACTTCGCAGACTTGAAGCAGTTGCAGAGGAGCTCGGCAAGGTACCGGATATCATGCTTCGTATCAAGCCCGGTATCGATGCACATACACACCAGTTCATCATGACAGGCCAGATAGACAGCAAGTTCGGATTTGCACTTGAGACAGGCGAGGCTTTCGAGGCTGTAAAGGAAGCTCTCTCCTGCGGCAGAGTAAAGCTCTCAGGCATACACTGCCATATCGGCTCACAGATATTCGGCATTGACCCGTTTGAGGCAGCTGCCGGAGTAATGCTCGATTTCGCAGCAAAGGTTAAGAAGGAGCTCGGCTACGAGATACCCGGCCTCAACCTCGGCGGCGGCTTCGGCATCAAGTACCTGAACACAGACGACCCGCAGCCATTTGAGAACTACATCGAGCGTGTGGCTAAGGTCGTAAAGGCAAAGTGCGAGGAGCACGGCCTTACAGAGCCTTTCATCTACATCGAGCCTGGCAGAGCAGTTGCAGCCCCCGCGGGCCTTACACTGTATACAGTCGGCGCACGCAAGGAGATACCAGGTATCCGTACATACGTTTCCGTAGACGGCGGTATGGGCGATAATCCGAGATACATACTCTACCAGTCTGAGTATGAAGTAGTATCAGCTGAGAGACCGCTTGAAGAGCGCACAGAGAAGGTCACAGTAGCCGGACGCTGCTGTGAGAGCGGAGATCTCATCGGAGAGAATATGCCGATCCAGCACGTAGATTCCGGCGATATCATCGCTGTACTTGCTACAGGTGCATATAACTACTCAATGTCCTCCAACTACAACAGAGTCGGCAAGCCGGCAGTTGTATTCGTAAACAACGGCGAAGCACGCATTGCTGTAAAGAGAGAGACTCTTGATGACGTTATCAGAAATGACGTCTGACACTTAAAGAAAAAGTCCCGGAGCAAAAACTCCGGGACTTTTGTCATTCATAAGATTCACTTTTTCTTCTTCATGCTTGCGGAGAAGGAAATCATAGCTGCAACTCCCATTAAAAGGTAGATGCCTGCATAGAAGAGGAGAGCCTTCTCGTCATGTCCGAAGAACAGCCATGCACCGGCGAAGAACAATACTGCGAAGGCTGCCGGCCGCCACCAGAGCTTTTTGACGTCCTTGCTGGCTGAGATACCGGAGATCACGGAAAATACAGGATCAACTGCCATGAAAAGAATCAGGCTTATAAATGCGGAAGCTGAACCCGACAGGAATACCGAATTGACTAACGGTACGGCAATTGCGATGACAACGGCTATGATAAGCCACTTTAGATTATCCTTCATTGTATGATCCTCCCGGAGTTCAGTAATTATCTATACAATATCATACAGCAAAACCGGAGATATGTCAATAGAACAGTCGTGTCATCAGTAAATGTATATTTGTTTTCGCCTGCTAACCGGTAAAGTATATTACATAAGTGTAAACACTTTGTTTAATTCTTGACAAACAAGAAGTAATGTAGTACAATAAAATATATATGTATTGAAAGGAATGATCTCAATGGGTTTAACACTAACAGAAAAGATCCTCAGAGCACATCTCGTTGACGGAGAATACGTAAAGGGACAGGAGATCGGTATCCGTATCGATCAGACTCTCACTCAGGACGCAACAGGTACTATGGCTTACCTCGAGTTCGAGGCTATCGGCGTTCCCCGTGTAAAGACAGAGCGCTCTGTTGCCTATATCGACCATAATACTCTCCAGAGCGGCTTTGAGAATGCCGACGATCACCGCTTCATCGGCAGTGTAGCAAAGAAGCACGGAATCTACTTCTCACGTCCCGGCAACGGTATCTGCCACCAGGTACATCTTGAGCGCTTCGGCGTTCCCGGAAAGACTCTCATCGGCTCTGACAGCCACACCCCCACAGGCGGCGGTATCGGCATGATCGCTATCGGTGCAGGCGGACTTGACGTAGCTGTTGCAATGGGCGGCGGTGCATACTACATAACCTGCCCGAAGGTTGTCAAGGTAAACCTTACCGGAAAGCTTCGTCCCTGGGTAGCTGCAAAGGATGTTATCCTTGAGGTCCTCAGAAGAATGTCCGTTAAGGGCGGCGTAGGCAAGGTAATCGAGTACACAGGCGAGGGCGTAAAGACTCTGTCAGTACCCGAGAGAGCTACTATCACCAACATGGGTGCTGAGCTCGGTGCTACAACTTCAATCTTCCCCTCAGACGAGATCACAAAGCAGTTCCTCAAGGCGCAGTGCCGTGAAGAGGTATGGACTCCTCTCGCAGCTGACGAGGACGCAGTATACGACGAGCAGCTCGATATCAACCTCAGTGAGCTCGTTCCGCTCGCAGCCTGTCCGCACTCTCCCGACAACGTAAAGAGCGTTGAGGAGATAGGCAAGCTGAAGATCGATCAGGTATGTATCGGTTCATGTACAAACTCTTCACTCCTTGATATGCTCAAGGTAGCTCACATACTCAAGGGCAAGACTGTAAACCCTGATGTTTCTCTTGCTATCGCACCCGGTTCCAAGCAGGTTCTCAATATGCTCGCACAGAACGGTGCACTTTCAATACTCATCGATGCCGGCGCAAGAATACTCGAGAGCGCCTGCGGTCCCTGCATCGGTATGGGACAGTCACCTAACTCCAAGGGTATCTCACTGCGAACCTTCAACAGAAACTTCGAAGGACGCTCCGGTACAAAGGACGGTCAGATCTACCTTGTATCACCTGAGATGGCTGCTGTATCAGCAATCACAGGCTATCTGACAGACCCGAGAGAGCTCGGCGATATGCCTGAGTTCAAGCTCCCCGAGGAGTTCACCATCAACGACAATATGATCGTTCCTCCCGCAGCTGAGGCTGATATGGACAGCGTTGAGATCCTTCGCGGACCCAACATCAAGCCCTATCCCGAGACCTCACCTCTGCTCGAGACCATCGACGCACCTGTATCACTCAAGGTCGGCGACAACATCACAACAGACCACATCATGCCCGCAGGCGCAAAGATCCTGCCCCTGCGTTCAAATATTCCGAAGATCTCACAGCACTGCTTTGCTGTATGCGATGAGTCCTTCCCCGAGAGAGCAAAGTCACTCGGAAAGAGCATCATCGTAGGCGGTTCAAACTACGGTCAGGGCTCATCCCGTGAGCACGCTGCACTTGCTCCGCTCTATCTCGGCGTAAAGGCTGTACTTGTAAAGTCCTTCGCACGTATCCACAGAGCAAACCTCATCAACGCAGGCATCCTTCCGCTCACATTCGTGAACGAGGCTGACTACGAAGCTATCAGCCAGGGCGACGAGCTCGTTCTTGCAGACGTAAGAAAGGCAGTTGAGGCAGGCGAGTCACAGCTCACAGTTCTCAACAAGACAACAGGTAAGGAGATACGCGTACTCTGCGAGCTCTCCGGCAGAACAAAGGACATCATGCTTGCCGGCGGACTTCTTGACTACACACGTGAGTCCATGAAGTAATGGCAGCCGGAAGCACTGCACAGCCTGTACCGAAGCAGGAAAGCGGACTGCTGAGCGCTTCTGTGCTGAAACTCATTGCGATAATCGCCATGACGATAGACCATCTCGGATGGATGTTCGTCACTACTGAGTCAACTGCAGGCTGGATAATGCATTTCATCGGAAGACTGACCTTTCCGCTGATGTGCTACTTCATTACCGAAGGCTACCACCATACCCGTGATCTCAGGAAGTATTTCCTGAGACTCGGGATATTCGCACTGCTTTCCCACTACCCATTCGTCTGGTTTGAAAAGGTGGCTTCCGGGGGAGGGGATATCGGCAAGACGAGCGTTATAGCATCGCTTTTCATGTCGCTGCTTGCAGTGCATATCTTCAACTGGGAAAAGATACCCGTCGCTTTCAAGCTGCCCTTGCTGCTTCTGCTTTCGGCATTCGGTGACTACTGCGACTGGGGCTCTGCTGCTGTGTATATGCCGCTCTCATTCGAGCTTGCAAGGAACGGCGGAAAGCTGCGTCAGGCCGGAGCATATTCCTTTGCTGCGGCATTCTACCTGATACCGTTTGCAAAGCAGCTGCTTCAGAGCTGGACGTATTACAGGTTCTACACCTACAAGGTCGGTGTATTCCTGCCGGTTCTGCTGATACTGCTCTACAGCGGCAAACTCGGCGGAAGCAGCAATCCGGCCGTGAAGAAGATCTCAAAATACGCATTCTACATCTACTATCCGCTCCACCTGCTTATAATAACATGGATCGGAGCGAACTACGGAGGACAGTGATATGAATCCAGAGTCGGCTGCCGGGATGATGAAAACAGTCATTATGCTTGTTGCGGTTATGCTTGTCCTGTGGATAATCAATATGACCAAGCACTGGAAGGCAGGCTGGACAATCAAACATAAGGTTATGGATATAGCCGGTATAATCCTTCTTGTCGTACTTCTGATACTTCTCGTCATACCACTGTTTAAACTGATATGAGCAAGAAAAAGCACAGAGAGGAAGCCGACAGGATAGAGGCTTCAAAGGTTGAACGTACAGGCTGGCTGTTCACGCTGCTGTACATCATTCCCTTAGAGCTTGCGGCAGCAGGCCTGTTCATAACCGGATTCAAGGAGAAGACAGCCGGTTTTAAGTTCGGAGCTCTTCTCGTTATGTCCGCTGTATGCACAGTGACAGCACTTCTGCTCGGAAAGGCGCTTTTCGCCTTCCTCTACAGCAGATTCCTGATACACACCGAGAACCGCCTGCGTTCAAGGAAGCTCGCGGCAATAACGGAGACGGTATTATTCGTTATCTTTCTCGGATTCATGCTGCTGCTGTATAAGCTGAACTGAAAAGGTACATCAGAAACACATTATATACGGAGGTAATCACCAATGGCAAAGATAATCATGAAGACGCCCCTCGTTGAGATGGACGGCGACGAGATGACAAGGATTCTCTGGCAGTGGATCAAGGAGACACTGCTCGAGCCCTATGTTGAGCTCAATACAGAGTACTACGATCTCGGCCTCAAGCACCGTGAGGAGACCAAGGATCAGGTTACTCTTGATTCTGCCGAGGCTACAAAGAAGTACGGCGTTGCAGTAAAGTGTGCAACTATCACCCCCAACGCTGCAAGAATGCCCGAGTACAACCTTACACAGATGTGGAAGTCCCCGAACGGTACTATCCGTGCAGCACTTGACGGAACCGTTTTCAGAACTCCCATCATCGTAAAGGGTATCGAGCCCTACATTCCCACATGGACAAAGCCGATCACCATCGCTCGTCATGCTTACGGTGATGTATACAAGAACACAGAAATGCGTGTAGCTCAGGGCAGCAAGGCTGAGCTTGTTGTTACTGACAAGGACGGCAACGAGACAAGAGAGCTCATCCACGATTTCACAAAGTGCGACGGTATCATCCAGGGACTTCACAACCTTGATGCTTCTATTGCTGGCTTTGCAAGGGCCTGTCTCAACTACGGCCTTGACCTGAAGCAGGATGTATGGTTCGCTTCAAAAGATACTATCTCCAAGAAGTATGACCACCGCTTCAAGGACATCTTCCAGGAGATCTATGACAACGAGTACAAGGAGAAGTATGAGGCAGCAGGCATAGAGTACTTCTACACTCTCATCGACGATGCAGTAGCAAGAGTTATCCGTTCAAACGGCGGCTATATCTGGGCCTGCAAGAACTATGACGGCGACGTAATGTCCGACATGGTATCAACAGCCTACGGCAGCCTTGCAATGATGACTTCCGTACTCGTTTCACCCGACGGCATCTACGAGTATGAGGCTGCACACGGTACCGTACAGCGTCACTACTACAAGTACCTCAAGGGTGAGGAGACATCTACAAACTCTGTAGCTACAATATTCGCATGGAGCGGAGCACTCCGCAAGAGAGGCGAGCTCGACGGCACTCCTGAGCTCTGTGAGTTTGCAGACAAGCTCGAGAAGGCTACTATACAGACAATCGAAGAGGGCGTTATGACAGGCGACCTTTACCTGATATCCAAGCTCGAGAACAAGAAGAAGGTTGATTCCAAGACCTTCCTTGACGAGATAAGGACAAGACTCGATAAATTAATGTAAGGCGGTTCATCCCGCCGGGGAGAGGCATAAACCTATGTCAAAAAACAGTATATCAAACTCAGTGATAAGGCGTCTTCCAAGATATCACCGTTTCCTCGGAGACCTCGAAGCCAACGGCTATGTCAGGATCTCTTCAAGGGAGCTGGCTGAGAAAATGGGACTGACAGCCTCACAGATACGACAGGACTTCAACTGCTTCGGTGAATTCGGACAGCAGGGCTACGGCTACAATGTCAAGGAGCTTCGCGGAGAGATCGGTAAGATACTCGGACTCGACGTATCCACACCGATGATACTTCTTGGTGCCGGAAACCTCGGAAAGGCCATCGCAGCTCATATCGATTTCCGTAACCGCGGCTTTGAGCTTATCGGTATATTCGATGCAAATCCTGCTGTAGTCGGCGGAAAGATCGGCGAACTCACCGTAAAGTCAGTCGATGAGCTTGAAGAATTCTGCAAGGCCAACAGACCGGAGGCTGCAATACTCTGCATACCCAAGGGCGAAGCAGAGAAGGAAGCCGACCGTCTGATCAGCTACGGAGTCCGTGCGTTCTGGAATTTTACACACTATGATCTTCGCATAAGTCACAAGGATGTAGCAGTTGAGAACGTGCATCTCGGTGACAGTCTTACCACGTTATCCTACGCTCTTTCCGGTATTTCCGGAAAGGAGAAAGAGGATAAGGAGTAACACAGAGGATTGATATCAGTACCTGTGCAGTACGGCATCGCTGTTCTGCACAGGTTCAATGTATCATAAAACTGTGAATTTTTTGTCAATCACATCCGTCAGATATATAGATACCGGAATTATTGTATTCCGGTTTGTTATATTGTAAGGGATTTACCGGCTGTTATCCTGAGGTATTTAATTACACTTTTGACTGTGACGGCGTTTGATCCGGTCTGATACGTCAGACATCATTATGCCGGATATGGTCAATAGTCACATTAATACCGTGGCTTGTAGGATATCATCGGCAAAAGCGACGGAAGACGGAACGTATGGGGACTAAAGATATAATATATGATATGCTCGCAGACGCAGCAAGGCATATTTATAAGTCTGCGGACATTGTTAATAATATATCAATTGAAGAATACCCATATTCTTAAACAGCATTTGAAAATAGCTTCAGTTCCTGTTATAATTATTGAGGACGCAGAGCGGTGCTCTGTATATAAACGACGAAAAGCTGTAGATTCAGCATATTTTTACCGGGAGTGAATAATATGGAATTTCGTATCGAACATGATTCAATGGGCGAGGTAAGGGTGCCTGCCGACAAGTACTGGGCAGCGCAGACCGAAAGAAGCCGCAACAATTTCCGTATCGGAAGCGGTATCGAGACCATGCCGAAGGAGATCATTAATGCCTTCGGTATCCTGAAAAGAGCTGCTGCTCTTGCAAATCACGATCTTAAGCCTGAGAAGATGACCGATGAAAAGCTTGATGCCATCGTTGAAGCCTGCGGAGAGGTCGAGAGCCTTGAGCTTATCGATAACTTCCCCCTTGTTGTATGGCAGACCGGAAGCGGCACTCAGTCGAATATGAATGCCAACGAGGTCATTGCCAACAGAGGTAACGAGATCGCCGGCAGCAAGCTGCTCCACCCGAATGACGATATCAACATGAGCCAGTCCTCAAATGATACCTTCCCGACAGCCATGCACATTGCTGCTGTTCTTTCTCTTGAAAACAAGGTGCTTCCCGCTATCGACGAGCTGGTGAAGACCTTTGTCCGCCTTGAGGCTGAGAACGAGGGCATCGTAAAGAGCGGCCGTACACACCTCCAGGATGCTACTCCCATCAAGTTCTCTCAGGAGATAAGCGGCTGGAGAGCTTCACTCGAGAAGGACAGACGCATGATACAGCTTGCCTGCGATGAGCTCAAGGAGCTTGCACTCGGCGGTACTGCCGTAGGCACAGGACTCAATGCTCCCGAAGGCTTTGCAGAGAAGGCTGCTGCATACATCAGCCAGATCACAGGCATCGATTTCGTAACAGCTCCCAACAAGTTCCATTCTCTCACCTCAAAGGATGAGATCGTATTCGCACACGGCGCCCTCAAGGCTCTTGCAGCTGACATGATGAAGATAGCCAACGATGTAAGGTGGCTCGCTTCCGGTCCGAGAGACGGTCTCGGAGAGATCACTATCCCCGAGAATGAGCCCGGCTCCTCTATCATGCCCGGCAAGGTAAACCCGACACAGTGCGAGCAGGTTACAATGGTCGCAGTACAGGTAATGGGCAATGATGTTGCAGTCGGCATGGCAGCTTCACAGGGCAACTTCGAGCTTAACGTATTCATGCCGGTATGTGCATATAACTTCCTCCAGTCTGCAAGACTCCTTGCTGAGTCTATCCTCTCCTTCAACTCCAACTGTGCAGTCGGCATCAAGGCAAACAAGGAGAAGATGCACCACAACCTCCACAACTCCCTTATGCTGGTAACAGCTCTCAATCCGTACATCGGCTATGAGAACGCTGCAAAGACTGCCAAGAAGGCTTTCAAGGACAATATCTCCCTGAAGGAGGCCTGCGTTGAGCTCGGCTTCCTCACAGCAGAGAAGTTCGACGAGGTATTCCACCCCGAGCAGATGGTCTGATAAAACTGAAAGGAATCGTAAAATGGAAAATAATGCGGTTTTCACATATTATCCCGGCTGTACGCTGAGGACCAAGGCAAAGGATCTTGACGCATATGCAAGAGCCTCTGCCGAGGCGCTCGGCATCACACTGGTCGAGCCGGAGAACTGGCAGTGCTGCGGCGGTGCTTATACAACTGCGAAGGACGAGATCGCAACAAAGCTATCGGCAGTACGTACACTCATGGCTGCAAGAGACAGCGGCAATGCTCTTGTGACTGTCTGTTCCGCCTGCCATAATGTCATAAAGCAGACTAACTACGATATTTCCCGTGACGAGGATATGGCCCGCAAGGTAAACAGCTATATGCAGAACGATGCTCCCTATACCGGTGAGACAACTGTATATCATTACCTTGAGCTCCTTCGTGACGTCATAGGCTTCGACAAGCTCAAGGCGGCCGTAGTCAATCCCCTCAAGGGCAGGAAGATAGCCGCTTACTACGGCTGTCTGCTCCTCCGTCCTTCAAAGGCTCTCGCTATGGATGATCCCGAGAACCCGACAATAATGGAGGATTTCATCAGAGCTATCGGTGCAGAGCCTGTTATCTACGCACAGCGCAACGAGTGTTGCGGCGGATACATCACAATGGAAGACAAGGCACAGGCTTCAAAGCGAAGTGCCTCCGTTATGGATTCTGCAAAGGACATGGGTGCTGATATGGTAATTACAGCCTGTCCGCTCTGCCTTTACAACCTTAAGAAGAACTCCGGCTCGGAGCTTCCGGTATACTATTTCACAGAGCTTCTTGCCGAGGCTCTCGGATTAAAGAAGGAGGATACAGATGAGTGATAAGTTAAAGGAGCAGATACTCCGCTCCAGCGGTTCCAACGTACTCAAATGTATGCGCTGCGGCAAGTGCTCGGCTACCTGTCCCTCCTACGACGAGATGGAGTATCATCCGCACCAGTTCGTATACATGGTGGAAAAAGGCGATATTGAAAAGCTCATGTCTTCTGAGTCGCTTTACAAATGCCTTACCTGCTTTGCCTGCGTGGACAGATGTCCGAGAGGCGTCGAGCCCGCAAAGGTAGTAGAGGCAGTTCGCCTTGCCGCAGTACGCAGGCAGGGCAATAACCACCTTGCGCCCACAGATATCCCCGGAATGCTCGATGATGATCTGCCGCAGCAGGCTATCGTCACAGCGTTCAGAAAATACACGAAGTAAGGAGGAGACTGACCTATGCAGAGAATTGGAGTATTTGTCTGTCACTGCGGCACCAACATTGCCGCTACGGTAGACGTAAAGGCAGTTGCCGAAGCTCTCGGCCATGAGCCGGGCGTAGTCATCTCCCAGGACTATCAGTATATGTGTTCCGAGTCGGGACAGAACCTCGTAAAGAATGCAATCAAGGAGCATAACCTTACAGGTATCGTTGTCTGCTCCTGCTCGCCCCGTATGCACGAGAACACATTCAGAAAGGCAGCAGCATCAGCCGGCCTTAATCCTTACCTCGTAGAGATAGCAAATATCCGTGAGCAGTGCTCCTGGATCCACAAGGAGATCGCCACAGCTACCGACAAGGCTATAATCCTTGGCAAGGCAGCTGTAGCAAAGGTACACCTCAACGCACCTCTTACCGCAGGCGAGAGCCCGGTAGTCAAGAGAGCGCTGGTTATCGGCGGCGGTATCGCCGGTATCCAGACAGCACTTGATATCGCAGAGGCTGGCTTCGACGTTGATATCGTCGAGAAGCAGCCCACTATCGGCGGCAAGATGGCACAGATCGACAAGACATTCCCGACACTCGACTGCGCCGCCTGTATCCTCACTCCCAAGATGGTTGAGGCTTCACAGAACGAAAAGATACATATCTACTCCTTCAGCGAGGTAACGGACGTCAAGGGCTTCGTGGGGAACTTCACCGTAACGATCAAGCGCAAGGCACGCTTTGTTGACGAGACCAAGTGTACCGGATGCGGACTCTGTACCGAGAAGTGCCCGATGAAGAAGGTACCCAACGAGTTCAATATGGGACTCGACAACAGAACAGCTATCTATATCCCGTTTGCACAGGCAGTACCGAAGGTCGCAACAATTGACCCTAACTACTGCATGATGATGAAGACAGGCAAGTGCGGAGTCTGCTCAAAGGTCTGCTCCGTAGGCGCTATCGACTACAAGCAGGAGGATAAGTTCATCGAGGAGAGATACGGTGCTATCGTTGTAGCTACAGGTTTCAATCCGATAAACCTTGACAAGTACGATGAATTCGCATATAACCAGTGTGCCGATGTAGTAACATCACTCGAGCTCGAGAGACTCATGAATGCTGCCGGCCCCAACGGCGGTACGCTTCTGCGTCCCTCCGACAAGACTCATCCGCATACCATAGTATTCGTACAGTGCGTAGGCAGCAGATGTGACGACGAGAAGGGAAAGCCCTACTGCTCCAAGATCTGCTGTATGTATACCGCAAAGCACGCAATGCTCATACGTGAGAAATACCCGGATACCGAGGTATACGTATTCTATATAGACGTCCGTACTCCCGGCAAGAACTTCGATGAGTTCTACCGCCGTGCAGTTGAGCAGTACAATGTTCACTACATCAAGGGCATGGTCGGCAAGGTAACACCTAAGTCCGACGGTAAGATAGACGTACAGGCATCAGACCTTATCGCAAACGAGCAGCTTCATATCAACGCAGATATGGTGGTCCTTGCAGCAGCAATAGAGCCTGACAAGACCGCACGTCCTCTTGCAACGATGCTCACAACACAGATGGACACCAACGATTTCTTCACCGAGGCTCATCCGAAGCTTCGTCCTGTAGAGAGCGCAACAGCCGGTATATTCCTCTCAGGTGCCTGCCAGGGACCGAAGGATATCCCCGAGACAGTTGCACAGGGCAGTGCCGCAGCCGCAAAGGCTATCGGACTTCTCTGCAAGAACAGCATTACCTGCAATCCATGTGTTGCACACTCCAACGAGCTTATGTGCAACGGCTGTTCAGCCTGTGAGAAGGTATGCCCCTACGGCGCTATCACATATCAGGACAAGGAATTCAGGATGCCCGACAGGACTACTGCTATACGCCGTGTGGCAAGTGTCAACCCGGCAGTATGCCAGGGCTGCGGCGCTTGTACAGTTGCCTGTCCTTCCGGAGCTATGGATCTCAACGGCTTCTCTAACAGTCAGATAATGGCGGAGGTAGACGCAATATGCAAGTAAACGAGAATACCAATTTTGAGCCTGTTATCGTTGCATTCTGCTGCAACTGGTGTTCATACGCCGGTGCCGATCTTTCCGGTACAAACAGACTCAACTATCCGACTAATGTAAAGATAATCAGAGTTCCCTGTTCATGCAGAGTGAACCCGATGTTTATACTCAGGGCATTCCAGAAGGGCGCTGACGGAGTTATCCTCTGCGGCTGCCATCCCGGAGACTGCCACTACACCTCAGGAAACTACTTTACCCGCCGCAGGATAACCCTCCTGTACAGTATGCTTGATTTCCTCGGTATCGAGAGAGACCGCACAAGACTGGAATGGGTATCCGCTGCTGAGGGTGCCAAGTTTGCTGCTACGATGCAGGAATTCACCGATGCCGTAAGGAAGCTCGGCCCTAACCGGAGATTGGAGGATCTGAGATGCAGGAAGCAATGATAAATAAAGCCAAGCAGCTTCTTGCTGACGGCACTGTAAACCGTGTCATCGGCTGGAAGAGGGGAGAGTTCGTATACGATATCACTCCGGCTGTTTTTGAGACTGCGGAGGAGATCGATGCAGACTTCGTATGCGATGATTTCACCGCTGCCAACGTTTCAAAGTATCTGGTAAAGGAGAGCCGCAAGGAGGGAAAGATTCTTGCCTTCCTCAAGCCCTGCGATACCTACAGCTTCAACCAGCTTGTCAAGGAGCACCGCATTGTACGTGAGAACGTATATGTAGTAGGCATCCCCGGCGGCCCGAAGCTTGATGCAGAGAAGATAAAGGCAAAGGGTATAACCGGTATACTCGGCGTAAAGAACGAGAACGGCACCCTTAAGATAGATACACTCTACGGCGAGGAGACAATGCCTTACTATGAGGCAATTCTCGGCAAGTGTGAGACCTGCAAGAGCCGCAAGCACGTTGTATACGACGAGCTGCTCGGCGAAGAGGGCGAAGTTATCTCCGCAGAGGATTCCGGCCGCTTCGACATGGTAGAGAAACTTGAGAATATGACTGCACAGGAGCGCTATGACTTCTGGAGAGAACAGCTTTCCAAGTGTATCCGCTGCAATGCCTGCCGCAATGTATGTCCCGCCTGCACCTGCGAGAACTGCGTATTCGATAACCCGGCTTCGGGTATATCCAACAAGGCAGCTGCAGACAGCTTCGAGGAGAATATGTTCCACATCATCCGTGCATTCCATGTTGCAGGACGCTGTACAGACTGTGGCGAGTGTTCAAGAGTATGTCCTCAGAACATACCGCTCCACCTCCTCAACCGCAAGTTCATCAAGGATATTAATGCCTTCTACGGTGAGTACCAGGCAGGAGAGGACACAACATCAAGAGCTCCTCTGAACAACTATGACAAGGACGACTGCGAGCCTTCCATCGTGCATGAAAGGGGTGTTGAGTGATGCTGAGGATATCCATAGACAGAGCTGATGAGCTTTTTGCAGCTATAGCAGCGCAGCAGACTCTTTACCTCCCCGCAGACCGTGAGGACGGCCAGGCAGAGTATAAGAAGTGGGAGGAGGGCGTGAAGCTCTCCGGCAGACTCAATACAGTCCGCAGCGCCAAGGACTTCTTCTTCCCCCAGACCGAGAATCTTGCAGAATTCAAAATGGAGGGCAAGAAGATAGAGGTCATCGATGTCCGCAGGGAATCCGAGGATTTCGTCATCTTCGGAGTACGTGCCTGCGACGCCCGCAGCTTCGGTATACTCGATAAGGTATACCTCGTTGATCCTGTTGATACCTTCTATCAGACACGCCGCGAGCACGGCACAGTAGTCACTATGGCCTGCACACGTCCCGCCGAGACCTGCTTCTGCCAGACCTTCGGCATCGATCCCACAGAGCCCGAGGGCGATGTATCATGCTGGAGCGACGGAAGCTTCTACTACTTCAAAGCGAATACAGACAAGGGACAGAAGCTCCTTAATTCTCTTTCTTCTCTCCTCGAGGACGGCGACACAGCCACTCTTGACGAGACAAAGGCGAAGACAAAGGAGATACTTGCAAAGCTCCCGCTCGCAAAGCTCTCCACTGAGAACTTCGGCTGCGACAAGCTCAATGAATACTTCAGCTCCGCTAAGTGGGCAGAGCTCTCCGAGAGCTGCCTCGGTTGCGGTACCTGTACCTTTGTATGTCCCACCTGTCAGTGCTACGACATCAGGGACTTCGACACAGGACACGGCATCAAGCGTTTCCGCTGCTGGGATTCCTGTATGTACTCAGACTTCACCAAGATGGCTCACGGAAACCCGAGACTCACACAGCTCGAGCGCTTCCGTCAGCGTTTCATGCACAAGCTTGTGTACTTCCCTGCAAACAACAACGGCGAGTTCGGCTGCGTAGGATGCGGAAGATGTCTTTCCAAGTGTCCTATATCCATGAACATCGTCAAGGTAATGAAGGCATTGGAGGAAAAGTGATGAACAAGGATACATTGATCCCTTACATCGGCGTAGTTACCGATATAAGGCAGGATACTCCCGATGTTAAGACCTTCAGGGTAGTATCACCGGAGGGCGGCAAGGTGTTCGAGCATATGCCCGGACAGTGTGCAATGCTTTCTATACCGGGAGTTGGTGAGGGTATGTTCTCGATAACCTCCTCGCCTACGAACAAGGAATACATGGAGTTCTCCATCAAGAAATGCGGCTGCCTGACCACATGGCTCCATGCCATGGACGTCGGCCAGCAGATAACCATAAGAGGACCTTACGGCAATCATTTCCCCGTAGAGACCGATCTCAAGGGCAAGGATCTGCTCTTCATCGCCGGAGGAATCGGCCTTGCGCCCCTCCGCTCCGTAATCAACTATGTACGTGACAAGCGTGAGAACTACGGCGATATCCAGATAGTATACGGTTCACGTTCCAAGGACGATCTCGTTGACTATCAGGAGATCATTGACGAGTGGATGAAGGATGACGGCATACAGGTCAACCTCACCATCGACAACCCGCAGGAGGGCTGGGACGGCCATGTCGGCTTTGTACCTAACTACGTGAAGGAGCTCAATCCCTCACTCAGCAAGACCGTACTCATATGCGGCCCCCCGATCATGATAAAGTTCACCCTTGCAGGCCTCAAGGAGCTCGGCTTCACCGAAACACAGGTGTATACCACAATGGAGCTCCGTATGAAGTGTGCTGTCGGAAAATGCGGACGCTGCAACATCGGAAACAAGTATGTATGCAAGGACGGACCGGTATTCCGTTTCGACCAGCTGGGCGAGCTGCCTGATGAATACTAAGGAGGAGCTATCATGGAAAAGATGTTAAATGTGTACCTGTTCGGCAAGAAGTATGAAGTGCCGGCAGGACTTACGATAATGACTGCTATGGAGTACGCAGGCTATGAGCTCGTAAGAGGCTGCGGCTGCCGCAACGGCTTCTGCGGTGCCTGCGCTACTATCTACAGGATCAAGGGACAGGTTGAGCTCCACGGATGTCTTGCCTGTCAGACTGAGATCGAAGAGGGTATGTATGTGGCTACTCTCCCGTTCTTCCCGCTTGAAAAGAGAATATACAATATCGAGGAGATAAAGCCCGATCAGCAGATCATGATGCAGCTCTATCCCGAGATATACAGCTGTATCGGCTGCAATGCCTGTACAAAGGCCTGTACTCAGGAGCTGAACGTAATGCAGTACATTGCATACGCTCAGAGAGGCGAGTACGAGAAGTGCGCTGAGGAGAGCTTTGACTGCGTTATGTGCGGAGTATGTTCTTCACGCTGCCCTGCAGGTATTTCACATCCTCAGGTTGCAATGCTCGCACGCCGTCTCAACGGAAAGTACATCGCGCCCGAGTGCGGTCATCTCAATGACAGGGTCAACGAGATCAACGAGGGCATCTTTGACGAAAAGATGGCAGAGCTCATCGGCAAGTCCATCGACAACGTACAGGAGCTCAAGGATATGTACAACAACCGTGAGATCGAGAAGTAAGGAGGGGAGAGACTATGTACAAGATAGACAGATTCAACGAGCTGGCTGAAAAGGTTGCAGCCAAGAGAGCTGAGAACGCTGCTCTTGAGCCGAGAAGAATGACAGCCGAAGAGAAGGACGCTCTCCTTGCAGAGTTCCACCCCGATTACAAGCAGGGCGAATTTACAGTCCTCACAGCAGGCCCGAACAAGGGCGAGAAGGTACCCACACAGCTTGCAGACCTTCTCCAGGCACACAGCCGTATTTCTGCGGACAGCGTTGACCTTACAAAGCCCGACTACGATACAGACGTTCTCATCATCGGCGGCGGCGGAGCAGGTGCTTCTGCAGCAATCGAAGCAGATGAGGCCGGCGTAAAGGCTATGATCGTTACAAAGCTCCGTATCGGCGATGCTAATACCATGATGGCTGAGGGCGGTATACAGGCTGCCGACAAGCCCAACGATTCTCCCGCTATCCACTTTGTAGACGCTTTCGGCGGCGGACACTTCGCAGCAAAGCCGGAGCTCGTTGCAAAGCTCGTTACAAAGGCTCCCGAGTGCATCCAGTGGCTCAACAAGCTCGGCGTAGAGTTCGACAAGGAGCCTGACGGAACAATGGTAACCACTCACGGCGGCGGTACCTCACGCAAGAGAATGCACGCAGCAAAGGACTATTCCGGTGCTGAGATCATGCGCACTCTCCGTGACGAGGTAATCAACCGCGGAATACCTGTTATCGACTTCACAGCAGCAGTCGAGATAATCCTCGACAAGGACGGCAAGGCTGCCGGTGCTGTGCTGATGAATATGGAGACAAAGGAGCTTCTCGTTGCCCGTGCAAAGACAGTTATCATCGCTACAGGCGGCGCAGGAAGACTCCACTATCAGGGCTTCCCGACCTCCAACCACTACGGCGCAACAGCTGACGGACTTGTACTCGGCTACAGAGCAGGTGCAAAGCTTCTCTATGCCGATACTCTTCAGTATCACCCGACAGGAACAGCTTATCCGGAGCAGATCTTCGGTGCGCTCGTTACTGAGAAGGTACGTTCACTCGGCGCAAAGCTCGTCAACATCGACGGTGATGTTTTCATGCATCCCCTTGAGACCCGTGACGTTACAGCAGCCTCAATCATCCGTGAGTGTACTGCAAAGGGCAAGGGCATAGAGACTGAGCAGGGTATGGGCGTATGGCTCGATACTCCCATGATCGAATACAAGAACGGCGAAGGTACTATCGAAAAGCGTATCCCCGCTATGCTGAGAATGTTCGGCAAGTACGGCATCGATATCCGCAAGGAGCCTATCCTTGTATACCCCACACTGCACTATCAGAACGGCGGACTTGATATCGATACCTACGGCGTGACCGGAGTAGAGAACCTCTATGCTGCCGGCGAGGTAGCAGGCGGTATTCACGGCCGCAACAGACTCATGGGCAACTCTCTCCTTGACGTTATCGTATTCGGCAGAAACGCCGGTATCTACGCAGCTGCAAAGGCAAAGGAGACAGGTGCTCCCGAGGGACTTAACCTCAACCACATCGCAGCTTATGACAAGGAGCTTGCAGCAGCAGGCATCGAAACTGACATAGTTTCACCCAAGCTGCTCCCCGACTACGCAAGAAAGACCAAGTAAACAAAAACAACCGGGACGCCTGAGGGCGTCCCGATAGTCTGTAATTCATGGGCTCCCGGTGCCGTCCACGCCGGAAGCTGTCAAGAAAGTAAGAGTGATAGATATGGATTTATTCAACGGTATCCTTTCCTTACACGGTGTACCCTTCCTGCTGATAAGCGTTGTCATCATCATGGCACTCGGCTATATCCTCGGAAGAGTTACCATCAAGGGAGTATCCCTCGGAACAGCCGGAGTATTCATCATGGCCCTCCTTTACGGCTGTTTCTTCTACAAGCATCTTTCTGAAGAGATAAACGCTGACTTTGTGGGCAGCGCACTCAAGATCGTCGATAACCTCGGACTTATACTCTTCGTTACCGCAGTAGGTTTTATCGCAGGTCCCAACTTCTTCGGCAACTTCAAGAAAAACTTCAAATCCTACGTTGTCCTTGCCGTTATCATTATACTCAGCGGCGGACTTACCTGTGCGGGCTGCATCATGGTAGGCAGGAATTTCACCGACCTTAACAACGATGAATTCACAGCAATGCTCACAGGTATACTTTCCGGCGCTCTCACCAGCACACCCGGTTTCTCAGCTGCAAAGGACGCAGTAGCAGATGACCATCTCCAGGGCATAGTATCAGTAGGTTACGCTATCGCCTATATCTTCGGCGTTATCGGCGTTGTACTCTTCGTGCAGATCGTACCCAAGCTGATGAAGGCAGATATGGCGAAGGAGAGAAAGCTCCTTGTTACCGCAGATTCCAAGGGTAAGGCAAAGGATACTTCAAAGCTCATCAGCATGGATGATTTCGGTATCATGCCTTTCGCACTTGCAGCAGCTCTCGGCGTATTCATCGGCGCATTCAAGTTCAGGAACTTCTCTCTTTCCACCACAGGCGGCTGTCTGCTTGTAGCTCTTCTCTTCGGTCACTTCGGCCATATCGGAAAGGTGAGCCTTACTCCCAAGGACACTACTCTAAAGGTATTTCGTGAGATGGGACTGGTATTCTTCCTTATCGGTGCGGGAGTTTCCGGCGGCGCAAAGTTCGTTCAGTACTTCGACGGTCTCTACTTCGTTTACGGAATGCTCATGACGATCATACCGATGATACTCGGCTTCCTGTTTGCAAAGTACGTGCTCAAGCTGAGTCTGCTGAACAACCTCGGCTCTATCACAGGCGGTATGACCTCCACACCGGCACTTGGTACACTTATCGGAACAGCCGGAACAGAGGACGTTGCATCAGCATACGCAGCAACATATCCCGTAGCACTCATATCCGTAGTACTTGTATCACAGTTCCTTATAATACTTTTCAGCTAAGAGAAGGGGCGCTCGAATGAGCGCCCTTGATATTTATAAAGCCGGCTATAAGGGGACGCCTTCACTTGCAAGGCGTCCCCTCTTCCAAAACAGTCCCCCGGACTGTTTTGGAATTCACCCCTTGCGAAGCGCCCTGCGGATAAATGCGGGACTCTGTCCCGCACCCTGCCATAGGCGCTGCCTCTGGACTC
>JAFZRF010000032.1 GCA_017620025.1 Ruminococcus sp.
AAGGGGTGAATTCCAAAACAGTCCGGGGGACTGTTTTGGAAGAGGGGACGCCTTGCAAGTGAAGGCGTCCCCTGATAGAACTGTGTTTTTACAGACTGAGCGGTGCGAATTATCGCACCGCTTTTGCTTTTAATAGAATTTGATCTGATTTTCGATACCGTCATATTCAAGGTGACAGCTGCCGGAGTTGTATTCGATGATCTCCTCGGGCAGAAGATCAACGCCCTGCGCTATTTCCGGCATAAGATAGGTCGATATATCAATATTCGCAACTACTCCGGTTACATTGACAGTATACCATACCCCGCCCTCTTCTTCTGAAAGGTCGATAAGTCCGTATCTGCCGTTCATTCTGCGTGTTCCGGAATCGAAGCCGTAGTCAACGCACGCATAAGGGTGTAGGTCGTCTTTAAGTTCGCCGTCGTAGGAGCAGTGTATCAGCATATCTGGAAAATCTCTCATACCCGTTTCATTGGTGTACGAAACGATCCTGAAGCCTGAGATATCTTCGGTATGACGTGTATATCCCGGAATATCCTCATCGGGATCAAATAATGAAGTGACGGAAGGATCATCGTGCATATAGGCGTGTAAAGAGAGCGGAGAAGTGTATGAACCCAGTTCCTCTGTAGTTTTTGGCTGGAATTTTAACATGAAAATAGCGATGTTGATGATTATTATATAGATTATAAAAAGAACAAGAAGGAAGATGCATACAAACTTGAACGGCGACATCATCGGTTTGTTTTCCGGTGCTTCACCTTCACGAATCTGTGCGAGCCTTTTGTTTATGCTGCTCCTGTATATCAGGGTGTAGATCGTGGATGCAATGAGGGTAAGGATTAGTATAACAAAAAAGAATATCATATTGATGCCTCCTTTATATACCGAAGAACTCACGGAATATGTAGTAGTATGAACGCGTTACATCCACCCGTGAGCCGTCGGTGAGCGTTAGTACGAATTTCTGTGAAAGAGCGGGCTTGATGCTCTTTATGTGATTGACGGAGACTATGACGGAGTTGCTTATGCGTATGAATTCCTTCGGGTCAAGCAGCTCATTGAGCTTGCGAAGGCATTCATTCAGCTTGTAGCCCTCTCCGCCGCAGTGTGCGACAACATCGTGTGAGAAGCTTTCTATATGTGTTATTTCGGCAGTTTTCAGACGGTATATCTCGTCGTCCTTCCTGCCGATGAGATGTGTGGGACAGTAGTTGTTTTCTGAGAGTACAAGATCAGCGCCGTCATCTATCTCAAAGCCCTTCCGGACGAGCTCTGAGGCTATCTCGTCATATCTCTCATCGCTTACCAATAATTTTATCTTCATGACTGCTCCCCCTTTCTGTAATCTTATTATACCTGTTATACCGCCTTATTTCAATACCCTATGCATACTATGCACACCGGAGAACGCAGATTGCAGGCGGGTGACTGTATTCTGCAAAGGAATAATACCCTGACCTCCTGCATAAGCTGTGATAAGGAAAAATACGGGAGGAAAAAACATGAACCGATACCTTGCATCACTGCTTACCATAGCCATAGGAGTGACAGTTATACCCGCTCTGCCGGTGTATCTATCCGGACGCAGGACTCAGCCCGAATCGCCGGTTATCGCCGGACAGGCTCAGGAGACGGCGGGAACAGACAGGAAGTGCTTCAGAGTACTCGATATCGCATCCGGCGAGATACTTGCAGTACCGCTGCGGGATTACCTTATCGGTGCTGCCGCTGCCGAGATGCCCGTATCCTTCGAACCTGAGGCACTGAAGGCACAGATAGTCGCCGCACATACCTACGCTCTCAGGCAGTGTATGCGTGAGGAGACCTCTCCGACGCCGGAACTGCGCGGAGCGGATTTCTCGAACGATACCTCGAGGTATCAGGGCTATTTCACGGAGAGCCGGATGAGGAGCTGTTACGGCAGCACCTACGATGAAAGCGTGGCAAAGCTCTCCGCCGCAGTCGATGAGGTGATGCCCTACGTGCTGACCTACGGGGGAGAGCCGATAATCGCAGCCTTCCATTCAATGTCTCCGGGAAGAACGGAGAGCGCCGGTGATGTATGGGGAACGCCTGTGGATTATCTTGTTCCGGTGGACAGCCCTGCCGATACCTCTGCCCCGAGGTATATGGAGGAGGCTCGCTTCCCGGAGCCAGTCCTCCGCAAGCGCCTGACTGACGCCTTTCCCGGTATAGATCTCGGCAGCGATCCGGCTCAGTGGATAACAGTGAGAGAGACTACCCAGTCCGGCACTGTGCTGACAGCCCTTGCCGGCGACAGGAGCGTTACCGGTAACGAGCTCCGTGAAGCGCTCGGTCTGCGCTCAGCCTGCTTTACCGTAGCCGGCAGCGAGGACGGTATAACCGTTACCACAAGGGGCTTCGGCCACGGCGTTGGCCTGAGCCAGTACGGCGCCGATGCAATGGCAGCAGAGGGCAGCTCATGGCGTGAGATACTCGAGCATTACTATCCCGGCTGTACGATAGAAGCTGCCGCTGAGTAAAAGATAATGAAAATTATGGTATGGCGGATGCGTCCCGACAGTACGTTGATAAGCCTTCCGGCAGCACCTCCGGAGCAGTGAAAAAAGTCTGAAAACAGCCGTTCATGAGCATTCTGTCTCTTGACAAAACCTGATCTGTGTAATATAATAATGATACAGAAACAAAGACCCGTGTGAACAGAAAAAGGAAGATGCAATTGAAAAAGACAGGAACCTTTCTTGTGGCTGCCGGACTTGCCGCTGCGGCCGCAGGAGTATGTGCATTTATATATTTCCTGCCGGGAGTTCCGGCATATTTCCGCCTCAAATACAGCTACCCCGGAGCGCTCGATACGGTGATAGAGGACTATCCCGCATACGATGTGGTATACCCGGAGAGCCGTGACAAGAGGCCTGTCTTCTCAGCCTGCGGTATCACGCTTACCCTGCCGGAGGAGATGAAGAGAAACAACCCCGACAGCGATACCGAGAGCTATTCCACCGAGGACGGAAGGACCAATATCCGCTTTACCCCGTCAGCAGAGCAGCGAAAGGATCCGGAGGATACACTTACCGCTCCCGACGGCAGCGGCAGGGTGATGCAGTACGGTGATCTTGTGGAATGCTGCAATATCTTCGGCTGGGAAGTACCCGATACCGTATTTGAGCTCGACCGTGAGCTTCTCTCGCTCGACTGGGACGACCTTCACTGGCGAGAGCGCCTTGACTGCAGGTGCCTGCTGTCTCTGACAGCCGGAAAGTGGGAACTGCTCGGCGGAAGTCTCGGAGAGATGTATTCACATGTCTACCGCTATGACCGTGACGGTATAGAGGGGATAGTATATGAAGTAAAGTCGGAGAACGAGGCGAGCACAGCCTATTCCGTATCCCTCTGCCGCAAGGGCAGGTATGACAGGGTATACGGGCTGATGATACGCTCGGCTGACCGAGAGACCGTACAGTCGATGCTGGCAACGGTATCTATCGACTGAGCGGCATAGTATGATCATTCGTCTGCGGGCGCACATTGTGCGCCCGTGTTTATTCATTCTGACAGGAGGGACTATTGAACAGTAATGATATAACGCTGCTCCTGTTTGCAGCGGCGGCAGTACTCTTTATAATATGGCTCCTCGGGCGCAGGCCGAAACCGGATATCACCGATTTCTTCCAGCCCGTGCCGGTGCTCACGGAGCGTGAGCGGGAGTTTTATATCCGGCTGCGGGAGGCAGCGGAGGAGCATGGACTGCAGGTATTCACCAAGGTAAGGCTCGCCGACCTCGTCACACCTCTCCCGAAGTCGGAGAACCCCTACTGGATGGAGTGCTTCAACAAGGTAAAGGCGAAGCATATCGACTTTGCCCTTGCCGATCCGGAGGGGAATATAGTAGTCCTTGTAGAGCTTGACGATACCACCCACGCCCGTCCCGACCGCATAGAACGTGACGAGTTCGTGGATACGGTGCTTTACAAGTGCGGCTATACTCTCCTGAGGACATACGGCGAGCTCGATGTTATAGAGGAGGAGCTCGGGGAATATGTATGGGAATAAAAGTGCGGGATTCTAAAGGGGCTGCGCCCCTTTAGCGGAGTCCAGAGGCAGCGCCTCTGGCAGGGTGCGGGACAGCGTCCCGCATTTATCCGCAGGGCGCTTCGCAAGGGGTGAATTCCAAAACAGTCCGGGGGACTGTTTTGGAAGAGGGGACGCCTTGCAAGTGAAGGCGTCCCCTGATAAAACTATAGTTCATTGAAAAAATAAAGTCACAGCGCTTTCGAGCACTGTGACTTTTGTTCATTATACCGGCATCTGTTACTGGAGGTTAAGATGCTTCTTTATGATGTTTACGATCAGCAGGTACATACATATGCAGCATACCAGCAGGAATGCACATATGCAGAGGATAGTCTGTTCACCGCTCAGTGACTGGGAGGTTGTGAATGCGGTGATCCTTGCTGACATGATCATAACGAAGATGACCGAGAAGAATCCGAGACCGAAGCTCAGCAGACCCTTGCAACTGTTTACCATATTGCCGAGTGCGCTTAAAAGGTAGCCGAGAAGCTGTATCGAAACGTAGATCATGAAGCCGAGCAGAAGACCTATGAGCTTCTGTGAGAGCGGTATGGAATCCGATGTTATCGCTTCCCAGATACCCTTTGCCATAGACGGAGCCTCCTCTCCGCTTGCTATGAAGAGACCGGCAAGAATGACTACAACGCTTGCGAGATAGTTGATGATGCCGGCAAGCAGCTTTGCAGCGATGTGCTCTGTTGCTGTTACCGGAAGAGTGTTCGTGAGATATCCCTCGTCCGTGAACATATTGTTCTTGAAGCGGCGGACATTATCTATCATGGTGAGCAGGGCGAGTATACCGGTGAGTATACCGTAAGCCACACCGATTATGCCGGCGAATACAATGAGTGTGATAGCGCCGGATGATGATGTATCAAGATCTTCAAACTGATTCTCAAAAAGGCTCAGCAGACGTATTACGCCTGCAAGTATCAGGTATACTATGTAAAGCGGTGAGAATGTTTTGATGAGATATATCATCTCATGCTTGAGCAGTTTTCCTAACATCTGAATACCTCCCTGAAAAGCTGGTCTATCGACATACCCTTTTCGCTGCGGAGAGCATCCGCACTTCCGAACACCTTGAGGTGACCGTACTGTATCATGATGACATCGTCGAGTATGCGCTCGATATCCTGTATCAGGTGAGTCGAGATGATGATAGTTGCGTCGGGGTTGTAGTTTGTAACGATAGTATCGAGTATGTAGTCACGGGCAGCAGGGTCAACGCCTGCGATAGGCTCATCAAGGAGATAGAGCTTTGCATCACGGCTCATGACGAGTATCAGCTGCACCTTTTCCTTGTTGCCCTTTGACAGTGTCTTGATCTTTGTGCCGGGATCTATCTTGAGGCGTGAGAGCATATCCTCAGCAACGGATCTGCGGAAATCCTTGTAGAAATCCTCGAAGTAATCAAGGATGTCCTTTACCTTCATCCATTTCGGGATATAGGTGCGTTCCGGGAGGTAGGATACGATGGCCTTTGTTTCAGTGCCTATTTCCTTGCCGTCGATCGTGACGTGTCCGCTCGTCGGAGTGAGCAGTCCGCAGAGTATCTTGATAAGAGTAGTCTTGCCGCTTCCGTTCGGACCAAGTAGTCCGATAACCTTTCCGCTCTCGAGGGTAAGGCTGAGGCTGCTCAGCGCTTCCTTCTTTCCATAGCTCTTGGAAAGGTCAGAGATCTGGATTAGTTCTGACATGATGTTCTTCCTTTCGTTGGATTATTTTGAATTTGAAGGCTTTCTGGAGATCAGGTACATGATCAGTAAAAACAGCGCTGTGATTGCCGCAGTGACAATTCCCGTAAGTGTCAGAACGTTTGAATAATTACCGATATTCTCCGGATCGCCCTGACTTGTGAACAGAGTAAATGATGCAAATCCTATCGATAATATCACCATAAGGAGTATGGTCGCTGTTGTGAAGCCCCAGAAATACCGCGGCTTTTCTGTTTTGTTCTCACGGATGTATTCCTTCAGCTTTTTAAAGCTGATGATGAACAGGGGAATGCCGATGATGAAGCAGACAGCGAAGAAAGCAATTTCAAGATATTCTGCCTTAGTTTCGCCGATGCTCGTATTCCTGCCGAGGAATGAAAAGCCGAAGGAAATAAGGCCGTTGTTGATGATATGGTAGATTATCGACCATCTGATGCCGTACTCCATTGCAACATATCCAAAAACGATACCTACAACGATGGCGTAGGGTATCTGTACATAGTTCATGTGGAAGAGACCGAAGAGAATGGCCGAAGATACTATTGCAAACACCTTGCCCCATGCCTGGAAGCGGCGCATAAGGAAGCCTCTGAATACAAGCTCCTCGGCAATAGGACCGAATATCGCAGCATAGATGATCATGGAAGGATGGGTGAATATCTCATTCATGAGCTCTGCAACTTCTTCATTGGAATAGCCGAAAATGTTGAGGAACAGCTCGAGAGCAATCGATATGGCCTGTCCTATGAACTGTGCCGCATAGATCATGACGAACAGGAAGAAGAAGGTCTTGACTGTCATCCTGCGCGGAGTTACGAAGAGATCGCTGACCGGCAGCCTTTTGCGGAAGTACAGGAACAATGCGATCAGACCTGCAACAAGGCTTCCGATGTATATCCAGCCGTTCATGCAGAAATCCAGAGTGCTGTTGTAGATCTCATCGTATGTGAGATCGGGGTGTTTATAGATATAGACTACCATGTAGATGACCTCGGGGATGATCTGGAGGCCGAGGAATAATGCAAGGTACAGCAGCAATCCGCCGCCTGTGATATTGTTGTGAGTCGTGAAGCTGCGCTTTACCTGTGCAGGTGTAGGTGCAGACTGCTGTGGTACGTAGTTTGTTCCGAATGGTGGGTTGTACATGGATCACTCTCCCTTTCCGCTGTCGTTCCCGACGCTGTATTTTCTTACCAGTTCGACCGCATCATCAACGGTCAGACCGAGCCTTCTGATTTCAGACAAGAAATTTCTTACGATCTCCTCGGAGCGGTCACGGTTGAGGCTCGATATGAGCTCATGGTTATCCGTGACGAATTTTCCGGAGGTACGCAGTGAGATAATGTAGCCGTTCCTCTCTATCTCAGCCAGCGCTTTCTGCATAGTATTGGGGTTGACTCTCGCTTCCTCGGCAAGGTCACGAACTGAAGGAATACGCTCACCGGGCTTGTATATGCCGAGAGCAATACGGTTCATGATCTCGTCGATGATCTGAATGTATACGGGTTTATCATTGGTGAAACTCCACATCAGCTGCACCTCCTGTATCAGTATTGGCGAAATGGCTGTCATGGTGTGTTAGTGTATTAATGTGCCATTCGACTAATACAATCATATCACAGTTTGTTTTGTTTGTCAATAGGTTTTTAAAATAATTCCGGAGAAAGCTCTGCCGTTCACTCCCGGACAGAAACAGCAGTAATAAAGTATTTGACAGGCGCAGGAATATGGTGTATAATTAATAGTGTATAATCATACAAAGAATCAGATCAGGAGGTCACATAATGCCGTCATTTCTTTCAGGTGCCAATATCACCGGTTTATGCAGGGAACTCGAGGAGAGATCCTTTATACGTCCGGAGCTTTATGAGAAGTACCGTGTCAAGAGAGGTCTTCGCAACAGCGACGGTACAGGCGTAGTTGCAGGCATCACAAACATCTGCAACGTACACGGCTACATCCTTAATGAAGGCGAGGTCGAGCCCATTCCCGGCCAGCTCATATACCGCGGCTACAGCATTAACGATCTTGTTGAGAACGTTGAGGCTGAGGACAGGTTCGGCTATGAGGAGGTGGCTTTCCTGCTTCTGTTCGGAAGACTCCCGAATGCAAAGGAGCTCCAGAACTTCACTACATATATATCAGTAAAGAGGGATCTGCCCAACGGCTTCGTTGAGGATATGATACTCAAGGCTCCCTCAAAGAATATAATGAACAAGCTGGCCCGTTCCGTGCTTGCTCTCTATTCCTACGATGACGAGTGTGAGAACAAGGGTATCGAGAATGAGATGCGCACGGCTGTCAGCCTCATCTCAAAGCTGCCGGTAATCATGGCCAATGCCTATCAGGTTAAGCGCCGTGTGTTCGATAACCAGAGCATGATAATGCACCCCATAAACTACGAGGAGAACACCGCACAGTGCATCCTCTCTCTTCTCCGTCCTGACAGACAGTATACCAAGGAGGAGGCTCAGATGCTTGACGTCCTGCTCATGCTCCAGGCAGAGCACGGCGGCGGAAACAACTCCACCTTTACCTGCCGGGTGCTCACATCCTCCGGTACAGATCCCTATTCCGCATACTCCTCTGCAATATGCTCACTGAAGGGACCCCGCCACGGCGGAGCCAACCTCCAGGTCATCAATATGCTCGACAACTTCAAGGCTAACGTAAAGCACTGGGAGAACGAGGGCGAAGTGGCAGACTATATGCGCAAGGTCATCCGCAAGGAGGCTAACGACGGCTCAGGACTCATCTACGGTATGGGTCACGCCGTATATACTATATCCGATCCCCGCGCAGTCATACTCAAGAAGAAGGCCTTTGAACTGGCAAAGGGCAGGGAGATCGAGGCGGAGTTCCGTCTCCTCGAGACCATCGAGCGCCTTACCCCCGAGATATTCCTTGAGATCAAGGGCAGCAGCAAGACCATGTGCGCAAACGTTGATATGTATTCCGGTCTTGTATACCGTATGCTCGGCATTCCGGAGGAGCTCTTCACACCTCTGTTCGCAGTTGCACGTATGGCTGGCTGGTCGGCTCACCGCATGGAGGAGATAATCACCAGCAGAAGGATAATCCGTCCTGCCTACAAGGCCGTCTCCAAGGAAAAGGAGTACGTAAGGCTGGAGGACAGGGACTGAGAATGTCCGGCGAAGGCTGAAAAGAAATGAAACGAAAAATGATCCTACCTGTGGCAGCGGTCATGATGCTGACCGGCTGTTCCTTCGGCTCGAGCATAGATACACTTATGTCTCCGCCGAAGCTCAGCTCCGAGCAGGAGCAGATATACAAGGCGCTCACCGCCTCCACGGGTGATTCAATAAGCCTTAAATACCCGAAATCCGGAAACTATCTCTCCGCCTTCATCATGGAGGATATCGACGGCGACGGCGAAAACGAGGCTATAGTATTCTACGAGAAGAACGGTCTTACGGTCGAGGAGAACACTCCCCGCATCGAGGTCCTTGACAAGGACGACGACGGCTGGCATCCGAAGGATGACAGGGCGGCGGACGGTGCCGAGATCGAGCAGGTCATGATATCAAAGCTCGGCGACAACGACCGTATGAACATCATCATCGGCAGCAGTATGCTGAACCGGTCTGAGAAGAATGCGACTATATACAACTACAGCAACGGCAAGCTCAATGCCGCTCCGTTCAAGTCCTATTCCTTCTTCGATGTTACCGATATCGACGGCGACGGAGAAAATGAATTCGTTCTTGTCAACGGCGGTTCATCTGAGGAGAACGCAAAGATAAAGGCCTACAAGCTCGATAACGAAGGCACCTTCCATCCCTCCGCAGTCGATCTCAGCGGCGGTTTTACCGAGTTTAACGGCTTCAGCTACGGCCGGCTTCCGGACGGCAGGACAGGACTCTATATCGATGAAGCAGTCGGCAGCGGAAGCATTCAGACGGATATCATATACATGGAGGATAACGGCCTGAAAAAGGTCTTCCCGACACCTGAGGCCTCCGCTCTTACCAACCGTCCGGCAGACTGGAGCAGCTTCGATGTGGACAGCGACGGTTCGATCGAGATACCGAAGCTTATACTTGCGCCCGGCTATGACAATTATACCGAGGGCGAGCAGATGATGCTGACCCGCTGGGATTCAGTCGATCCCGACGGCAAGCTCGTTCCCCGCTACAGCTCCTACTTCAGCGCAGGCGAGGGATATATCTTCGTCTTCCCGGACAAATGGCGCAACAAGGTCACGGTCAGCCGTGATACCCTCAACGACGAGCTGGTGATATGTGCCTACAACGGCGCTACCAGTGAGCGCGGAAGAGAGCTCATACGCATCTACTGCGCCGAGGATGTAGCCTCCGGCGAGGACCGTATCTCAATGGGGTATATGCTGCTCCGGACCAAGGGCGATACCTCCTATCTTGCTTATATACCGCAGTATACCGGGTCGTATGACGACGACCTTTCCATAACAGCCGCAGATGCGGCGATAAACTTCATCAGTGTATGAAAGCTCAACAAAGGAGTGAATATATATGAAACGCATACTTATCTGCGAGGACGAGGCTACGATACGTGAATTCGTCGTGATCAACCTCAAGCGTGCAGGCTATGACGTAGTCGATGTTGACTGCGGCGAGGCGGCACTCAAGACCTTCGAGGCTGAACACGGCAACTTTGACATTGTCCTCCTTGACATCATGATGCCCGGCATCGACGGCTTCACGGTCTGCAAGAAGATCCGTGAGAAGAGCTCCACCATCGGCATCATCATGCTCACCGCAAGGACACAGGAAATGGACAAGGTAAGCGGCCTTATGATCGGCGCAGACGACTACATCACAAAACCCTTCTCACCCTCAGAGCTTACCGCAAGAGTAGATGCCATCTACCGCAGAGTGTGTATGTCCTTCATAAAGAACGAGAAGCAGTCCGTGATCGAATCAGGCCCCTTCGTACTGAATCTCAAGAGCCGCACCGTGACAAAGAACGGCGAGCCGGTAGAACTCACACAGGTAGAGTACCAGATACTTGAGTTCTTCATGAACAACAAGAACACCGCTCTTGACCGTGCGAGCATCCTCAACCATATATGGGGCGAGAGCTACTACGGCGATGACAAGATCGTCGATGTTAATATACGCCGTATCCGTATGAAGATAGAGGAAGAACCCTCGAGCCCGAAGTATATCATAACTATATGGGGCTACGGCTACAAATGGAATGATTCACAGTAATGGCTAAAAAGAGTATCACAAAGCGCTGGATGGTCAACAACCTCGGAGTTGTAGTGCTGGCGCTGCTGGTGATCGAGCTCGTTGTCATCTACGCCGTGCAGAGCTATTTCTACAGCTCCGCAAAGCAGTACCTCGTCTCGAAGCTCAATGCCGTTACCAGTATGCTCAGCATACATTCCCAGGACAGCTCCTCCAGCTTCTCCGCAGAGATGCGAAGTCTGCTCGAGACCTTCAACGAGAAGGACAAGATAGAGCTTATGGCCATAAACTCCAAGGGCAGGGTAGTGCTGACCTCCTCCGGCTTCTCCCCGGACGAGGATTCTCCGATGCCCGACTATGAGGACGCCATGGCAGCCGGCTCGGGCGACTGGACGGGAAGATTATCGAGCGGGGAGAAGATACTGGCGGTATCGATGCCCATCTCCTCCTTCAACAGCGAATACAGCGCTGTTCGCATGGTGACCTCCCTCACCGAGATAGACAAGGCCATAAAGGGCTATATACTTGCAACAGCGGCGATAAGCGCATTGATAATGTTCATCATCATATCAACAGGCCTGCTCTTCGCAGGCTCTATCGTCCGGCCGATACGGCAGATAAGCGGTATCGCAAGCCAGTTCGCTATGGGCGATTTCTCCGTCCGCATAGCAAACTCCAGTGATGACGAGATAGGTGAACTGTGTACGGCCATAAACCATATGGCAGATGAGCTCTCCACATCGGAGGCCATGAAGAACGAATTCATCTCCTCCGTATCCCATGAGCTGAGAACTCCTCTCACGGCCATAAAGGGCTGGGCGGAGACTCTCATGGTGGACGGCGGCGAGAGCCCCGAGACCATGCGCAAGGGCGTGGGCGTCATCGTAAACGAGACCGAGCGTCTTTCGCAGATGGTAGAGGAGCTCCTTGACTTCTCACGTATGCAGAACGGCCGCTTCACCATGCAGAAATCCAATATGGATATCCTTGCGGAGCTCGGCGATGCAGTGCTGATATACAGCGAGAAGGCAAAGCGTGAAAACAAGACCATAATCTATGACGAGCCGGAGATGCTGCCGGTAGTATTCGGCGACAAGAACCGAATCCGTCAGGTATTCATAAATGTAATAGACAATGCGATAAAGTATTCCTCCGACGGCGATACCATAACTATCAAAGCCCATGAGAAGGACAACCGCATCATCGTATCCGTGAAGGATACCGGAGTCGGCATCAAGGAGAGCGATCTTTCCAAGGTAAAGACTAAATTCTACAAGGCCAACCATACCCGCCGCGGCTCGGGTATCGGACTTGCCGTTGCCGATGAGATCATGAGTATGCACGACGGCACGCTCGATATCACCAGCGAGGGCGAGGGCAAGGGCACTACCGTAACGATAACCCTGCCTGCAAAGCCGGTAACGAAGTAATACACTACTATACTAAGGAGTAAGTATGTCAGAAAAGAATACACCGCAGACCGCCGAGAAGTTCAAATCGAAGATCGGCGGTCAGGCGCTGATAGAGGGCATAATGATGCTCGGCCCGAACAAGGGCGCAATGGCCTGCAGACTTCCGGACGGCACGATCGATCTGGAGGTATGGGACGAGAACAACGGAAAGAACGCCCCCTGGTACAAGAAGACACCTCTTGTAAGAGGCTGCTGGAGCTTCGTCTCCTCTCTTGTCAGAGGCTACAAGTACATGATGAAGTCCGCCGACAAGCAGATAACCGAAGAGGACAAGAACGAGATGGGCGAGACCGTTATGGACGTCATCATGGCGATAGGCTCCATCGTAGGCGTTATAATCGCCATTGCACTGTTCATGTTCCTTCCCCGTATCCTTGTGGGATTCATCGGCGCAGTCAAGGAGCAGCGCATAATCCGCTCCGTGCTTGAGGGACTTGTGAAGATAGCCCTCTTCGTCGGATATATGGCCGCAACGAGCCTTATGAAGGACATAAGGCGCCAGTTCATGTATCACGGCGCAGAACACAAGACCATAGCCTGCCATGAGGCAGAGCTCCCCCTCACGGTAGAGAATGTCCGCAGGCAGACACGCTTCCACAAGCGCTGCGGAACGAGCTTCATCTTCATCGTGCTCATAGTCGGCATCTTCGTGAGCTGCTTCATACCCTTTACAGAGACCTGGCAGCGTATCGCAACCTCGCTGATACTGCTCCCTCTCGTTGTGGGCATATCCTACGAATTCATACGCCTTGCCGGAAACAATGACAATACATTCACAAGAGTACTCTCCGCTCCGGGACTTGCAATGCAGCGCATTACGACCCGTGAGCCGGATGATTCCATGATAGAGATAGCGATAGCCGCACTCACTCCCTGCATCCCCGAGGACAAGACGGAGGACAAGTGGTGAAAAGGCTTGACCTGTACAAAAGCTGCGTAGGTATGCTTGAGCAGGCAGAGGTAGAGGACGCTGAGTTCGACGCTCTCTGCATCTTTCAGGATATGCTCGGCGACAAGCTCCCGCTCTTCTGTCCGCAGGAGGAAGTGCCGGCGGAGGCAGAGCAGCGCATACTGTCCCTTGTATCGGAGAGATGCAGTGGCAGACCGCTCCAGTATCTCCTCGGGCAGTGGGAATTCTTCGGCTATCCGTTCTGTGTGGGGGAGGGCGTGCTGATACCCCGTCCCGCAACAGAGACGCTTGTTGAGAACGTCATAGAGATATGCCGCCGTGAGGGGATGACACACCCGCACATCATTGACCTCTGCTCCGGCAGCGGCTGCATAGCCATAGCACTTAAAAAGGAGCTCCCCGGTGCGGAAGTAACGGCACTCGAGCTCTCGGAGAAGGCTTTCGGCTACCTTGAAAAGAATATCGCCCTGAACGGTGCTGAGGTGCGTGCAGAGCTCTGCAGCGTCACCGATCCGGAGACGGCTTCACGGTTCAGGGATATGGATATAATCGTCACCAACCCGCCCTACCTTACCCCGGAGGAAATGGCCTCTCTTCAGCGTGAGGTCAGACATGAACCGGAGCAGGCTCTTGCAGGCGGAAGTGACGGGCTTGATTTTTACCGGATAATAGCCTCACTGTGGAGGGATACTCTCCGTGAGGGTGGCTGGCTCTGCTGCGAATACGGCGACGGCCAGCATGAGGACGTAAAGAAGATACTGCTGGAAAACAGCTACGGAAATATAACCCTGTGCAGGGATCTTGCCGGCATAATGAGAACGGCATCCGCACAGAAAACAGGAGGATGACAATGGCTAAAAAGGAACTTACCAAGAAGGCGGACGTAGTCCGTGCAGATTCAGAGGAAGGCAAGAAGCAGGCACTCGCCAGTGCGCTCAAGGTAATTACCAAGAAGTACGGCGAGGGTGCTGTAATGCGCCTCGGACAGACCACTACACTCAATGTTGCAGCTATCCCCACAGGCTCACTTACACTTGATATGGCACTCGGTATAGGCGGTGTGCCCAGAGGACGTATCGTAGAGATCTACGGACCTGAGAGTTCCGGTAAGACTACTGTGGCGCTCTCCGTTATCGCCGAGGCACAGAAGCTCGGCGGTGAGGTGGCCTTCATCGACGTAGAGCACGCACTCGATCCTGTATACGCGCAGGCTCTCGGAGTAAACATCGACGATCTTCTCGTATCGCAGCCCGACAGCGGCGAGCAGGCTCTTGAGATAGCCGAGGCTCTTATCCGCTCCGGTGCTATCGATGTTATCGTACTCGACTCCATCGCAGCTATGACCACCCGTGCCGAGATCGACGGCGATATGGGCGATCTTCACGTAGGACAGCTCGCAAGACTTATGTCACAGGCTATGAGAAAGCTCACAGCAGCTATCTCCAAGTCCAACTGCGTTGCCATCTTCATCAACCAGATCCGTGAGAAGATAGGCGTTATGTACGGCAACCCGGAGACAACTCCCGGCGGCCGTGCGCTCAAGTTCTACGCCTCAGTACGTATCGACGTCCGCAAGGGCGAGGCTATCAAGGAGGGCGGCAACATCGTCGGAGCCGTTACCCGCTGCAAGGTAGTAAAGAACAAGGTAGCACCTCCCTTCAAGGAGGCTCAGTTCGACCTGATGTACGGTACAGGCATCTCCCGTACCGGAGAACTGCTTGATCTTGCCGTTGAAATGGACATCATCAAGAAGGGCGGCTCATGGTTCAGCTACAACGATCAGAAGCTCGGCCAGGGACGTGACAACGTCAAGGAGCTCCTCAAGAACGATCCCGCTCTCATGAAGGAGATAGAGGAGCAGGTGCTCGCACGCCGTGAAGAGGCAGAGGCTGCTGCAAAGGCAGACAAGAAGGGCAAGGCAGCCGGAGAGGCTGTATCTTCCGCAAGGCCCTCCGCAGGCAGTGCAGAGGCCGATGATGATATACTCGCAAACATAGACGAGGATTTCGAGGAGTTCACTCCCGCTGACGAGTGATGCGCTTCGTATCTGTAAAGGTATACAAGGGCTCCGTGCTTGAAGCGGAGCTTGACGACGGCCGGAAGCTCTACATCCATGCGGATGTGGCAGCGGATCACGGGGTATGCGCCGGAATGGAGCTCGACCGTGATAAGCTGAAGGAGATAGTATATGCCTCCAACTTCCGGAGAGCCTATCAGAGAGCCCTGTATCTTCTTGACTACAGGGATTACTCCGCCGCCGAAATGACGGAGAAGCTGACAGGTACTTATAAAAACGAAGCTCTCTGCAAAGCAGTCGTTGACCGTCTCAGGGAGCACAGACTGATAGATGACGCCCGCTACGCCGGCAATCTTGCAAGACGCCTGACCGAGGGAAAACGCTACGGCAGGAGGAGAGTCCTGAATGAGCTTGCCCTGAAGGGTATAGACAGCTTCACCGCTGAGGATGCTCTTGTCCCCTATGAAGCGGCCTTCGGGGAGAATCTTGCGGAGCTGCTCCGAGAGAAGTACAGCCGGCAGCTTGCAGACCGTGAGGACAGGAAGTCTGCCGAGAAGGTAAAGGCGGCACTGGTGCGCCGTGGCTACAGCTTCGGAGAGATAGACCGTGCTGTGCGGGAATACTATGAAAACGCAGAAGATAACGAGGAGGAAAACTAAGATGCCTGTAAAGGTCGGAATGGTATCACTTGGCTGCTCAAAGAATCTGGTGGATTCCGAGAGGATGCTCTATAAGCTCAGAAAGCACGGCTACGAGCTCGTAACAGAGCCGGGTCTTGCCGATATTGCCGTTGTCAACACCTGCGGCTTCATACAGTCAGCAAAGGAAGAGGCTATCGAGACCGTCCTTGAGCTCGGAAAGCTCAAGGAGGAGGGTTCGATAAAGAAGATAGTCGTTACGGGCTGTCTCGCAGAGCGCTACAAGGAAGAGCTTGCGGAGCAGTTCCCGGAGGCAGATGCCGTTATCGGCATAGGCAACGGCAAGGATATAGTTGAGGTGCTTGAAAAGGTCATGGCAGGCGAGAGGTATGTCCGCTTCGATTCAAAGCTCGATGCAGAGCTTGAGGGTGAGCGCATCATATCCACACTGCCCTTCTTCTCCTACCTCAAGGTCGCAGAGGGCTGCTCCAACTGCTGCACCTACTGCGCTATACCCATGATAAGAGGAAAGTTCCGCAGCGTACCGATAGAGGACGCTGTGAAGGAAGCACAGTGGATGGCGGACAACGGCGTGACCGAGCTCGTTGTCATCGCACAGGATACCTCCCGCTACGGTGAGGATCTCTACGGCGAGTCAAAGCTGCCCGAGCTTCTCAGGAGGCTCTGCAAAATAGATGGGCTTCGCTGGATACGCACGCTCTACTGCTATCCCGAGCGTATCACCGACGAGCTGCTGGAGACGATAGCGTCCGAGGAGAAACTGGTGAAGTACCTCGAGATACCGATACAGCACTGCAACGGCGATATACTCAGCCGTATGCACCGCTGGGGCGATACGGAGAAGCTTGAGGCTCTCTTTGCTCATATACGCGAGAAGGTGCCGGGAGTGATACTCCGCACCACGCTCATCACGGGCTTCCCCGGCGAGACCGAGGAGCAGTTCACGGAGCTTGCTGAGTTCGTGCAGCGTGTCCGCTTCGACAGGCTCGGCTGCTTTGCCTATTCCCGTGAGGAGAACACTCCGGCATATGACTTCCCCGATCAGATAGACGAGGAGACAGCCGCACACCGTGCGGAGATAATCATGGAGCAGCAGCTTCTTGTGAGCTGCGAGAACAACGAAAAGCAGCTCGGCAGGGAGCTTGAAGCCGTAGTTGAGGGCTTCGACCGCTTCGGCGAATGCTTCTTCGGACGTTCTGCAATGGATGCTCCCGATATCGACGGAAAGATATTCTTCTCCTCTGAAAGAAAGCTCTCGGTAGGAGAGTATGTGAAAGTAAGGATAACAGATACACTCGATTATGACCTT
This sequence comes from Ruminococcus sp., assembly GCA_017620025.1. Classification (GTDB taxonomy): domain Bacteria; phylum Bacillota; class Clostridia; order Oscillospirales; family Ruminococcaceae; genus Ruminococcus. The sequence goes on from JAFZRF010000032.1 coordinate 17,337, forward strand.
ATCGGTGAGGTGATAGAATAATGAATCTTCCAAACAAGCTCACGCTTATGCGTGTGTTCCTCATACCGTTCTTTCTGCTGTTCATGTATCTGAAGTGCCCGCTGCATTATTTCATCGCTCTGGTGATATTCTCGGCGGCGGCGATAACGGATGCACTCGACGGCAAGATAGCGCGTGAGAGGAACCTTGTTACCAACTTCGGCAAATTCCTTGATCCGCTCGCAGACAAGGTGCTTGTCATTGCGGCACTGGCTGTATTCGTGGAGCTGCCGGAGGTACGCTTCGGTGCGATACCGCTGATAATCATTACAGCAAGGGAATTCATGGTATCCGGTCTGAGGCTGCTCGCCGCAAACAGCGGAGTAGTTGTAGCGGCAGGTATGTGGGGCAAGCTCAAGACAGCCTTCACTATGGTGGCGATAATAACCGCACTGGTATGGCTGAGCGCCTGCAATGATTTCGGCATACCCTTCCCGGAGCCGTTCGTCAGGGCAGTCGACAATATAATAATACCGGTTCTTATGTGGATATCCGTTGCTCTGACCATCATATCCGGCGGAGTATACCTCAAGGGCTACTGGCACCTTATAGATTCGGACAAATGATCATATAAAAAGTACAGGAGGGAATCATGAAGCAGTGTGCAGGACAGATACGTTACCTGATAGCGATCAGGGAGCTTTCGGAGACCGATGAATATGTAAAATCCGTGAGCATCTCACGCCATCTCGGGGTATCACGCCCGAGCGTGAGCAAGATGCTGAGATGTCTTGCAAATCACGGCCTTGTCTACGAGGACTACGGCAACAGCGTCATGCTTACCCCTGAGGGCGAGAAGGCCGTTGAGGAGATATTCAGCAGCTTTACGGAGGTATATACCTTCTTCCACAAGTTCCTGAAGATACCCGCAGAGGAGGCTCACGCACAGGCGATACTCTTCATAACGGATTTCCCCGATGAGACCTGTGAACGTCTCAAGCATATCGTAAAACGAACAATGAAAAAGCGTTCAGGCAACTGACGAATCAAAAGCCCGCAGATCCGGAATTTGAGAGCTGCGGGCTTTTCTGCGCTTCTTTGTGCGTAATCAACTAAACGAAGCTGTTGAAATTGTGACCGGCGGCAAAGTGCACAATGCCGCCGGGGCAAAAGACGATGATATGCACAATCTTGAGAAAACCTCTTGAAAATTGATATCGGAGATGCTATAATTAAAGTAGTATATAAAAGGTAGTAAGTGGGGGAGTTTTTGTCTCTAAAGACAGCCGAAAGGAGTGGTCTGTGTGATTTGTCCATCATGCGGAGCAAAGGTCGACAATGGCTACAGTTTCTGTGTCAACTGCGGAAGCAGACTTGACGCAGCTCAGGAACCCGATTACGGCAAGGCAGATATGGGAGGCTACCATTCTGAGGAGGAATTCCCGGAAGGAAAAGGCTTTACCATGACTGCCGGTACGTTCGTTATAAGCGACCGTCCGGCAACAGGATCTGCATCAGATATATATACTGCCGATGAGCTTAATGATACTGACGAAGAGTTTGATTTCAGTATGTATGATGCCACGGAGGAGTCTGCCCAGCCGCAGCAGCAGGCAGTACCTCCGCAGCCCCAGCCTTATAACCAGTACGGAGCCCCGCAGCAGTTCGGCGCTCCGGGAATGCAGCAGCCGGTATATCCGGGTGCTCAGTACCAGCAGCCCTATGCTCAGAATCCGCAGTATCCCGGCCAGCCTGTGCCCGGTGCGGTACAGCCGCAGCTCATAGGCTACGATCAGAACGGTATGCCGGTATACAGCCAGCCGCAGATGATGTACGGTCAGCCGCAGTTCATAGGCTATGACCAGAACGGAATGCCGGTATACAGCCAGCCGCAGATGATGTACGGTCAGCCGCAGTTCATAGGCTACGATCAGAACGGCACCCCGCTGTACAGCCAGCCGCAGCAGATGATGTATGCACAGCCGCAGTTCATAGGCTATGACCAGAACGGTATGCCTGTATACAGCCAGCCTGTGCCTGCCGGAGCTGCAATGCAGCAGTATCAGCCGCCGGAGACACCTGCACAGGAAGCTCCCGCACAGGAGCAGCAGCCCTCTGCAGAGGATGATTTCTGGGCATTCTTCGATGACGGCAAGGAAAAGGAACACACTCAGGAGGCAGACTTCTTCGGACGTACCGAGCGTACAGAGGTTGAAGACAGCTATCCGAAGAACAGTTCAAGTCTCGGCGTCCGTCCGCCTTCCAAGAAGGGCGGCGCTTACATGAGCGATACTCCTATGGTCGATGCAACAGATCTTGCACCAAACGATGCACACAAATACAACAGACATTATATGCGCAATGCGGAAATGGTTGATGCTTCCGAATTTCAGGAGGCAGGTCCCCGCAAGAAGCGTGATTATATGGCAGCAGCTGACGAGGTCGATGCAGACCGCCTCGCAGCAAACAAGCACCAGCGTTCACGCATAACCATGCACGCAGCAGGAAGCGCAGATCCGGATCAGCTTAAGGCACCGGAGCCCAAAGAGAAACAGACCTTCCGCAGCGATATGATGCGAGAAGTAACGCGTCCCGTTGAGGCTATGCCGAAGAAGAAAAAATACGTTGACCCCACGGATCTTATAGAGCTCCCTGAGCATATGAAAGCTAAGAAGACCGTTAAGGAGGAAAAGGTAGAGATACCCGATCTCCCGAAGGTTGGAATAGAATAACCAAAGAAAGGAGTAGAGGACAAAATGAAGAAGTTTTTAGAGGAATTCAAGGCTTTTGCATTGAAGGGCAATGTTATGGACATGGCTATCGGTGTAATTATCGGTGCAGCATTCGGAAGCATAGTAACAGCACTGACAGAGTGCTTCATCCAGCCCCTCATCGCTCTTATCGGCGGTGCAGAAGTTCACGGTACTATCCCGCTTGGTGACAGTGGTCAGGCACTTGACTACGGCACGTTTCTGACGGCTGTCATCAACTTCCTCATCACTGCACTTATCCTGTTCTGCATGATAAAGGCAATGAACAAGCTGATGGCTATCGGCAAGAAGAAGGAAGAAGAGAAGCCCGCAGAGCCTCCGAAGGAAGAAGTTCTCCTCACAGAGATCAGAGACCTCCTCAAGGCTCAGAACGAGAAGCAGTAAAAGGGATATCCCGTATACGCATGAAACGGATCTTTACGGATCCGTTTTTTGTATTTCCGGGGAATGAAAAAGCGGCTGCCGAGAGGTTGGCAGCCGCTTTTCTGTCTGTTGATCGCAGGTTCATCAGGGGATGCCTTCAATTGCAAGGCGTCCCCTCTTCCAAAACAGTCCCCCGGACTGTTTTGAAATTCACTCCTTGCGAAGCGCCCTGCGGATAAATGCGGGGCGTTGCCCCGCACCCCACCAGAGGCGCTGCCTCTGGACTCCGCTAAAGGGGCGCAGCCCCTTTAGAATCCCGAATTGTTTATCGGTATAATAAAACGGCTGCCAAACCGGCAGCCGTTCGTTATATCAGTTCTGTTCTGAAAGAGCCTTGATTACCGCCTGTTCACGGCGTTCCTTTGCACGGATCGTTCTCCTGATCCTGCGGAACACGGTGCCGAGAATGATCTCAAAGACGCCCGTGATGCCTGCGAGTGCAGCGAAGGGGAGGAGTACTGATGCGCAGATATAAAACTCAAACCAGCCTGTGAGTATATAGGCTATGGCAGCGCCTGCGGATACCGCAAGAGCAACTGTAAGCACGATGATACCGCTCCATGTGAGTATCTTGCCGTAGGAGCCTGTGATGTACTTGCCTCTGCGGTCGGTCACTACTGCTATCCATATCAGCAGTACGAGCAGAAGCGCAAGGAGTATGCCGAGCGTGATGTATGAGAATATGTAGCTGAGGTTCTGAAGCGGGAAGCCGACAGCATCGGAAAGTCCGGACAGGGAGATTTTCTCAATGAAGCCTTCCTTTTCGATATTGCGGCGCATGGTGTTGTAATCCACGGTCTGGAGCCTGTAGCCGAACTGATCCTCTGAGATATCAGCATTGCCCTCGAAGAAATCCATTATCTCATTTGCGGAAACCGAGGGATCAAGCTCGCTTCCGCCGATGATGCAGTCGACATATCCGGCAGCTTCTTTGCCGACGAAGCTGAGGAAATCAGTCTTTGTCATGAATTCACGGAAGGAGAACCTGTCAGCCTTGTTGTAGGTCAGCTTGCCGAAATCTGTTCCCTTGTAGATGTTGTCTGAGAGTGATTCTCCGTTGACATCGGCCCCGAGGACGTTATCGGGAGTCATGGTCTCTATCCTGTTCCTTACAAGATTGCCTGTAACACCAAGCTTTATGCAGAATGCAAGGCTGAGTACAGTGAGCACTATGATAGCAAAGAGGGATATGAACCATGCCGCTATCTTCTTTCCCGCACCGAGCTTCGGGTGCACGGCTACGGGCGGCGGCAGAGGTGCTTCTTCCTCCTCCGGTACTTCCGGCGCAGGTGCATAGACCGGTCCGTTGTATGGCGGCGGAGCATATCCTCCTGCCGGCTGTATGAAAGGATCGGCGTTCTGCTGTGAGCCGTAGGGCGGAGCGCTCATCACAGAGGACTGAGCGGGTTCCGGCGGTACAGCTGTATCCGCAGCGGGTATCTCGTCAGGTACCTCTTCATTTAACGGCTTTACCGGATCATCACCGGAAAGCTCGGCGTCCGGTATCACCGGAGCAGTAAGATCGGCCTCGGCAGGCGGTATCACAGGCGCCTCCGGAGCAGCCTGCTTTGCACCGCAGAACTCGCAGAATCTTGAATCATCATCGATAGTCTTGCCGCATGAAATACAAATCATACGAAAACCTCCCCAGAATAATGTGTTTTTCCCGACAGATCCAGTATTTAATCTAAATTTTATTATACAACACTTTCCGTGCCTTGTCAAATCTTTTTTATCCTGTGCCAGCCATACCTGCGGGCAGGAGAGAAGACCTTTCCGGGGAGAGTATATGTGACGGCGGAGGGGCCCGAAAGGGGGACGGAACGCCTTCAGACGGTCGGATAATAGTACATATTTCACATTTACTTGGTGCCGGCGGCCGTTTCTTTTAGTCCAACATACAAAGATTTTCCGGTATACTATTATTTTAAATTAAGGTATGGTATAATGTAAAGCGTATTTCGGGGCTATGGCACGGGAAAAGTATTAGGTGCCGGAAGGCTCTGTCAGAAACGGAGAGAATAATATGTCTAAGAAAAATGTGAGCAAGGAGAAAAGCATCAGAAGTACCAAGCTGACCGTTGAACTGATATTCACCGGTGCTATTCTCTGCGCAGGAGCTTTCGGACTGAAGGGAGTGCTTGATCAGAACAAGGTAGTCCTCAAGTCACAGTATGCCGAAGATACGGATGTATCAATAGAGGTACCCACCGAAGCAGATCCGAATCAGGTAGTATTCAGCAGTATCGACGTGCCCTCTGCGGATGTATCCAAGGGCGATCTTATTCTTGTAAACGACGAACACCAGTATGTCAGCGACGGCAGCGAGAATCTCGTGAATATCAACGAGCTCAATGAGTCCTACGGCATAACCTTCTTCAGTGCCTTTGAAGATGACTATACCATTATCAGCCAGGCTTATCAGCCCATGGCCGATCTTCTTTCCGATTACTACAACCAGTTCTTCGATGATACGATCACTATCTACGGCTCATACCGCACCAACGATTTCCAGCGCCAGCTTTATGAGGCTGACCTCGAGCAGACCGGTGAGGAGGAATCCACCCGTGTTGCTAAGCCCGGCAGCAGCGAGCATGAGACAGGACTTGCCTTCGATCTCAGTGAGACAGTGAACTATGACTACAACGGCGAGGGCGATCAGGCATGGATCAACGAGAACTGCTACCACTACGGACTTATCCTCCGCTATACCGAGGATAAGCAGGATATCACAGGCTTTGAGCCCGAGTCATGGCACTTCCGCTATGTAGGTATCCCGCACGCTTACTACATTACCAAGAACAGACTCTGCCTTGAGGAGTATATCGATCTGCTCAGAGGCAACTTCCCCTATACCGGAGCACATCTTGAGTTCTCGGATGATTCCGGCGTTGATTACGAGGTATTCTGGGTACCCGCTGATACTGAATCAGGTACTACAAGTGTACCTGTTCCCGAGGGACTCAAGTACACCATATCAGGAAACAACGTTGACGGCTTCATCGTGACCGTATACAAGAACCGTCCCGCAGCAACCGCTCCCGGTGAGCCTCAGGTACAGGAGGAGACCTCCGCAGCTGAGGAGGATCCCGCAGCTGAGACAGAGGAAGAGACTGCAGAAGCAGCAGATGACGCAGAGAGCGGCGACTCAGAGGACAGCGCTGAGTGATTTCATATGAATAATCAAGGAGGCTCCCTTCGGGGAGCCTTTATTTTATAAGAAAGAAGTTTGGGATAAATGGCAATTCACAAGGCGTCCCTGATAAAACAAGGCTTTTTTGACGTACTGAAGCCCATTTCAGGGAGTTTTTTACTGCAATCAAAAATATATTGCATAAATCTGCAATTCTGACAACTTCCGAATAATAGAAAACTACTATATACCGTTAAATACTGCTTTGCACTAAATTGCATATTTATGCTATATATAACTAATTCTGCAATATGTATTGACAAACAAAGTAAAATAGTATATAATTAATAACGTTGAGTGATGAATGGGATTTGGGGGTCACACAACAGCTGTATAATATTCCGGAATGTACTATGCTTTCCGGCAGATCGGGGACGCCTGTGATGTCGGGGCGAAAGCCTCCTTATCTTTAGTCATTGCTTGATACTTTCTATTCTACTTTATATCATATTACTATTAATCAATCTCATCACAGGAGGACAAAATTATGAAGAACGTAAAAGCAATCGTTGCAGCTCTTTCAGCAGCAGTAATGTGTGCACTTCCCGCAGCTAATGCATTTACAGCAGATGCATATGCCCAGAGTGGTGCTCGTTTCACATTCAGAAAGAATTTCGCTGTTTCTTCAGCTAAGAATATCGACCACCTCGTATTTGGTGTTAAATGTGCAACAGCCCATACAGATGGCCCCAAGGCTTCCAAGATAGCCAGCGGAACACTCACTCCCGGCGCTGGCGGAAATGCCGGCGTTCACAATGCAGGCGGTACATTCTATCCTTCAAACCGCAATATGGTAGGCGGTATGGTATCTGTAGCTATGGTTTGCGACTCTCCTTACGATTACGTTGAAAAAGGCGTTACAAACTATGCATACGATGCTAACAACAAGCTTATAAAGGATGCAGTAGGAGCAGGCCCCACATTCCTCGTTGGCGATCTTGACTTAGACAAGGATATCGATGCAAAGGATTATGATATTCTTTTTGCCGGTGTAAAGAAGGTAGCTCCTTACAGCTGGTCCAAGTATAAGTTCAGCTACTTCGGATACATGAACGTTGCAGTTGGCGGTGTAGGCAGAAATTATTCCTTCTATTCATTCGACATCAATGATGACGGATATTTAAGCCAGGATGATCTGGATATGTTCCAGAGCTACAACAGCGGCAATCTTAAAAGATTCCCTAAGTAATCGTTTATAATCAGAGTATATAAGGGCTCCCTTCGGGGAGCCTTTTCTGATGCCTGTGATTCTGCAAAGCGCTCTATGGAGCGTGCTGCATTGCTGATAAAAATGTGCAAATTGCCAAAAATGTATAAAGACCTTGACAAAGCCGCATAATAGTGGTAAATTATAATTAGCACTCAGGGATAGAGAGTGCTAAACAAGAAAGAAAGGCGGTGTGAGTGTGGATGACAGAAAGCTGAAGGTACTGGCTGCCGTGGTTGATGAATACGTCAGGACGGGTGAGCCGGTAGGTTCAAAGGCTATTGCCGGCCTTGCACATATTAATGTTTCTGCTGCTACTGTCCGCAACGATATGGCTGTGCTCGAACAGCTCGGCTATCTCGAACAGCCCCATACCTCCGCCGGAAGGATACCCACGTTTCAGGGCTTCAGGCTCTATGTTGACGAGCTGATGGAGCTCCCTGAACTGTCCGAAGACGAGAAATCAAGGCTTGACGAGATGCTCGGCGGTGAGGATACACCGGAGGAGCTGCTGATACAGAACGCAGCGGCGGCACTCACGGAGCTGACGCAGTGTGCGGCAGTAGTAACCAATTCGGCGCCACGCTTCTCGGTCATCTCAAAGGTAGAGGTCATACCGACAGGAAAGCGGCTCTATGTGATACTTCTTATCACCTCGAGCGGCAGCATAAAGAACAAGGCCTGCCGCCTTGAATTCGACCTCACTTCCGAACAGCTCGACTTCTTCACGAAGTATATCGACGAGAACCTGCACGGCATATCCGTCGAGGACCTCTCGGAGGAAATGCTCGACAAGATGATCGCAGCAGTCGGAGCGTACATGGTAACGCTCTCACCTCTTGTAAAGGGTCTGCGTGAGATCTCAGAGGATCTCAGGCAGCAGGAGCTCACGGTGAGCGGCGGCGAGAAGCTGCTCTCCTGCGAGGAGCTCGACAAGATGGAGGTCGTCCGCTTCATCGAGCACAAGGATCAGCTTGCGGGCTTCCTTGATGATACCTTCAGCGGTATACAGGTGAAGTTCGGAGCGGAGAACACCTTTGCGATAGGCAATTCGAGCATGATAGTCTCCCGTTACCGCAAGGCGGGCAAGGAGGCCGGCTCTCTCGGAGTCATCGGACCGATGCGTGTGGACTACAAGAAGATAATACCCTACATCGACTACCTGACAGAGAAGATCTCCTTCCTGATGTCCGGCGACGATGACGGAATGATAACGGCACCTCCGGAAGCACCGGAAGGAAGACCGTAGAAAGGAGACACAGCTGATGAACGAGAACGAAAAGCCCGTACAGGAAACTGAGGAGGAGACTCCGGAGGAGCTCGAAGAGGAACTCACGGAGGAGCTTGACGAAGCTGAGAGCGATGACGAGGATGATGCAGTAAGCGAATACAATGATGCGGCATCCGAGTACGCAGCCCTTGAGGAGCAGCTCAGCGAGGCAAACGACAAATACCTCAGACTCTATGCGGAGTACGATAACTACCGTAAGCGAACGGCAAAGGAAAAGACGGAGACCTACTCCAATGCAACATCAAAGTGCATCGAGGAGCTCCTGCCCTTCATAGACAGCTTTGAGCGCTCACTTGATACCGAGTGTGCCGACGAGCATTTCAGAAAGGGCATGGATATGATATTCAAGCAGCTCCAGGACTTCCTCACAAAGATGAATGTGATCGAGGTCAAGGCGCTCGGAGCAGAATTCGATCCAAACGTACACAACGCTATCCAGCAGCAGGCGGATACAGACTACGCCGCAAACCATGTTTGCGCAGTATTCCAGAAGGGATACATGATAGGCGATAAGCTGATACGTCCCGCAATGGTGGCAGTTGCAGTGTAGCCTGATTTTCAATGGTAAAGGGGGAAATACATGAGAGAGATTGGTTATTATGTTTCAAACAATGACGCTTCTCATGCATATGTCTCTTTTGGTGAAGCAGAAATATATCAGAAATCAATTGAAAAAGTTTGTAATAAACTTGGTTTTGACAGCAGCGAAGTTAAATGGATGATATATGATCCTAAAGATCCGCCGCATACTTCCATATTCGAGTCTGTAGTTAAACTTAATAAATTCTGGACATCATATGTAAATGCACCAGTAGAAAAATATTATTACAATGTTCAAATGAAAAAAATATATATTTCTAATAAATCTTTACTGTGTACACTCTCACATTATAAAGAAATTTCTGATATAAGCCTGATTGATAACTTGTTGATCAATGCTATTACAAGGCTTCAGACTAAAACGACAGAAGACAATGAAGCCTTCATGGAAAAACTGCAAGAAAACTATAATAAGTTTTTACCGGTTGATCTTTCGCAGATGCTTTCATATTGATGTATTATATATACATCAAAAAAATTAAAGATATTATTGATTATCTCAGGAGGTAATTATTATGAGTAAAATAATTGGTATTGACCTTGGTACAACAAATTCATGCGTAGCTGTTATTGAGGGCGGCAACGCAGTAGTAATCCCCAACAGTGAGGGCGCAAGAACAACTCCCTCAGTTGTTGCTTTCACAAACACAGGCGAGAGACTTGTAGGTCAGGTAGCAAAGAGACAGGCTATCACTAACCACGACAGAACAGTATCCTCTATCAAGAGACACATGGGTTCTGATTACAAGGTAAACATCGACGGCAAGAACTATACTCCTCAGGAGATCTCAGCCATGATCCTCCAGAAGCTCAAGGCTGATGCAGAGGCTTACCTCGGCGAGCCCGTAACTGAGGCAGTTATCACAGTTCCTGCTTACTTCACAGACTCACAGAGACAGGCTACAAAGGATGCCGGCCAGATCGCAGGCCTCACAGTAAAGCGTATCATCAACGAGCCTACAGCAGCAGCTCTTTCCTACGGTATCGACAAGGAAGAGGAGCAGACCGTAATGGTATACGACCTCGGCGGCGGTACATTCGATGTATCCATCATCGAGATGGGCGAGGACGTTCAGCAGGTACTTGCTACAGCAGGTAACAACCGTCTCGGCGGTGACGACTTCGACCAGCGTATCATCGACTGGATGGTAAAGCAGTTCAAGGCATCTGAGGGCATTGACCTCTCACAGGACAAGATGGCTGCACAGAGACTCAAGGACGCAGCAGAGAAGTCCAAGATCGAGCTGTCTTCCACAACAACTTCAAATATCAACATTCCTTTCATAACTGTTGACGCAACAGGTACTCCTAAGCATCTCGACCTCACTCTTACAAGAGCACAGTTCGATGAGCTCACAGCAGACCTGGTTGAGGCAACAATGGGACCTGTACGTCAGGCTCTCAGCGACAGCGGCCTTTCCGCTTCCGAGCTGAGCAAGGTGCTCATGGTCGGCGGTTCTTCAAGAATCCCCGCTGTACAGGATGCAGTAAAGAAGCTTATCGGCAAGGATCCCTTCAAGGGCATCAACCCTGACGAGTGTGTTGCACTCGGTGCAGCATACCAGGGCGGTGTTCTCGGCGGCGACGTTGAGAACGGTCTCCTCCTCCTCGACGTTACACCTCTGTCACTCGGTATCGAGACAGCAGGCGGCATCTGCACACGTATGATCGAGAGAAATACCACTATTCCGACCAAGAAGTCACAGGTATTCTCCACATACGCAGACAACCAGCCCGCCGTTGATATCAACGTACTCCAGGGTGAGCGTGAGTTCGCAAGAGACAACAAGCAGCTCGGCACATTCCGTCTCGACGGCATCGCTCCCGCACCGAGAGGAATCCCTCAGATCGAGGTAACCTTCGATATCGACCAGAACGGTATCGTACACGTTACTGCAAAGGATCTCGGCACAGGCAAGGAGCAGAACATCACTATCACTTCCTCTACAAATATGTCCAAGGACGATATCGACAAGGCTGTAAAGGAAGCTGAGCAGTATGCAGCAGAGGACAAGAAGCGCCGTGAGCAGGTAGACAACAAGAACGAGGCAGAGAGCCTTGTATTCCAGTGCGAGAAGGCACTTGCAGACTTCGGCGACAAGGTATCCGCTGACGAGAAGTCCGCGATCGAGAGCAAGTGTGCATCACTCAAGGCTGCTATCAGCGCAGAGAACCACGATGAGATCAAGAAGCTCAAGGAGGAACTCCAGAAGTCATTCTACGATCTCTCTGCAAAGATCTACCAGCAGTCTAACCCCAACGGTGATACTATCGATCCTTCACAGTTCGCCAATATGGGCGGCGCAGCAGGCGCTTCCGACAACGGCGGAAATGATGACGGCGTAGTAGACGCTGACTTCACAGAGGTATGATCAGATGAGAAAAGAGACTGTTAAGAAGATCATTCTTGTAGTGATCATAATTGCCGCACTCCTCCTCGGACTTAACTTGTTCAATAATATGGCTAAGGACGACTTCGGAGACTATGACGGCGGCAGAGGCGAATATGAAGAAATGATCGAAAACAGCTGACAGCTGTCAAGGGCGGAGTACACTTCGCCCTAAAGCTGTATACGGATAACGGCCGTCAGCAGCGGTCAGGACAGCCCGCCGGCCGGTGCTGATAACATGAATGGAGAATAGATTATGGCTGAAAAAAGAGATTATTATGAGGTCCTCGGTATCGAGAAGGGTGCTTCTGAGGACGAGATAAAGAAGGCGTACAGGAAGAAGGCAAGGGAATGTCACCCCGATCTTCACCCTGATGATCCCTCCTATGTCGAGAAGTTCCAGGAGGTCAACGAGGCCAACGAGGTGCTTTCCGATCCTGAGAAGCGTGCCCGCTATGACCAGTTCGGCCATGCAGGCGTTGATCCGAGCTACGGCGGAGGCGCCGGCGGCATGGACGGCTTCGGCGGATTCGGAGATATGGGCGATATACTTGAGAACATCTTCGGCGGCTTCGGCTTCGGAGGCGGTTCGACACGTTCAAACGCCAATGCACCGAGACGCGGCGCTGATATCCAGGAGGCTGTTACTATATCCTTCATGGACGCCTGCAACGGCAAGAAGCAGGATATCAAGCTCAACCGCATGACAGTGTGTGATGCGTGCAAGGGCACCGGCGCGGACGCAGGCACAACAGCCGATATATGCCCGGACTGTCAGGGACGCGGACAGGTAAAGGCCACCCAGCGCACACCCTTCGGCATGATAAGCTCGGCAAAGCCCTGTCCTCACTGCGGCGGAAAGGGAAAGGTCATCAAGAATCCGTGTACAAGATGTAAGGGCGTCGGAAGGCTCAGAGTACAGAAGACAGTATCCGTGGAGATACCGGCAGGTATCGACAACGGACAGACCATCCGTCTCAGCGGTCAGGGAGACTGCGGAATCAACGGAGGACCTTCCGGAGATCTCCTCCTCGGGATCAATGTCAAGAGCCATCCGCTCTTCACCCGTGAGGGCTACGATATCCACTGCGATATCCCTGTTACTTATATGGACGCCGTTCTCGGCAGCGAGATCACGGTGCCCACTATCGACGGCGATGTAAAATACAACATAAGCGAAGGCACACAGAACGGCACTGTATTCCGTCTCAAGGGCAAGGGAGTCAAGAAGCTCCACCGTCAGGAGAGAGGAAACCAGTACGTAAAGATCTATGTAGAGGTACCCAAGAACCTCTCCAAGAAGCAGAAGGATCTGCTCAAGGCGTTTGAGGATTCTCTCTCGGAGAAGAACTACGCAAAGCGTCAGAGCTTCTTTGAAAAGCTCAAGAAGAAGCTTGATTTCTGATACCGCTCTATAGGCCATAGCGTTACTTTATGCTGTGGCCTTTTGATATTTTCTTCCATTCTTACCAACAAATACACTACTGTCCGGGCGGAGGACTGCCCTCAGACAAAAACGGAGGAATCATCTATGAAAAAAGTACTTAAGTTTATTGGCAAGACATTACTCGTCATCCTGCTGCTGATCGTTCTGTTCATTCTCGGAATGACGGTTTACAACCTGATCATGACGAAGAAGGAAGCACCGCTGCTGGAACAGAATTTCGGGCAGCTCGTTGAAGTTGACGGGAATAATATGAATATTTACAGCGCAGGCGACGGCGATCATACGGTCGTATTCATGGCCGGCTGGGGCACTCCCTCACCGATATACGATTTCAGACCGCTCTATGACAAGCTCACCGACAGCTGTCAGGTGGCCGTTATCGAGAAGTTCGGCTACGGCTTCTCCGACGAGAAGGCAGGGGAGCGGAGCTTTGACACGATACTGAGCAACGACAGGGAGGCACTCAAAAAGGCAGGTATAGAAGCACCGTATATACTCTGCCCGCATTCTCTCTCAGGCCTTGAGGCTATCCTCTGGGCGCAGAAGTATCCAGACGAGGTCGAGGGCATAATCGGACTTGATATCACTCTCCCGGATTCTATAGACTGGGATTCGCAGGGCTGGCTGGTAGATGTGTCTATGGGACTCAGCAAGTTTGAGGGCGTGACCGGATTGTTCCGTATCATTCCCGACGACCAGAGCGCATGGTGCACAAAGGAAGAGATGAAGACGGTAATGGCGATAACAAGAAGGGCGCTCACCAGCGAGACTATTTTACGCGAGTTCGACGGCGTGTTCGATGCCTTTGACGAGATAAAGAGCGCACCGTATCCGAAGACGCCTACGATACAGTACATATCCAAACCGAATCAGAGCAGTGAGCTCTGGATGAACGCACATCAGGCGGTAGTTGACAGCTCGGATAACGGAAAGCTGGTTCTCCTTGACTGCAGCCACTATGTCCACCACTACGAATCCGAAAGGATCAGCGAGGACATAAAGCAGTTCATCAGTGAGCTCGGAAAATAAAAATCAGGGTATAGATGATCTCCCTTCCCGTTCCGGAAATTGAACGGGGAGGGAGGAATTTTACATCGGGAAATACTGAAAAAACAGATACAGAAGAAGATGCTCAGAGCTGCAAAAGGCTGTATATCGCTGTATTCGGCTGCTGAGGAAATTTTTTTGGATTTTTTTGAAAAAAACCCTTGACAAATCAAAATGCCTGTGATATAATAAACAAGTCGTCAGGCGACAGGGACAACGCCCCGGAAGCCTGAGAGATATGCTGTGGGGGTTTAGCTCAGCTGGGAGAGCATCTGCCTTACAAGCAGAGGGTCACAGGTTCGAGCCCTGTAGTCCCCACCACATGGCCCGGTAGCTCAGTTGGTTAGAGCGCCGCCCTGTCACGGCGGAGGTCGTGAGTTCGAGCCTCATCCGGGTCGCCATTTATGCTTCTGTAGCTCAGTCGGTAGAGCAGGGGACTGAAAATCCCCGTGTCGTTGGTTCGATTCCGACCGGAAGCACCACAATAGGTGCAGCGGATCAGCGCACCTGTTAATGCGGATTTAGCTCATCTGGTAGAGCGCCACCTTGCCAAGGTGGAGGTAGCGAGTTCGAGCCTCGTAATCCGCTCCAGAGTGGCGGGGGAATACTTCCGTCATTGCACGAATCCCGAAGCAATAGCTTCGGGATTTATTTTTGTATACGGGCGCACAAAGAAGGCAGGGACTCTTTGTGCGTTTTTACTATATACAAATGTAAATATAAATGTTATAATAAATGTAGTGCCGATTGCGGCGGGAATAATTAGGAGTGATCTGATGGAAAAGGAATCAAGGTATGCAGTGCTTATAGATGCAGACAATGTTGCGTCTAAGTATACCAAGTACATACTCGATGAGGTGTCAAACTACGGAATAGTAACATATAAGAGGGTTTACGGCGACTGGACACGCCCAAATCTTGCGAGTTGGAAGAATATGGCGCTCGACAATGCTATAACCCCGGTCCAGCAGTACAGCTACACGACGGGAAAGAACGCTACCGATTCGGCGATGATAATCGATGCAATGGATATACTCTACTCGGATAATGTTGACGGCTTCTGTATCGTATCAAGTGACAGCGACTTCACCCGCCTTGCGATAAGGCTGAGAGAATCCGGAAAGCACGTTATCGGTATGGGCGAGAAGAAGACGCCGAAGCCCTTCAGCACAGCCTGCAATGCCTTCAAGTATCTTGAAGTGCTGGCTGAAGAGGAGATACAGCTTCCGGCTGAGGCTGACAAGGTAGAGCTGAAGAACCTCGAGTCTGATATCATCCGTATAGTATCGGAGAATGCAAACCTCCAGGAGGAGATCAATATAGGCGAGCTCGGCAGTCGTCTCCAGGGGCGTTATCCTGATTTCGACGTCCGTAACTACGGCTATTCAAAGTTCTCGCAGTTCCTTAAAGACTTCGACTGTCTGAATTTCCGTCAGGTAGGCAGCAGCATACTTGTTTCGCTGAAATCAAAGGAAACAGATCTCGAGAGAGTGGAGGACATACTTGCAGCGATTGTCAGAACGAACGGCAGCAAGGGATACAACCTCGGCGAGCTCAAGAAGCAGCTCTGTGCGAAGATGCCTGATTTCAGCCCGAAGACCTACGGCTATTCAAAGTTCAGCCGTTTTGTGGAGAATCTTCCGGGCTTCAGGATAAGGAACAACACAGTGCTTATATCGGAGAAATAACAAAAAGCGAACAGGCTCAGGCTTGTTCGCTTTTTATATGTTGTAAAATGGAAAATGCATAACGGAAAAAAGAAAAAACGAGTCTTCAACACAATGCACAAAATAATGTTGAAAACTCGTTTTTTCTTTTAGTTGACAATGTCCGGAATGCGTGATATAATAATAAAGCCGTCGGACGAGACGTCAGAAATTCAAAAATGGTTTTGGACTATGGAAAATAAGTTTGCAGAAATTTTTGAAAAGCACTTGACAAAGCGTCACGACAGTGATATAATATTAAAGCTGCCCTCTGAGAGGCCAGCCCCCACAACAAAAAGTTTTCTGAAAAAACTTTGAAAAAGGTATTGACAAAGACTTGGAGTTGTGATATAATAAAAAAGCTGTC
>JAFZRF010000033.1 GCA_017620025.1 Ruminococcus sp.
CCAAGGTTTCCCCCTCTGGACTCCCCTTTCCTTGCCCACCACCCCCTCCTGTCAGCTTTTGCTTTTATTTGAGACCAGCAGGCCTTGTCAGGCTATCGCACGGGCAGCATAACGAGCGCTGTTAGTTTGAGTTGCTGACTTCGGACGGGGTGTAGGGGGCGATGCCTACATCGCCCCGCCCATTCGTTTATGTACGTGTGTAGGGGCTGCCTCCGGCAGCCCGCACCCCGAACGATAATCGCACCATATACGACAGATCTACCTGTCACACGGATGCCCGATGGGCGTCCCTACACTTGGTACCCTTGCAGCGCATAACAAGAGGACCGCCAAAGGCGGTCCCTACAAACGCTATTATTTTCGGCGATACCATTAATTCCGTATTCCGCATTAAAACAGGGGACGATGCTGTTATCGTCCCCTGTCTATGTATATTATGTCATTATTTCAGCGGCAGATCTTCTAGCTTTATGATGCCTGCATCGATCTTCTGTATCGTTATCGCATCAGAGCCGGTTATGCCGGGCTGGCCGTCGATATCCGCACTGACAAGCCCCTCTTCTGTGAGCGGGTATTTCTCCTGGTTGGCAACGTACTGCAATACCGCAACGGCATCCGAAACATCTATATGTCCGTCAGTGTTGGCATCGCCGTATGTGACAGGCTTCGGAGCTTCGGTAATCGGCTGCGTTTCGGGAGCCTCAGTCACAGGCTCGGTCTGAGCTGCACCGTTTTCGTATACTGCCTTGTACATTTCCTGCGCCCACACCTGACGCATCATATCATAGCCCTCGGAGGAAGGATGTACACCGTCTCCGCTGAGCCCCTCGGGATGCTCGTTGAAGAACGCCTCGAAGTCCGGTCCCTTGATGAGCCTGCCTTCATACTCGCTCCAGAGCTGCTCGATCTTTGCGTTGAAAAGCGGCACGTTATTGCCTACATCGGCATTCGTTGAACCCGGTATCTTCGGGAGAACGGGTATCCTGCCTGCCTCGAGTATCTTATCTATCATCGCCTTGGTGTTGTTGTAGAAGTTGTCAGCATTTCCGGGATTTCCCCAGCAGTCATTCGTGCCGTAGGCTATGCTCACGAACCTTGCCGGACAGTCGCTGAGCCACTTGTCTATGTTCTGTATTCCGTCAGTACTGGTGATGCCGCCGATGCCTCCGTTTATCTGTACAGGGAAGAATCCGGCGTCAATCTGATTGAGGTAAGTTGCAAAACCCGTGCCGTAGCAGTTGTTCATACCTCCGGCGGTTATTGAATCACCGAGGAAGAGCCAGGTATCTGCCTTTCCGCTGTGCACGTCAAGGTTGAGGCTGATGTTCCTGCCCTCTTCGCCGTCAGCCTTGAGGACATTCAGCCTTATCCAGTTATATCCCGTCATATCGAAAGTATGCATCATTGAGCCGTAGGTCTTGCCTCTGACCTCCTCAACAGTCACCCAGCCTTCCGTGGGGTAAGTGCCGCCGGGAGCAGCATTGACCTCGACGTTGTAGTCCGTCGGTATCATGTTCTGGTTTACGTACTGTCCTATGCGGTCGAAGGTACTTGTGGTATACCATACCGCACTGACCTCCTTCCTCTGCTCCTCCGGCACTCCTGAGAGGTCGTAGGCGAGGTAGTCCGGCGCAGTGCCCGACCAGAAGGAGAAGTAGTGTTCATCGTTGCCGGCTGAAGCGGTTGCCGGATTCGTACCCGAGTAAGCCGGTACGTTGCGGCTGATAAGCGGCGAAGCTGAAACGCTTACCGGAGCTGATGCGGAAATTGCATTGTTATCGGTCATTATCCTGTCCTCCCTGATCGTCATTGATGTGCATGAAGCGGTGATGACGGCGGCTGAAATGAACGCCCCCGCCTTTGATAGAAAACTCATAAGCTTATCCCCCTATAAATATACTATGATATCCGCCTGTCTGTCAACAGAAATATTCTGACAGCTCGGATTAAATCATACTTTAATTATACGTAGGTTTAATTTAAAAATCAAGTATTCTGATAACATTTAATATCGCACAACTGTATATTTGTGCAATACAGACAAAACTAATCCGGTGCTTTTATTACTATCGTCCGTTGAATACTTAAATTATCACGCTGAGATACCTGCACATTATGTGCAGAGACACAGTTTTTTCAGAAAAGACTTGTGAAAAGAGAAAAAAAGGTGTATAATAGTATTACCGTTCTGCAAAAAGCCTCCGGCGAAGGCGGCAGTCGGTAAATTCACAGATCGGAGAGATAGATTATGTCAAAGAAACCCTTTTACATCACAACGCCTATTTATTATCCATCGGGAGAACCGCATATCGGTCACTGCTATACAACAGTTGCCTGCGATTCGATAGCCCGTTACAAGCGAATGCAGGGTAATGACGTAATGTTCCTGACCGGCACAGACGAGCACGGTCTTAAGATAGAGCAGAAGGCAGAGGCTCAGGGATTATCCCCGAAGGAGTATGTTGACGGCATAGTTGCCATCTTCAAGAAGCTCTGGAAATACATGAACATAAGCTACGACAGGTACATCCGTACTACTGACGACTACCACGTTGAGTCGGTACAGAAGATATTCAAGGAACTCTACGACAGAGGATATATCTACAAGGGCGAGTATTCCGGAAAGTACTGCACCCCCTGCGAGAGCTTCTGGACTGATTCACAGCTCGATGAGAACGGCTGCTGTCCGGAATGTCACAGACCCGTCAAGTTCGCAAAGGAGGAGGCTTACTTCTTCAAGATGTCTCCTTTTGCAGACCGCATAGAGAAGCTTCTTCTCGAGACGGATTACCTCCGTCCGAAGACAAGAGCAGTCGAGCTGGTAAACAACTTCATCAAGCCCGGCCTTGAGGACCTCTGCGTATCAAGAACGACTTTCAAGTGGGGCGTACCGGTATCCTTCGACGACAAGCACGTTGTATATGTATGGATAGACGCTCTTTCCAACTACATCACCGCACTCGGATATATGAATTCCGCACACAGTGATTTCGAGAAGTACTGGCCTGCCGATGTTCACATGGTAGCCAAGGACATCATGAGATTCCATGCTATCATCTGGCCGGCAATGCTCATGGCTCTCGAGCTCCCGCTTCCTCATCACCTTGCCGTACACGGCTGGATAACGATGCAGGGCAAGGGCGGCGAAAGCGAGAAGATGTCCAAGTCCCTCGGAAATGTAGTTGATCCCTTCATGCTCGGCGAGCGTTACGGAGTAGATACCATAAGATACCATATCCTCCGTGAGATGGCTCTCGGCGCAGACAGCGCATTCTCCAACGAGATCATGATCAACCGCATAAACTCAGACCTTGCAAACGGCTTCGGAAACCTCGTTTCCCGTACCGTAGCAATGGCCGACAAATACTTCGGCGGCACTCTTCCCGCAGACCGTGAGGGCGATGCACTTGATGAGGAGTTCAAGGCAAAGGTTACCGGACTTCTTGCCGAGGTAGACAAGTACATCGACGAGACAAAGCTGAAGCAGGCTCTCGAGGCTATCTTCGAGGTAGTATCCCGTGCAAACAAGTACATCGACGAGACTGAGCCGTGGAAGCTCGGCAAGGACGAGACAAAGAAGGCACGTCTTGCGACAGTTCTCTATAACCTCCTTGAGGCTATCCGTGTAACATCCGCACTTCTCGCACCGTTCATGCCCACAACAATGCCGAAGGTATGGGAGCAGATAGGCGCAGCAGCAACAGACGTTGAGTACGGCAAGCTTGACAAGTTCGGTGTACTGCCTGAGAACGTGACAGTACACAAGGGCGAGATCCTCTTCCCACGTATCGACGTGGACAAGGAGATCGAAGAGCTCAATGCCATCCTTCTGAAGAATATGGAGGCAGCAAAGGCAAAGCTCTCCTCCGAGGAGAAGGGCGAGAAGACTGAGACTGCCGAAGAGGCCGAGATACCGGAGCTTGCTCCCGAGATCACTATCGACGATTTCGCAAAGGTAGAGATACGTGCAGCAAAGGTGCTCTCCGCCGAGAGAGTAAAGAAGTCCGACAAGCTTCTCTGCCTCCAGCTCGATGACGGCATGGGCGGCAGACAGGTAGTATCCGGTATCGCACAGTACTACGCTCCCGAGGATCTTGTAGGAAAGACGATACAGCTCATTGCAAACCTCAAGCCCGTAAAGCTCAGGGGAGTAGAGAGCAACGGAATGATCTGTGCAGCGGACACACCGTCCGGTATCAGAGTCGTATTCCTTGACGATGATATCCCCGCCGGATCAAAGATAAGATAACAGAAACCAAAAGAGCAAACACTGTTTGCTCTTTTGCTGTTCACAATAGTATCTGTTTCTGTGGATTATAGTATCATCGTGTCACAGAAAACGTCTTTTCTTCGATTATATATATGCAGACGCTGATGTGTTTTCTGTGCGGCAGCAAAAAACGACGACCTTAGCACAGAAATAGCAACAGTTTTATTGACTTTATTTCCGAATAGTGCTAAAATATTATGGGATATTTCCGCTGTTCCGTTAAACGGAAAGCGTGACGAAAGGAGAGGCATTATGAAAAAATACGTTGGAGTGCTTGCCGGAATGGCAGCAGCTCTGAGTCTCGTGTCCATGACTCCTGCATCAGCAGCAGACGATGCAAAGAAGGATTCATGGTTCGTAGACACAAGCGGACGCTTTTACTATTTTGATGAAAACAGCAAGGCGGTCACAGGAGAGCAGACCATTGACGGAGAGGTATACCTCTTCTCTGAGAACGGTGTCCTCAAGACCGGCTGGAGAACTGTAGGAGGCAAGCGCCGCTACTACGACCCCGAAACAGGAAAGCCTGTATACGGCTGGCTGGAATACTGCGGCAAGCAGTACTACATCAGCAAGGATGAAGGCAAGGCAGCCGATGAGGCAGTCGCATCCGAGGACGGAATGGATGTATTCGACGAGCAGGGCGTGAAGGTAACGGAAGAGGGCTTCACGACAGCAGGCGGCAAGAACTACTACATAAACTCCGAGGGCAAGGTAGCAGTTGGAGAGACCGCCATCGACGGCAATAAGTACTTCTTCGGCGAGAACGGTGAGCAGCTCACAGGCTGGCAGACCGATTCCGCCGGTATCAAGCATTACTACGATCCTTCCACAGGACAGAGCCTTCTCGGTCTTATCACCACCGATGACGGAATCTACTACCTGACGGACAAGGGACTGTATTCCGGCTGGTCGGAGATAGCAGGAAAGAAGTACTACTTTGATCCGGCTACAGGAAAGGCAGCCTACGGCATAACAAAGGTCGATGATGCAAGCTTCTACTTCGGCCCCAACAGCGTTCAGCAGACCGGCTGGCTCAAGTTCGAGGACGGCTACCGCTTCTTCGGCGGCGATGACGGACATATGTACGTCGGCAAGGCCACTATCGACGACAAGAGATACTTCTTCAATACAGACGGTGTCATGATGACAGGCCGTGTGGCTATCGACAACGAGAAATTCTACTTCGGCGAGGACGGTGCGCTCCAGACCGGACTTATCACCCTCGGCGACGGTACATACTACTTCGGCGCTGACGGCGCTATGGTGACAGGTCTTGTTACAGTTGACGGCGTTATCCGCTATTTCGGCACAAGCGGCGCTATGGTAACGGGCTGGTTCAATGACGGCACAAGCAGATACTATGCCGATTCTACCGGCAAGGTGCTCACAGGCCTCCAGAACATCGGCGGAAGCACCTACTACCTCGGCACAGACGGCAAGCTCCACTCAGGACGTATCTTCATCGACAACGACAAGTACTACTTCAGTGAAGAGACCGGCGCTATGGTAACAGGCTGGGCATCATTCAGCGACGGCAAGTATTACTTCGGCACTGACGGAAAGATGATGTACGGCTGGCAGACCATCGATAACAAGCTCTACCACCTCAATACCTCAACAGGCAAGATGGATACCAACATCATGCTCGATGAATACAATATCACTGCCGACGGTACTGCAGTGCCCTTCTCCAACGTACAGAAGACCGCACAGAGTGTCCTCAACCAGACAGGTACAGGCCTTTCTGCGATCTACAACTACGTAAGGAACCACAACAACTACAAGTACATAGAAGATACAAGGAGCCTTGCTGCGATCAATACCACAGGCTGGGGCTACTTTGCAAACTATGCCTTCAATAACCGCTATGTCGTATGTTACTACTTCGCAGCTATCACAGACTGTCTTATGAAGCAGGCAGGATATACGACAAGAGTTGTATACGGTACAGGCCACTACACCAGTGACCACTACTGGAATCAGGTATATATCGACGGTTCATGGTGGAACATCGATACCTGCAACGGTTACTACTACGCAACCGACAGCTTCCTGCAGAGCAAGAACTACACCCTGTACCAGTTCGTATACCCCACTTATTATTAATGAATGACCGTACCGCTCCTCTGACAGCAGGGGAGCGATACAGCAAATCTTATGATCTGCCGGGTAGCGGCAGATAAGTATTCCGGAGGATAAATATGAAAAAAACATCAGCATTTCTGGCAGCACTGGCTATCGTACTCAGCGTGTCCGCAGTATCATGCGGCAGCGACCCTGTAGGCACGGCATCCAACGACGATATCGTCCTTGAGATCCCCTCAGGCACAGAGGAAGCATCCGAAGAGGCTTCCGAGGGTACGGAGACAACAGCTGCTTCATCCACAAAGTCAGAGGATACCACCACTGCAGCTTCCTCAGCTGACGAGGAAGAGGAGACTTCTGAAACAACGACCGAGGCTGCAACAGAGACCAAGACCGAGGCTGCTGCAGAAGAGACCAAGGCAACTGAGGCACCCAAGGCTACAGAGGCTCCCGCTGCACCGACAGAGGCTCCCGTACCTGAGCAGCCCCAGCAGCCGCAGCAGAGCAGCGTATCCATGAACTATGATACTCTTCTCTCCAACGCATCCGGCCTTATCTCCTCACTCGGCACACCCACATACGAGGGCGGCGGAGCAGCCTGCACACAGGGCGGCTATGACGTAAAGGTATACCGCTTCAACGGAGTTGAGGTACAGGCTTATATCGACGGCGGCGCCGAGTATGTATTCGATGTGAAGGTAACAAGCGGCGACTACACAGTAAACGGTGTCCGCATCGGCATGACAAAGTCCGAGGCTGAGGCTCTTCTCGGTTCAGGCGAGGCTGCCGGCAATATGTACATCTACATGAACGGCAACAAGGAGACAGACGTTACCTACAGCGGAGACGTTGTAACAGAAATAGAGCTCTACACAGCAGTATAAGGAGGAGCTGTCTTGGTTTTCAGCAGTCCCGTATTCCTGTTCATATTCCTGACGGCGGTATACATACTCAACCGCCTGATGCCCACGATAAAGGCAAAGAACATACTCCTGCTGATATTCAGCATAGCATTCTACACCTACGGCGAGCCGAAGGCAGTAGTCCTGATGATAATCTCGATCTTCATGAATTATCTCTGCGGACTGGGAATGGCGGAGGGCAACAGGCTCCGCAGGCCGCTCCTGATACTGTCGATAATAGCGAACCTCACCATGCTCGGCATCTTCAAGTATGCCGGCTTCGGTGCGGAGCTGCTGAACGCTCTGCCGTTCGTTGATGTGAAGGTGCCGCATATAGCACTTCCCATCGGTATTTCCTTCTATACCTTCCAGGCGATGTCCTACGTGATAGACGCCTACAAGGATCCGAAGTACATACAGCGCAGCCTTTACAGGCTCGCACTCTACATCACCTTCTTCCCGCAGCTCGTTGCCGGCCCTATCGTAAAGTACTACGATTTCGCCGATCAGATCGACAACAGGAAGGAGACTCCGGAGCAGACGGCACAGGGTATGCGCCGCTTCGTCATCGGTATGACGAAGAAGCTGATGATAGCCAACACTATGGCTGTCGCAGCGGACTACGTCTACGGGCTCGATACCTCGGAGCTCTCTCCGGCGCTGGCATGGCTCGGAGCCATATCCTATCTCTTCCAGATCTACTTTGATTTCTCAGGCTACAGTGATATGGCCATAGGTCTCGGAAAGATGTTCGGCTTCACCTTCCGTGAGAACTTCAACTACCCCTATATCTCGCAGAGTATACAGGAATTCTGGCGCAGATGGCATATTTCCGTATCCACCTGGTTCAAGGAATATCTGTATATCCCGCTCGGCGGCAACCGCAAGGGAAAGACACGCACAGCCTTCAACAAGCTGGCGGTATTCTTCTGCACCGGTCTCTGGCACGGAGCAAGCCTCAACTTCATAGTATGGGGACTTCTCAACGGCGGCTTCCTGATGCTTGAATCCTACGGGATACTCAAGCCGGCAAAGTGGCCGAGGATATTCCGGCACGGCTATGCGATGCTCGTCACGATACTTGCGTTCGTTTTCTTCCGTGCCGATGATCTCGGTACAGCCTGCCGCTATATAGGAAGGATGTTCGTTCCCTGTCTCAGGACAGGACAGCACGCCATGTTCATGAAGCAGCTGACTCCTATGTATCTTGCAATGCTCCTGCTCGCAGTCATCTTCTCGGCACCCGTCGTGAACGCGGTAAAGAGCCGTGCAGGCAAGGCAGCAAAGGCACTCGATGTATGCTCCTACGGCGTATCGCTTGTCCTCCTTGCACTGTGTATCGTGACACTCTCGTCCGCTTCCTACAATCCGTTCATCTATTTCAGGTTTTAGGAGGCAGATATGGAAAAGAAGATATTATACAGGCTCTATTCCGGCGCCTTCATTGCCATGTGCCTTGTCCCGTCAGTGCTCATGCCTTTCGCTAAGACTGATGAGGCAAAGGAAAAGCGGAAGCTGGCAGAGGCTCCGAAGATACGCACTGAGGAAGGAAAACTCAACACCGAGTACTTCTCCCAGTTTGAAGACTGGTTCTCAGAGCATTTCGCCTTCCGCCAGTCACTTGTAACAGCGGACGGCAGGCTAAAGACCGCAGTTCTCGGCACATCCCCGAACAAGAACGTCATCTACGGAAAGAACGGCTGGCTCTACTACGGCGAAACGGCGGACAACTACCTCAGGCTCAACACCCTTGACGCCCATGAGATGTCCAACATCGTCCGCAATCTCGAACTGATGAAGGACTACTGTACCTCACAGGGCGCAGACTTCCTCTTCACCGTAGCACCCAACAAGAACAGCGTTTACCCGGAGAATATGCCTTCCAACTATGTACCGGCAGAGGGAAAGAGCGACCTTGAAGCCCTCACGGAAGAGCTTTCCGGCAGCGGATACTTCTGCGACATGAAGGATGTCATCCTGTCAGCGGGCTCGAGCATACCGCTCTACCACCTTACCGATACCCACTGGAACAATATGGGCGCCTATGTCGGCTATACCGGCCTTATGAAAGCACTCGGCAGGGATTATATCTCCTGCGGCGGCTGGACATCCCGCAATGACCGTCTCGGCGACCTTGCAGCGATGATCTATCCGGCAGAGGAGGCTAAGGACAGGCAGGTCTACACCGACTACCCGTTCACCTACAGCTATCTTGGCCACTTCCGTGCGCTCGATGATATCGACATACGGACGACCTCTGAGAACGGCACGGGAAACCTCCTGATGTTCCGTGATTCCTACGGTGAGGCGATACTCCAGTATATGGCGGAGACCTACGCATCTGCGACATTCACCCGTGCAGTGCCCTACCCCATGACGGGCATAGGCGGCGAGGGCGGAGCAGATACCGTGATACTCGAGATAGTCGAGCGAAACCTCGGCAACCTCCAGAAGTACGCACCGCTGATGGCAGCCCCGGAGACACCGCTCCCCGAAAAGCCGGCTTCTATATACGCCGGAAGGTTCTCCGAAAGGGAGAATCAGAACATCATAGACTGGACGGAGTTCACTGTCAAGGCAGAGCCCTCCGGTCAGTACACGCATATTTACGGCGAGCTTCCCGGATTCCTGTACAGGGGCGGGGACAATCACCGTATACTCGTCACAGCAGGCGGCAGGACGTTTGAAGCCTTCCTTTGCTTCGAGGACAAGCTCCTCGGCCGTGAGGGCGAGCGTTCCGCAAACGGCTTCTCACTCTATCTCCCGCAGGATGTGACATACACTGATATTACAATCACTGTCCTCAACGCAGGGGACACCGATATCGCCGTAACGATACCGGAAGACCAGATAAACAGAAAGGATGATACGTAATGGATCTTTCAAAGCTCACAGCAGCCGTTCTGGCAGTCACCTTATCGGTATTCCCGATCATGCCCGCACCGGCAGTGGCAGCAGACACAGCTGATACAACAACTGCTTCCGCATCAGACGATGCAACGACTCCCGAGATACCGATAGCTTCTCCGACGACCGCAGCGGCTGTCGAGGCAACTACCACAGCAGCCGCAACTACTGTTGCTGCTACGGCTGCAACTACTGTCGCTGCAGCAACAGACGCAACAAAGCCCGCAGCTACAGAGACAAAGGCAGCCGAGACCAAGCCTGCAACCACCGCAGCTACCAAGCTGGCTACCACAAAGGCAGCTGCTACAACAACGAAGGCAGCTGAGACAAAGCCCGCAACAACAAAGCCGGCAGCTACTACAACAACGATCGCTACAACAACATCCGAGCCTGTGACCACGACTGTTACCACAGAGGCTCCCGTAAAGGCTCTCAAGCCCGTCTTCAAGCACTTTGACAAGAATCTTGTTAATGCAAGAGTTAATATCACAATGCCTGAGAACGCAACGGCAGAGCTCTTTGTTACCTTTGATTCTCCCGAGTGTGTGGCAGAGCCCTACTACAAGGCTGACATAGCAGCAGGCGAGACAGTTTCACTCGACCTTGAAGGCTATGACACAGTTGATCCCAAGACAGATTTCCGCAGCTACAAGGCAGCAGTCAAGGTTAAGGGCGGTCAGTACGATACAGTATATACCTACACCACCGCACCCATGACAGTACCGGATCCTAACGATCATCCCGACAGCTTCATCGAGATGAACCTTGTGATCTCCGTTGACGGAGAGATGTCCGCAAAGACAGAGACAGTTACCGTTGACGGCAACACCTGCTACATAGCGCTCCACCTTGACGGCTATGTAAAGGGCGATGTAAACGGCGACGGCATCATCGATTCCAACGATGCTTCACTGGTGCTTGAGGAGTACGCTCTTGCATCCACCGGTGCAGCAGGAAAGTTCGGACAGAGAGAAATGATGGCCGGCGATATCAACGCCGACGGAATCATCGGCTCTGACGATGCTTCATCGATACTTGCATACTACGCTGCTGCATCCACCGGCGGCAATCCTACCTGGAACTGATGACCTGCGCTCCCGTGATCTCTCATGGGAGCGCTTTCCAATAAACGCAGAAGGAGGAGAACTATGGCAGGCTTTTCCGAGCTGATAAAGAGCTTCGGCAAGACACGGGAATACATCCGTGATTTCTTTGTATACGGCTTCAAGCGGAGAGGCGATTTCCGTGACCGCAGCAGCCGCACCTATGACGACGAGAAGCGCCGTGCCGAATGCTGGCTCGGCGACTGCATACGCCTTGACGATTCAGTACGCGGAAGGCAGGTCTCCATATCCGTTGACAGCGCCCATATCCCGGAGAATCCGCTCTATCAGGCCTACCGTGCGAAGAGCTTCACCGACAGGGATATCCGTCTTCACTTCCTGCTGACAGATATCCTCTCCGGCACAGACGAGCCTCTGACGGTCGATGAGATATGCGACAGGCTGATGGAGGACTACTCGGCTGACATAGGCCTGCAGACTGTCCGCAACAAGCTGAAGGAGTATACCGAAGAGGGAATAGTGCAGACGATATCATCAGGCAACAAGAAGCTCTACGCCCTCTCACCCGATACCCTCGAAAGCTTCACGGAGCAGTTCCCCGGCCTGCCGGAAGCCCTTGCCTTCTTCTCGGAGGCTCCCGGCTTCGGCATAGCGGGAAATACCCTCCTCAGAGCGGGCGGCATGAAGAACGAGCACTTCTTCATGAAGCACAATTATCTGATGCACACCCTCGAAGACGAGGTGCTCCTTGAGCTGCTGACAGCGGCATCGCAGAAGAGTACGGCAGTCATAACCACCGCCGGAGAATATGAGCGTTACAGCACGGGCGAGGAGAAAGAAGTAACGGTCCTTCCCATGCAGGCAGCTGTCTCCGTGCAGACCGGCCGCCGCTTCCTCTCGGCATATGTCCCGGAGGAGAATGACTTCCGCTCCTACCGCCTTGATTTCATCCGTGAGGTCAGACAGGGTGAGCCATGCGGAGAATATGACAGGATCAGTGAAGATTACAGGAGAGCACTTCACCGCTGCTTCGGTGTGCGCTTTGACCGCCCCGCAGGAGACGTCGCTCCGCTGGTGCTGACAGTATCGGCAGGGAAGTACGAGGATTTTATAAGGCAGAGACTGATACGTGAAAAACGCTGCGGTACCTTTGAAGAGCCCGGAGACGGACTCTACCGCCTGACCTTTGACGTGAACGACGTTGACGAGGTGATGCGCTGGGCAAGGACACTGATATGCCGTACTGTGAGCATTGAGGGCGGTACAGAGGCTTTGCGTGAGCAGTACGCAGATGATATAAGACGTATGTATGATATGTACGGAGGTGATGCGGATGACGCTGTTCAGTGAGATATACGGAGCCTATTTCCGCATAGCAGCGGCAGTGCTCGGGCGTGAGAGCGTCACAGAGCGTGATATCTGCTGCATCGTGGAGAAGGAGGGCTTCCGTGATTCCGTCCTCTTCGTGCCGAATAAGCTCATCCCCGGTGAGGATTCATGGGGCCTGCTTGAAGACAACGGCAACGGCACCTACAGCCCCGTGACGAAGAATCCGCCGGTAACAGTCGTGACAGAGCTCCAGAAGCGCTGGCTCAGGGCGAAGCTCTCCGACCCGAAGCTCGCACTCTTCCTCACAGACGAGGAACTGACTGCACTTGAGGAACGTCTGCGTGATACCGAGCCGCTGTATACTCCTGATATGATACGCATAGTTGACGCATTCAGCGACGGCGACAACTACGCCGATCCTTTCTACCGCACCGTATTCCGGGAGCTGCTTGAAGCCCTCAGGGCAGGGGAGATAACACATATATGCTTCGATTCCGGCAAAGGAGAAAGCAAACACGGTTTCTTCCTTCCGCTGCGTCTGGAGTATTCCCCGAAGAACGACAAGTTCCGGGTGTACTGCTGCCGGACGAGATACAGCAACCTCACATCTGACGTCATAGTAGTAAACCTCGGAAGGATAACGGAGCTGCGCCGCACCGGAGAGATACCCGGAAGCACAGTCGCAGGGGAGAGCGGCTCCCAGCGCTGTACCGAGCCCGCTGTAATAAGAGTGACTAACGAGAGGAACAGCATAGAGGAATTCCTTATGGAGTTCTCCTCCTATGAGAAGAAGACAGAGACAGACGAGAGTGAGCAGGTCTGTCAGGTGACTCTGTGGTACGATAAGTACGACGAGACCGAGCTCCTGATAAAGCTGCTCTCCTTCGGACCGGCCGTGGAGATACTCTCCCCGCCGAAGCTCCGCTCACAGGCAGCCGAGCGTGTAAGAAAGCAGTACAGACTGCTGTTCGGGGAATGAGATTGAACGGATGACCGTTCGTTTGTCAATATCCTTAGTTTTATCAGGGGACGCCTTCACTTGCAAGGCGTCCCCTCTTCCCAAACAGTCCCCCGGACTGTTTGGGAATTCACCCCTTGCGAAGCGCCCTGCGGATATGCGGGACTCTGTCCCGCACCCTGCCAGAGGCTCTGCCTCTGGACTCCGCTAAAGG
>JAFZRF010000034.1 GCA_017620025.1 Ruminococcus sp.
GCTGGAGCATGAGCCACATGGCCTTTACGTAGTCCTTGGAGTGGCCCCAGTCACGCTTGGAGTCCATGTTGCCGAGCTCTACATAGTCCTGTACGCCGAGCTTGATGCGTGCAACGGCATCTGTTATCTTTCTTGTAACGAACTCGATTCCGCGGCGCTCGGACTCATGGTTGAAGAGTATGCCTGAGCAGGCGAACATATTGTAGCTCTCACGGTAGTTCTTTGTGATCCAGTGGCCGTAGAGCTTTGCAACGCCGTAGGGGCTTCTCGGATAGAAGGGAGTTGTCTCCTTCTGCGGTATCTCCTGAACGAGACCGAACATCTCGGAGGTGGATGCCTGGTAGAAGCGTGCCTCGGGCTTTACTATACGGATAGCCTCGAGCATATTTGTAACGCCTACTGCGTCTATATCAGCTGTGCCGAGGGGAGTGTCCCAGCTTGTAGCTACAAATGACTGAGCAGCAAGGTTGTATACCTCGTCAGCCTGTGAGATGCGCATTGCGGAAATGAGGGATACGGGGTCGGTCATATCGGCGTAGATGAGAGTCACCTTGTCCTTGAGGTGGGCGATGTTGCCGTAATCGGCAGTAGCCTTTCTTCTCCAGATGCCGTATACATTGTAGCCCTTCTCGAGGAGCAGCTCTGCGAGGTAAGAGCCGTCCTGGCCGGTGATTCCTGTGATAAGTGCGTTCTTCATGGTTGATTACTCCTTTTTCTGTTTGCGGGTATGATGTTCTTTATATAAGCTCCTCACGTCTGCGCTCACGCAGCTCTGCGATGACCTTTTTTACGTCCTGGGTGTTCTTCTTTGAGCATACCATCAGTGCGTCGTCGGTGTCAACGATA
The DNA here is from genome assembly GCA_017620025.1 of Ruminococcus sp. Lineage (GTDB taxonomy): Bacteria > Bacillota > Clostridia > Oscillospirales > Ruminococcaceae > Ruminococcus. The sequence goes on from JAFZRF010000034.1 coordinate 847, forward strand.
ATGATATCCTCAAGTCCGACAGCGGCAATGAGCTTGTCCCTGCCGCAGACGGTGGTATGCTTCGAGCCGATGGAGATGACGTCGCCTGAGAGATAGTTGCCGTCGATATCGGTCTCGTTGATGCGCTCAACTGCGAGCCAGCTTCCTACGTCGTCCCAGCCGAAGCTGCCGGGGATAGTGAAGATGCTGTCTGCCTTTTCCATGATGCCGAAGTCTACCGACTCACTGCGGAAGGCGTAGAACTCCTTCACGAGAACGTCGGTGAATTCGGGTGTGTTCCATGCCTGTCCGATGCGCTCGGCACCTGCGTATATATCGGGCATGAATCGCTCCATCTCGGCGAGTATGGTCGATACCCTCCATACGAACATACCGCTGTTCCAGAGGTACTTGCCGGAGGAGAGATAGCTCTTTGCTGTCTTGAGGTCGGGCTTCTCAACGAAGCGCTCGACTTCGTATACATCACCTGACTCTGCACCGAAGTTGATATAGCCGTAGCCTGTCTCGGGGTAGGTCGGGGTTATGCCTATGGTGATAAGGTTGTTACCGGAATCGGCAGCCTTTATTGCCTTCTTCAGAGTGCTGATATAGATGTCCTCGTAGCCGATGAGGTGGTCTGAGGGGAGCACCAGCATGATCGCGTCCTCGTCACGGCGCTTGATAACAGAGGCTGCAAAGGCGATGCAGGGAGCGGTGTTCCTTGCGCAGGGCTCTGCAAGTATGTTCTCACGGGGGATATCCGGGAGCTGATCGAGCACCAGCTCTGTGTATGCGGCATTGGTGACGATGAAAACGTCCTCGGGCTTTACAAGGGGGCTGAGACGTCTTACTGTCTTCTGTATCATGGTCTCGCCGTCGGAGGTCAGGGAGAGAAACTGCTTCGGGCAGCTGCTCCTGCTCTTCGGCCAGAAGCGCTCGCCCTTGCCGCCTGCCATTATGACAGCACATATCTTCTTTGTCTTACTCATGCTTATCCTCGTTTCCGTTCTCGCCGGCGGGCAGATGTACCGAAGCGGATTCCGAGCCTGCCGCACCGGGGAAGAACATGGTTTTTATCGTCATAAGAATGATCTGTATATCCATGCGGAAGGAGTACCTCTCGATGTACATAAGATCCATCTTCAGTTTGTCGTATGGTGTTGTATCGTAGGCGCCGGTCACCTGTGCATAGCCGGTAAGGCCTGCCTTTACCTTGAGGCGGAAGCCGAATTCCGGCATTTCCTTCCTGTACTCCTCAGTAAGCTCCGGACGCTCAGGGCGCGGGCCTACAACGGACATATCGCCCTTGAGTATGTTCAGCAGCTGCGGCAGCTCGTCCAGACGGGTCTTTCTCAGAAAATGTCCCACGGGAGTTATGCGGGGATCGTCCTTTTCTGCAAGCTGCGGACCGCCGTCTGCTTCGGCATTGACGATCATGCTGCGGAATTTGTATACGTCGAATTCCTTGCCGCCGAGGGTGAGACGCTTCTGACGGAAGAATACCGGGCCTCCGTCGCCGAGCTTTATCGCTGCGGATATGATAAGCATCAGCGGCGATATCAGCAGGAGGAGAACGGCAGAGAATACGATATCGAAGGCACGCTTCACGAACTGCTGCTCGAAGTCGAGACCGTAGTTGCGGCAGAGCAGCAGGGGAGTGTCAAAGAGACGGATATCGTCTGCGCCCCTTACGATAATATCGGATATTTTCGGTGCGATATACGCCCTGACAGAATGCTCGAAGCAGAATTTCAGGCAGTCGTTGCGCTGCTCGGCGGGGATATCGCAGATGATGACGCCCTCGTAGCGGAGGATATGCTCCCTTATCACCTCGGGCGGTTCGTGTATGCTCACTGACTCGCATATCATGTACTTGTCCACACGCTGGCTCATCTTCATTACCAGCGCGGCGGCCTGCTGGCTGCCGTAGAGGATAACGAGCCTGCGGGGAGGGTAGATTATGAATATAAGCCTGCCCATACAGACTGTCCAGAGCGTGATGACAACGAGGTCGATGGCCGTCATGATGAGGAACGGTGTGGCGTCCATGAACTTACGGCCGATAAGGCTGACCATGAAGTAGGAGATCACGTTCACGCACAGCATCGAGAGCAGCTGCGAGTACAGCATATCTGTCTTTTTGAGGTAGCCCAGCTTGAAGCCTCCGTAGGCCTTGAAGAAAAGGGCTGTGATGATACAGTAGATGCCTATCAGCACCCAGTTGCCTCGGCGGTAATAGGGGAGAACGATGGCATCGCTGTAGTACTTGTACCATATATAGGCGAATACACCTGTCAGCACTCCGAGCAGGAGCAAAGCGGAGAGGAAGGTGATAAAGCGCTTGTATTTATCTTTCTTGCTTGTCATATGTCTCCTTCGTGAGTTAAGCGGATAGTGCGGTATAACTTTGATTATACCAAATACCGGCTGTTATGTCAATAGCACCCGTTCCGGCCGGATCTCACTCCTCCGGCTCGAACATCAGCACAGGGTATCCTTCATAGTAGGGCTTTACTATCTCCGGGTGACTGTCGGCGTAGGCGAATATCGTAGCGGCAAGGCCTTCCTTCAGGAACTCCGTGAGCTGAGAGAGGGGGCGGGCGTACATCTCCTCGCATATCGAGGCGATGGTTATGGCACGTCTTCCTCCGACATTCATTATACGGTAAGGCCATATCCGGCAGTCGAAGGGCTTGTCGTCACCGAGCATACATCCCGTGTCGGTCAGCGCCGGGCAGCGGAAGAGCTGATCCTCGTCGAATTCCTCCGCACGGAGAATATATCCTCCGTCCTTCGGCATGAAGCGTACATCCGGCTTTTCTGCGGATATGCGCTCGCACAGCTCCTGTGTGAATACGGGAGTCTCCCAGATATCGTATCTGTCAAAAACGCAGCACAGCCTGCACTTTGCGCAGGTCTCGCCGCTGAGTATCTTCTTGAGCATAGAGCCTTCCTTTCCTTGTTCATGCCGGATACGTGTATAAAAACGAAACGCCGGAGAATGATCCCCGGCGTTGTTTTAATATAGGCGTTATTCTATGGTAACAGAGACCTTGAGATCCTTCTTTGCAGCTCCGGCTCTCATGATAGTTCTGAGCGCCTTTGCTATCCTGCCCTGTTTGCCGATAACACGGCCCATATCGTCGGGAGCAACGGAAAGATGGAAAACGATAACGCCTTCCTCGTCCGGCTCATCCTCTACGATCTTTATAGCAGTTTTGTCCTCAACGAGTCCTGCTGCGATAGCATAAAGTAAATCTTTCATAGTAATCTCCATAGGTAGATGCGGCTATCCGGAACAGAGGCTGAGACTTGCTGTCTCCTCCTCCGCCGTATATGCCATAAGGTGGTGTGGATTAAAGGATGTTCTCCTTCTTGAGAAGTACCTTTACAGTGTCTGTAGGCTGTGCGCCCTTTGCGATCCACTCCTTAGCCTTCTCAGCGTCGATCTTGACAACTGAAGGCTCCTTTGTAGGATCATAGGTACCGATCTCCTCAACGAAACGACCGTCTCTGGGGTATCTGGAATCAGCAACTACTACACGATAGAAGGGAGCCTTCTTAGCACCCATTCTTCTCAGTCTGATCTTTACTGCCATTGTATATTCACCTCCGTAGTTATTAATTATATATTCAAGCGGCGGGAGACCGCATTGAAAGCTGTCAGTCTATCGCCAAAGCCGAATCAACGAACTTTGAAGCGATGATTATCACTACACCGATAATATATATCGCAAGCTGTATCTGTTCCTGCTTTTCTTCGTCGGAAGTTACTGCCTGTGCAATATACTTTGATACTCCGATGAGGATAGCTGCTGCGATAAGCATGATGACGCCGAAGGGTGTTTCATACTTCAGACGTATCAGGGGCATGATTCTGGTACAGATCATGTTTTACCACCTGTTTACAGCGGAAGATTTCCGCCGCCCTTTCCTGTGAGCTTGTCGAAGTTCATTCCGGCGAGCTGCTTTCTTGCCTTTCTCAGGTTCATCTTGCTGCCGTTTCCGGTGAACTGCTTCATCATCTTCTGCATCTGGTCGAACTGCTTGAGGAGCCTGTTGACATCCTCTACCCTGGTGCCCGAACCGGCTGCGATACGCTTCTTGCGTGAGGGATTGATGATCGAGGGCTTTGCACGCTCTGCCTTTGTCATCGAGGTGATGATAGCTTCGATGCGTGTGAGCTGGCTCTCGTCAACATCGGCGTCCTTGATCTTGTCGCCTACGCCGGGGAGCATACCGAGTATGGACTTCATGCTGCCCATTCTGCGGATCTGCTTCATCTGATCGAGGAGATCGTCCATATCGAACTTGTTCTCCTTGAACTTCTTGGTGAGCTTCTCAGCATCCTGCTGGGACATTACGTTCTCAGCCTTCTCGATGAGGGTGAGAACATCGCCCATGCCGAGGATACGCGAAGCCATACGCTCCGGGTGGAAGGGCTCGAAATCATCGAGCTTCTCGCCCATGCCGACGAACTTGATCGGCTTGCCGGTAACGGAGAGTACGGACAGCGCCGCACCGCCTCTGGTATCGGAATCGAGTTTTGACATGAGCACGCCGGTGATGCCGACTGCCTCGTCAAAGGCCTTGGCAACGTTTACGGCGTCCTGACCGGTCATGGCGTCAACGACGAGCATGATCTCAGTCGGGTTTGTGAGCTCCTTGATATCCTTGAGCTCCTGCATGAGCGCCTCGTCGATGTGGAGACGTCCTGCTGTATCTATGATAAGTATATCATGACCGTAGTCCTTGGCGTACTTGAGAGCCTCGCCGGCTATAGTCACGGGATTTGTCTGTCCCATTTCGAAGACCTTTACGTCAGCCTTCTGTCCGACTACCTGTAACTGGTTGATAGCTGCCGGACGGTAGATATCGCAGGCTGCGAGCAGGGGACGGTGTCCTTCCTTCTTCAGCATCTTTGCGAGCTTGGCTGCGTGGGTGGTCTTACCTGAACCCTGAAGGCCGCACATCATGATGATCGTGGGCGGCTTGGAAGCGTAGTTGATACGGGCGTTGCTGTTGCCCATGAGTGAGCAGAGCTCGTCATTAACTATCTTGATAACCTGCTGTGCGGGGGTGAGGCTTGCGAGAACCTCCTCGCCGACTGCACGCTCAGATACCTTTGCGACGAATTCCTTTACTACCTTGTAGCTTACGTCGGCCTCGAGGAGTGCGAGCTTAACTTCACGCATAGCCTCCTTGACGTCGCTTTCCGTGAGCTTGCCCCGTGATTTCAGTTTTTTGAACACGTTATTGAGTTTATCGGAAAGTCCCTCAAATGCCATGCGCTTGTTCCTCCTTTATCGTGTGGGTGAGCCTGTCAGAGAAGCTCAAGCCCTTTCTGTATTTCTTCGAGCACAGTATTTCTTGTGCCGGTATCCCTGATACCTTCTGCTGCTGCGCCTATCCTTCCGAAGCATTCACGCATATTCCTCAGTCTCTCTGCGAAGTGCAGCTTATCCTCGTAATCGGAGAGGAGAGCCTCGGTGCGTTTGATTATGCTTCTCACTGCCTGACGGGTGATGCCGAGCGGCTCGCCTATCTCGGAGAGTGAAAGATCCTCGCAGTAGTAAAGTTCCATGATACTGCGCTGGTGTTCGGTGAGAAGATCGCCGTAGCAGTCCAGCAGCATAACGAAGCGCAGATCCTTTGCCGTATTCGCCATAATCATCAGCTCCGTTCGGGTGTAATCTAAAAATGCTTTACACATCAGCAAGCTCTATTATACACTATACTTCCCGGTTTGTCAAGGGGGTAAGAGAAAAAACTTTTTTATCTTTATGCGGGATTTGAATATAGTGATCAGAATCGGTATCGCTTGACGGTGATGGATTTATAGTGTAGGGATGCCCATTGGGCGTCCGGCGGATAGGGGGCGATTAACGTTCAGACGGCGGGCTGCCGAAGGCAGCCCCTACAATTTGTCCGTATTCTGTTATTCATAGTGGTATGGAGAGTCCGCAGCGAATTATGAATCGGCGGACGGTGGGAGACATAAACAAAGTGGACGGGGCGATGTAGGCATCGCCCCCTACACATAAAACCACATTACACAAAAGTGACAGTTCAGTACAGGCTGCCCGTGCGATAGCCGACTTTAGCCTGCTGTCACCGATATAAAGCAAAAGCTGACAGGAGGGGGTGGAGGGGAAGGATGGGGGAGTCCAGAGGGGGAAA
>JAFZRF010000007.1 GCA_017620025.1 Ruminococcus sp.
AAAAGCTGACATCCTCCCCCGTCCCAAGGTTTCCCCCTCTGGACTCCCCCTTCCTTGCCCTCCACCCCCTCCTGTCAGCTTTTGCTTTTTATCGGAGACAGCAGGCCTTGTCAGGCTATCGCACGGGCAACTTGTACTGCGCTGTTACTTTTGTTGGAGGGTGTAGGGGGCGATGCCTACATCGCCCCGCCACCTGTTTATGTCTCCACATTCTGTAGGGACGGCCATTGAACGTCCGCCGCTGCAAAATTCGCTGCGGGCGCTCCATACCGCCATGGCATAATAAATATGCATTGTAGGGGCTGCCTCCGGCAGCCCGCACCCCGAACGATAATCGCACCATATACGACAGATGTACCTGTCACGCAGACGCCCGATGGGCGCCCTACAGGTCTGCTCCCGGCGTAAAAGAGGCGGACCGCCAAAGGCGGTCCCTACAAACGCTGTATATACGACGACGGGCGCACATTGTGCGCCCCTACACTTCAAATCCATCACCGAAAGGCGATACTGCTAATTCCTGATTCCGAATTCCGAATTAAAACTAAGGGCTCAGGATAATTATGAATTATGAATTGAAAACGCTGATTCCGCATTCCGAAATTCTGATTTATGCTGCCGGCTGAAGAGCAGACATTTCCGGCATTTTGTACGTACATCGCTGCTCTGTTTCATGCAAAGCGCGGGAATTTATCATCGCCTATTGCAATCCGTTTTAACTCATGGTATAATGAAAGCAATATCATGTCCGCCGGATAGATAGCACCTGTCAGGACGGACTATATAAAGGAGAAAGATAATTATGCAGTACGGACATTTCGATCTTGAGAACAAGGAGTATGTTATCACCGATCCGGCAACGCCCGCACCCTGGGCCAACTATCTCGGAGATCCCGAGTACGGTGCCATGATCTCCAACAACGCCGCCGGCTACAGCTTTGTCAAGTCCGGCGCAAACGGAAGACTTTCCCGTTTCCGCTTCAATTCAATGATGGATCTTCCGGGACGTTACATCTACATCAGGGATAACGACGCAAACGACTACTGGTCTGCTTCATGGCAGCCCGTAGGCAAGCCCCTCGACAAGTACAAGAGCGAATGCCGTCACGGCACTGCTTATACAGTTATTTCCGCAGAGTATGAGGAGATAAAGTCCGAGGTCACATACTATGTACCCTACGGCAAGACCTATGAGGTATGGAGAGCTAAGGTGACCAACGCTTCCGCAAGAGAGAGAAAGCTCTCTGTATTCGGCTTCATTGAGTTCACAAACGAGCCCAACTACGAGCAGGATCAGGTAAATCTCCAGTATACTCTCTTCATCACCCGCACCAGCTTTGAGGGCGGAAACAGGATAATCCAGCACATGAACGAGAACACAGGCTTCGATGAGAACGGCTACAACGGCCAGGAGCGTTTCTTCGGCATGGTAGGCCAGCCTGTTACCGGCTGCTGCGGCAGCTTCAGCGACTTCATCGGTCCCTACAGGACTTTCGCAAACCCCATTGCTGTTGAGAACGGCAAGTGCGGCGGCGAGATGAACTACAACTCCAACTCCTGCGGCGCACTTCAGAGCGATATCACACTTGCTCCCGGCGAGACAAAGGAATTTGTATTCGTACTCGGCGAGCGCAAGGACAACGAAGCTGCCGCTATCCTTGACGAGTACAAGGAAGCAGGCAGGGTAGATGCAGAGGTTACTCAGCTCAGGGACTACTGGCACAACAAGCTCGAGAACTTCAGCGTTGAGACTCCCTCACCTGAGTTCAACAACATGATAAACGTATGGAACGCTTACCAGTGCTTCATCACATTCATCTGGTCAAGAGCTGCTTCCTTCATATACTGCGGTCTCCGCAACGGCTACGGCTACCGTGATACAGTACAGGATATCCAGGGTATCATCCACCTCGATCCCGAGATGGCAGCAGAGAAGATACGCTTCATGCTCTCCGCTCAGGTTAGCAACGGCGGCGGACTCCCGCTCGTTAAGTTCGATCATAACGCAGGCCACGAGACCTGCCCTGACGAGAACGATCCTCACAGCGTATATGCCAAGGAGACAGGACATCCCTCCTACCGTGCTGACGATGCTCTCTGGCTCTTCCCGACAATTGTGAAGTATATCGGCGAATCCGGCAACAAGGGCTTCCTCGATGAGGTTATAACCTACGCTGAGGAAGGCGGCGGAAAGGCTACCGTATATGACCACCTGAAGAATGCTATCCGCTTCTCTATGGAGCGTCTTGGCAGCCACAATATGCCTGCCGGCCTCCACGCTGACTGGAACGACTGTCTCCGTCTGGGTGCACAGGGCGAATCCACATTCGTTGCATTCCAGCTCTACTATGCTATGAATGTTATGCACAAGATAGCTGAGGAAAGAAATGACAGCGAGTATATCGCTTACCTCGACGGCGCTCAGAAGAAGCTGGGCGATGCACTCGAGAGCTGCTGGGATGAGGACAGATTCATCCGCGGCATCCGTGACAACGGAACTATCGTCGGTGCAAAGAAGGATCCCGAAGCCAATATGTGGCTCAATCCCCAGAGCTGGAGCGTTATTTCCGGCTTTGCCTCCGCAGAACAGGCTGACAAGGCAATGGAGAGCGTACATGATATACTCAATACTCCCTACGGCGCCAAGCTGCTTGAGCCGCCTTACAAGTACCACCATTTCAAGGGTGCTCTGATGCAGGTGTTCAACCTCGACACCAAGGAGAACGGCGGTATCTTCTCACAGTCTCAGGGCTGGCTGATACTCGCAGAGGCTCTTCTCGGACACGGCGACCGTGCATTCGAGTACTTCCTTGAGAGCTCTCCCGCAGCTATGAATGACAAGGCTGAGATAAGAGTTATGGAGCCCTATGTACACGGCCAGTTCACCGAATCCAAGGCTTCACCCTTCGAGGGACGTTCACACGTTCACTGGCTCACAGGTACAGCTTCCACAGTAATGGTAGGCTGTGTTGAGGGTATCTGCGGTATGCGTCCCGATGCTGACGGCCTTACCGTTGCACCTTCCATCCCTGCTGCATGGGACGGCTTCACCATCCGCAAGAACTTCCGCGGAAAGAAGCTCGTTATCAACGTTGACAACTCCGCACACGTACAGAGCGGCGTAAAGGAGATAATCCTCAACGGCACAAAGCTTGACGGTAATTATATACCTGCTGACAAGCTTGCAGATACCAACGAGGTAAAGGTAGTTCTCGGCTGATCGTACAGATAAGCCGCAGCTCTGCACAGACAAGTTCACATTTACCGGCCCCGGGGCACACTGCCCCGGGGCTTTTTTTGTGCGGGGACTTTGATAGGAGAGGCGAAGTATGGGCGGTTCAAATAAGAAAGAATAAAGAAGAAATAATAAAGAATAAATGCGGTATCGCCTGACGGCGATGATCTGAATGCAGGGGCGCACGGTGTGCGTCCGCCGCTTCGAACACAGTGGTTGTAGTGGCAGCATTTGGCGGGCCGCTTGTTCTGCGCTGCAAGTTGCCGGTGTAGCATTGGGCGTCAGCATGATAATGAATCATTGTAAGGTGAGTGGGCTGCCGAAGGCAGCCCCTACAATACGTATGTATTCAGGAATATTGTGAAACATCGGGCGTTCGCAGCGGCGGATTTTATGGGAAGGCGGACGGGGGTGAAATATACAGAGGGCGGGGCGATGTAGGCATCGCCCCCTACACCTGCCCGAAGTCAGCAACTAAAACTATCAGTGCACATTATATCACCGTGCGATAGCCCGTTTTAGCCTGCGTGTCCGAATAAAGCAAAAACCGGCAATGGGCGGAAGAAAAGGGGAGAGGGAAAAGAGAGTCCAGAGAGGAAAACCGCGAGGGGAAAGGAGGGAGGGAAATGCCGGTTTTTGCTGCGGTTTTCTTTTTTCCTCCCTCCTTGCCCCGGGAGGTGTTCCTCTTTGGCTTTGTGTGAGATTTAGCAAATCTCGGAAAGATGATAAAGAGAATAAATAATTATCGTTCTTTTCTTCTCTTCATCATAATATCTTACTTGTACTCACAAAGCCAGAGGGGGAAACCATGGGACCCGGGTGAGGAGAAGAAAACCGCAGTAAAAGCTGACATCCTCCCCCCCGCCTGACAGGCGCCCGTCCCCTCTGTCC
>JAFZRF010000035.1 GCA_017620025.1 Ruminococcus sp.
CCAGAGGCAGCGCCTCTGGTGGGGTGTGGGGCAACGCCCCGCATTTTTCCGCAGGGCGCTTCGCAAGGGGTGAATTCCAAAACAGTCCGGGGGACTGTTTTGGAAGAGGGGACGCCTTGCAAGTGAAGGCGTCCCCTGATAAAACTGTGTTAATTGAAAAATACCCGCATACGATTGTATGTATGCGGGTATTGTATTTATTCACCTGAAAGATCCTTCACAACTGCATCGAACACAGGGAGATCCCTGTCGTAGGTCTTCTGCATCTCATCTTTCGTGGTATACAGCAGTCTCTTGGGTGTCCTGACAGCCATGAACCAGCCGTCCGGCAGTCCTTCAAAACCGAGCCCCACCCTTGCAGAGAAGTCGGTGCCCGAGAGCATGAAGGCGTATTTTCTTACATTGACATTATCGGGATAGCGTTCGCTGAGATCATCGAAAACATCCGTAGTCTTCATAAGCTCGGGGATATCCGGTCCGCAGATGAGTATTACGGATTCCGATGACTGCATATGCGTCGTCAGCTTCGTGTCGATGCCGTTGGCATAGTTTTTCTGCTCGTCTGAGGTATACGGGATGTAGTGTATATCCACCTCCACCTTTCCGTTGCCGTTGAAATCATCGGCAAACGAGGCGAAGTAGTCAGCGACCTTTGATTCCTCACCGAGAGCGTAGTTCTCGCCCACGATCGTAACGATCATGTCCGGATGCGGACGTGAAAGCATACTGACAGCGAACCATACTACGGTTATCGCACCGATAACGCCCAGACCGAGCCACCATTTGTTATGGTAGAAGAAATTGGATATCTTCTTCGGAAAGGAGAGCTTTATCTCCTCCTCCTTCTCCTCGTGTATGGTCTCGCTCTCCTGAATGAGCCCCTGCTTGAGGCGCATCAGTTCAATCTTGTCTTCATTGAGCCGGCGTTCGTGCTCTTCACGGCTTCTGCGTTCGAGCTCCTCCTGCTTTTTCAGCAGCTCTGCCTGCTTCTGCTCCTCCTCAAGCTCAGCAGCTTCCCGCTTTTCACGGATAGTCTGCAAGACATTCGCACCGTGGAGCTTTTCGTCATCGGATCGGTCGTCCGGTTTCTTTTTCTCTTCCTTCATCAGGCCGGGATCACTTGGAGATCTCAAGTACCTCGAAGCGGCGCTCGCCTGAAGGAGCCTCAACGATGAACTCGTCGCCGACCTTCTTCTTCATTGCAGCCTTGCCGATAGGAGACTCGTCTGAGATATTGCCGCTCATAACATCGACATGGTTAGTGTCAACGATGCAGTATGAAGCGGCCTTGCCTGTAGCCTTGTCCTTGATCTTGAACTTTGAGCCGACGCCTATCTCGTCAACAGAGATATCGTCCTCCTCAACGATCTCGGCATTGTCTATATCGTACTGGAGGGCTGCGATCTGAGCCTCGAGGATAGCCTGTTCGTTCTTGGCTTCATCGTACTCAGCGTTCTCGGAGAGGTCTCCGTAGGAACGGGCTACCTTCAGTCTTTCAGCAACTTCCTTACGTTTATTGATCTTCAGATCATCGAGCTCAGCGACCAGCTTGTCGTAGCTCACTCTTGACATCTGCTTACCCATATGATACAACTCCTTTAATATTTATCCGTTGTAGCCCCCGGCGGGAGCATTCACATAAATAATATTATAGTATATTTTGGAGCGCTTGTCAATATGCGCAGGCTAATAATAAGGTAAAAACGTAAGCTGCCGGTGGTGGGAACAGATCAGGTGGTTATAGTCTCGGTCTATAACCGACAATAAAGATCATGTATTTTACAAACCTGATCCTATATGCTATAATACAGATATGAAAGGGAGGCAAACACCTCACCAAAGGCGCATCCGCAGGGATGCGTATTATAACACAGATAAAGCCTACCAAACTAATATAAAAAGTAAGAATTAAAAATGACTGAAAGGAAGTTATCATTATGAGCAATTACAGATTCGAGACCTTACAGGTACACGCAGGACAGGAGCAGCCCGATCCCGCAACAGATTCCAGAGCAGTACCGATCTACGCTACCACATCCTATGTATTCAAGGATTCAGATACGGCAGCCGGCCGTTTCGGACTCACAGTCCCCGGCAACATCTACACAAGACTGATGAACCCCACCTCCACTGTATTCGAGGAGAGAATAGCAGCACTTGAGGGCGGAAAGGGCGCTCTTGCTGTAGCATCAGGCTCAGCAGCCATCACCTATGCTATCCAGAACATTGCCCGTGCAGGCGATCACATCGTAGCATCACAGAACCTCTACGGCGGTTCCTTCAACCTCATCGAGCATACACTCAAGGATCAGGGCGTTGATTCCACATTCGTTGATCCCTCAGATCCCGAGAACTTCGAGAAGGCTATCAGGGAGAACACAAAGCTCCTCTACGCTGAAACACTCGGCAACCCGAACTCAAATGTTATCGATATAGAGACTATATCCGCCATCGCACACAAGCACGGCATTCCGCTTATAGTTGACAATACATTTGCAACACCCTTCCTTCTGCGTCCTATCGAGCACGGCGCTGACATCGTAGTACACTCCGCAACAAAGTTCATCGGCGGCCACGGTACAGTAATGGGCGGTGTCATCATCGACGGCGGCAACTTCGACTGGGCACAGAACGACAAGTTCCCCGGACTCTCACAGCCCAATCCCTCCTACCACGGAGTAGTATTCACAGAGGCCTGCGGAAACCTTGCCTACATCCTCAAGATACGCACAACTCTCCTGAGAGATCAGGGTGCAGCAATATCTCCGTTCAACTCCTTCCTTCTGCTCCAGGGCCTGGAGACTCTCTCCCTCCGTCTTGAGCGTCATACTGAAAATGCACTCAAGGTTGTGGAATACCTTAACAGCCACCCCGATGTAGAGAGAGTAAACCACCCCTCACTCGCAGAAGGAAGAGCGAAGGAGCTCTACGACAGCTACTTCCCGGACGGCGCAGCTTCAATCTTTACCTTTGAGATCAAGGGCGACGCTGCAAAGGCAAGAAAGTTCACAGAGAGCCTTGAGCTGTTCTCACTTCTTGCAAACGTAGCTGACGTCAAGTCACTCGTTATACATCCCGCTTCGACAACACACTCCCAGCTAACTGAGGAGGAGCTGCTTGCGGCAGGTATTAAACCGAATACCATAAGACTGTCCATAGGCACAGAGCACATTGACGATATCATCGCAGACCTCGAGCACGGCTTTGAAGCTGTACGCTGAGGAATGCCTTAATAGCACCAGTAGTATTTGTAAGATCCCTGCTGCACGGCGGGGATTTTGCGTATAAACCGATAAAAGCCGCTCCCCGATGAAAGTCTTGACAAAAGCATCTGAGAGTGGTATTATAATACCCGGAGGAGATAAATATGGAAAACAACAGGAACACCAACGTAAGGAAGCTCACCCTCGCAGCTCTGTTCGCAGCATTCACCTGTGTAGCTACGCTGCTCATACAGGTACCCACCCCCACAAAGGGATATGTGAACCTCGGTGACTGCCTTGTAAATATATCAGCCTGGCTGCTCGGCCCGTTCTACGGTGCGGCGGCTGCCGGCATCGGCTCTTCGATGGCCGATGTAATAAGCGGCTATACAGTCTATGCACCTGCAACACTTGTGATAAAGGCACTTATGGCTGTCGTATCATGGGCTATATACAGCACAGCCTCACGCAGGCTCCATACAGTATCCGCCCGTATCGTTGCCGCAGCCTTTGCCGAGGTAGTAATGGCGACAGGATACGTGCTGTTCGAGGCAGTTATATATCATTCCTTCGCAGCAGCAGCGGTCGGTATCCCTGCTAACCTTGTACAGGGCGCAATGGGCGCAGCAACAGCCGTTGCAGTATACGAACTGGTCATCAAGCGCATACCCAGGATCACAAAGATCACAAAGTAATAAAAGTAGAACCGAAAGCACTGCGCTCATACAGAAGCTTTAAGCCATAGTATCTCTGATATACAGTCAGAAGTACTATGGCTTTTCTGTTGACAGAACGTCAATGCAGTGCTATAATTGTTACTAACATAAATCAGAATTTGTGAGGGTATTAATGAACGTAATGTTATATGATGATAAAGACTGGATTCTTTCAAAAGAGGCATTCTTGATTTATGCTTCGTGTATGTATCATCCGACATATGAGGACTTCAAAAAACAAATGGAAGATTTGTTAAACGATCCATTTGTGAGTGTATATGTATGCGAGAATCAAGGTGTGAAAACAGGAATGATTATTCTGAAACTATCAGATGCTGTAGCGGAAATCATTGGAATTGCTGTATCTGAAAAAGAACGTCGTAAAGGAATCGGAAGTAATATGCTCCAATATATAATGGAATCAGAGGATTTGGAAAGGATAGAAGCACAAACGGACGATGATTCAATAGGATTCTACCGTAAGTGTGGCTTTGCCGAGGAAAGAATCGTAGTTGAATATCCTGATGGAGTTGCTGTCAGATACAATTGTGTACTAAGCAAATAGATAAATTCTGATTTATCTCAGCAGCATAAAAAAGCACAATGCCTCTGAGCACTTCGCAAGTGAAGGCGTCCTCTTGGGGCATAGTTTTTTACATAATGAAAGGAGACCCGCCCGGGTCTCCTTTTTCATGCCTGTTACTGAGCATTCTTGTCTGTGTTGATATTGTAGTGGAATACAACACGTCTGCTTGCATTGTCATTGACTGAGCCGTCCTCGTTGTAGATCGGGTTATCATAAGACAAGCCTTCTGAAGTGAGGAGGGGAGTGAGCTTTTCGATTATCTCGGGTGAGAGACCTGACTCAGGGCTTAAGCAGTAGCTGAGAACGGAAGCTGCACGGTTCTCGGAGAGAGTCTTGTTATAGCCGTAGCTTCCCTTGGTATCGGTATGACCCTGGATCTTGATCTCGGAGATGAATCCGTCGTACTTATCGCTGCAGATTACCGAGGTATATGCTGCAAGGAAGCGGTTGACGTATTCACGTCCCTCTGCGGTCAGATCGGAATGAGCAAAGTCGAAAAGTGATACGGAATTCAGAGTTATCTCGCCCTTTTCATCGTCTATCTGAGCGTTTACACCGGCGTCTGCAAATGCCTGGTTGAGATCTGCAAGAAGCTGTTCACTGCGTGATACGAGCTCGTTGATCTCCTCCTGAGAGAATCCGCTCAGATCCTCGGGATTTGCAAGGTTGCCGGCTATGGAAGGAGCATAGAGGTCATATGAACGTGCGGTATACAGATAATTCTTCTTGCCGTCGCTGAATACAAGGCCGTCAGCGCCGCCGTAGAAGTAGATAAGCTTGCTCTTCTTGTTGTTCCATTCAAGCTCACAGAAGCCGTCCTCACCGAACTTTACAGTTGCGGGATAAGCTTCCTCGTTTTCAAGGATAGCACCCGAATCGTTCTTGAGGCTGAAGGAAGTGATGCCCTGTATATCGTTTGAGCCGGGCACAAGGTTGCTGTCGGTAACTGAAATTCCCGTCATGGTGCCTGTAGTGCTGTCCTTCGATACGCCCTCGGCATGAAGCTCGACCGTTTCGCCGAGACCGTGTGATAACGTAAGGTCTGTACCGTGGAATTTAAAATTTAGTACTATCGGATCCTGAGTTAGTCTATAATTGACCTTGCCGGTATCAGGATCTACAGTTTTCTCAGAAATCTGGCGAATCATCAGGTTGTGTCCCTTTATGCTGTAGGAAGCCTCGACCGGACGCTGTTCACCGTCCTTGGATACAACATACATCGTCATCCAGGCGCTGTCGTTAATATCGATGTCATTGAGCTCGGTCTGATTTGTATGCGGGCCTGCCTCTATACGGTAAGGAAGTGCTGTTAAATGAGCACCGTCGTTGTTTGGCGACCATAGCGTTGACTTGCCTTTTCTGAATGCATCAGGATCAACGAGTGTTTTAGGATCTGATTCGTATACGCCGTCAACGACGTAAGTTCCGTAGAACATCTCGGGGGTGTATTCGATCTCCGCGTAGATATCCTCGGCATCGTTGGAAATGATGCTGTCTACCGGCTCTGTCGGCTCCGGCGGTACGTATTCGTAATTGTATTCCTCGTTCCAGAGCAACCTTTTCAGCGAACAGCCGGAAAGCGGCAGTATAGTAACTGCTGCTGCAAGAGAAGCGGCAAGAATTGATTTGTATACTTTCATGGTTCTATTCCTTTCATCCTTTTGGAAGGTGACTTTTCTATCTTCTGTCACTTGTCATGGTTCCGTCACTATGCAGAGACTTCCGCCTCCGTTTTTCTTGATCTGTCTCATCGAAGTATCGAGCTTGATGAGCAGTGCGCTGACATCCGGGCATTCGTCAGGCCTGTAATGGAGTATGCTGCCTGATGCGTTCATATGGATACTGATGCCGGAGACACTGTAGTTCTCAGACATTGCCGATCTGATCGCTTCTGCGAGCTCTTCCGCCTGGGGCTCGGGGATGTCCTTGTTGAATATGATGCAGAACTCACTTCCTGTGATGTTGTAGAGAGTGCCGTAATCTCCGAAATCTGATATCAGTCTGTCTGATACGGCTGCAAGGTATTCGTCACCGAAGCTGTAGCCGTATGCGTCGTTGATACGGTGGAATTTATCGGTATCGAATACAGCGATGCTGAACACGTCTGTCTCGAGGCTGTCAGCAAGGTCGGATTCAAGAGCATAACGGTTCTTCATTCGTGTGAGGATGTTCCTCATTGCGATGTCGTGTACCTTCTGCTTGGAGTGCTCGAGCTTTCTGTCGGCTGCTGCGAGCTTGTACTTGTTCTGTTTGATCTCCTGTGAGCTGTCCTGAGCCCTTCTGTAGGCGTAGAGGATGGCGAGCTCACCGAGTACGAAAAATGCAAGGAGTATCAGCAGTCCGAGACCGTGCGCCACAGCGTTCTGGTGTACGCTCTCTTCCGCATTCCGTGAACGTATCTCCATAGCTGCCGTGAGCATCTCGGAGGCGCTGTTCTTGAGCGGTATGATCTCCTGTACATATATCAGCCTTGCCGTTGAGAAATCGCCCTTCTCAAACAGCGGCACCTGATCCTTAAGTATGCTGTTGTAGGACTGTATTGCCAGCTTTGCCTGGTGGTATCTTCGCTGTTCTGTCTCTGAGCGTCCCTTGATCTTCTCGTAGGCCTCTTCCTCTTCAGCTATGACATTGAAGGCATTCTTGATCTCGTTGAGGGGATCGGAGCCTGTGTCAAGGAAGAGAGTGGATACTACGCTCAGTACATTTTCGTTTACTTCAGAGAGCTCATCGTTGATGTTGCTCATGTGCTGGATCGACTCAAGGTCACGGCTGTATATACGCTTGCTGTTTGCGTAGATGATACTCAGCAGCGCCAGATTCGCAGCACATATCACAAGCAGGAATATTGCGGCGAACTGATATATCCTTCCGGGCTTCTGTTCGTAGCCGTAGCTGTAGTAGTTCATTTCTCCGCACCTCCCTGACCTGCAGGATCGAGCAGGAGCTGAATGTAGTCCTCGCCGATATTGTCCTTATCGACATAGTTGAAACCTGTATCTATGAACTGCGGCACTGCCTGTCCGCTGAGGAGCTTCATGCAGTTCCTTACGCCGAGATAACCGATGTTGTAGGGGCTCTGCACCATGACTCCGGCGAGGATCCCGTCCTTGACGAAGCCTATCTCCTCATCCGATATGCCGAAGCCTATGACGCTTATCTTGCTGGTAAGTCCCTTCTCCTTGACTGCACGGCATATACCGCCCGCAGCACCCTCGCTTGCGCCGAGAATCAGCGTAAGGTCGGGCTCCTGATCTATCAGCTCAAGAGCGAGCTCCTTTGCCTTGTCAGCATCGCCCTCGCAGTATTTTGACGCCGAGAATTTGAACGAAGCCTTCGTTGAGGATTCAAGATATCTTATGAATCCGGCAGCTCTCTCCTGGCATTCGGTGTCAGATTCGGTGCTGCCTATAACAGCGAACCTTCCGCCCTCCGGAACGACCTCCTCAGCCCTTCTTCCGGCAATAGCGCCTGCCGAGCCGTTCTGCGGCCCCACGACCGTACTAATTCCGCCGTAGGATACTTCAGAGCCGACAGCCACGACCGGTATCCCGGCATCCTCTGCGGCCTTCAGCTCATCATTGAGCTGATCCCTGTCGGAGGGGGCAATGATTATGGCACCGGTCTTCTTCTCAACGGCTTCCTTTATCAGAGCAGCCTGAGCCTCAGGTGAGGGATCATCAGGGACTGCAAATGTTATATTACAGAGCATCTCCTCGCCGCCGTCAGCAGCGCCCTTCTTCAGGTCCTCCGAGTATTCGGAGCTGTCAGACAGGCATATCACGGTAATGTTCCTTGCCGAGCCGCTGCTGTTCTTTCCGCAGCCGGCAGTGCCGAGCATCAGAGCGGCAGAAGCAGACACAGCAATCATCCTGCTGAGTGTTTTCCCGAGATTCATTTTCAGACCTCCTTCGTACCGTCGGAGACGGTCTGTATACGATCTTTCCATACAGTTATATTTTAGCACAAACAGATATAAATTTCAAGTGATTTACATTCTTTTTTATATTTTTTTATTACAATTCGGAAAAAATAGTTGCAATTCTACGAACTAATATACAAAGGGGGATTGGTGATATACTTAATTCACAATAAATTCAAGTGATGTTTGTGCCATCTTCTATAAGAATTTAAAGTTGTTTTGCTTGACTTTTATTGATATTGGTGTTATACTATATGTAAGTGAGTTTCCGTTTTTTCTGTAATTTCCTCCCGGAGTTATACTATTATTAATATAATACGACACAGTGATCCGGGATGCAAGGGAATGCAGACAGTGACATTTCGGAAACAGCAGCGGCATCAAGACAAAACTTTATTGCACATATTCCGGATGCCGGCTTGTTATTTCTTTTACGACAGGAGAGGTGATTTATGCGTTGTGAGAATTGTAACGCAGAACTTGCGGATACTAATGTAGTATGTCCGGAATGCGGGACGCCTGTTTCACGTAACGTAGAGGGATTTGAGAATACCGTCATCATCAAGAAAGAACTGAAGAATATCCTTGAGCAGCACGGTCAGGATATCATTACCCAGACGGACAGATTCGTCGGCCTTCTGAATGACTATATACCTGAGTACGACAAGGAGCGCAGGCTCCTCCGCAATATGCTGGAAGCCGGAGTGCTCAAGAGAATGATAAAGGACGGCAATGACAAGACAGCTATCATGTCAGCAAAGAGCTACATGATCGGTGAGCTTTTCATTTCCGAGAATGCAGCTGAGTTTGTAATAGTGTGCTTTGCGCATATTCTCGGCTGGAAGTATGAGACACAGATCGTAAAGAAGGAACCTGTTGAAGATCCCGATGAGGAGAAGAAGGAAGAGAAGCAGAAGGGCCCGATCAATATCAACGCAAAGATATTCCGGCCCATCGATGCGGCAAAATCCCGCTTCAAGGCAAATATCGTTATTCCCGAGGGTATAACACGTATCGACAGCTTCTGCTTTGACGGCTTCGGTTTCCTCCGCACGATAGAGCTTCCCTCTACCCTTGCGGCGATCAGTGAATACGCTTTCTCAGAGTGCAAGAGACTCAGAGGCGTAGAGCTTCCCGAATCACTGAAGATCATAAGACAGGGCGCATTCAGCCAGTGTGCAAAGCTGGCAATAGTAAAGCTCCCCAAGGGTATTCTTGAGATAGAGGACAATACCTTCCAGTTCTGCCGCAGTCTTGAGGTCGTAGATGTACCTCCGACTGTCAGCAGCATCGGCAGCCTCGCATTCAGCGGCTGTGACAGCCTGAGAAAGCTGTTCCTTCCCGACAGTATCAAGTTCATCGACGAGAACGCATTTGCGTACTGCCCGGCGCTGACGATACGCTGCTATGAGAATTCATATGTACACAAGTACTGCCTTACCAACGGCATAAAGACAGAGCTTGTGGTAAAGGGCGCAGCATTCAGCAAGAGATAACACCGCTGCCGCACGGCGGGATTCATACTAAAGCTACTGTGAAAGGATGAAAGACAATGATAGAGCTGAAGATCGGCCAGGAGGTCGAAATGGAATTCGGCGGAAATGCCAAGGTTCTCAGTATCATAGGAAGCGGCGGACAGGGTATCGTATACCTTGTGGAATTCAACGGCATCAAATGGGCGCTCAAGTGGTACGACATTGACAAGATCCGCAATCCACAGGCGTTCAGAAAGAATATACAGCAGAACATCAACGACGGCCCGCCGAGCGAGAAGTTCCTCTGGCCAAAGTACCTCACCAAGGAGAAATCCGACGGTACCTTCGGATATGTCATGGATCTCCGTCCCGAGGGCTTTGATTCCTTCGTTGATATCCTCAATACATACAGGCTCGAGATAGACGACCTCACAGGCCATGCAGTAAAGAAGCCCGTAAGGTTCACAAGCCTCTTTGCAATGGTGACAGCAGTCATCAATATAGTAAATGCCTTCAGACAGCTCCACCGTGCAGGTAAGAGCTATCAGGACCTTAACGACGGAGGCTTCTTCATCAACGTAAATACCGGTGATATCCTCGTCTGCGACTGTGACAACATCGCACCTGACGGAAGCAACTTCGGTATCGGCGGTAAGCCTGGATATATGGCTCCCGAGGTCGTAAGAGGCATAGCAAAGCCTAATGTTCAGACTGATAAGTATTCACTTGCAGTCGTTCTCTTCAAGCTCCTTTTCCGCGGAGACCCCATGGAGGGCGAGAAGGTGGTAAAGGATATCTGTCTTACAGAATCCTCAGAGCTCAGACATTACGGCCAGAACGCTGTGTTCGTATACGATCCCGATGACAAGTCCAACCGCCCTGTAAGAGGCATCCACGACAACGTCATCAAGTTCTGGAGCATCTATCCTGATTACATAAGAGACGCTTTCATTACCTCCTTTACGGTAGGTATAAGAGAGCCTAACAAGCGTATGATCGAGAACGAGTGGCAGAAGCTGTTCATAAGACTCCGTACAGAGATCATCATGTGCGGAAGCTGCGGAAGAACAAACTTCACCTCGATGTTCGAGAAAGTGGATGACAGGACATACAAATGTCCCAAGTGCGGAAGCGAGTTCG
This sequence comes from Ruminococcus sp., assembly GCA_017620025.1. Lineage (GTDB taxonomy): Bacteria > Bacillota > Clostridia > Oscillospirales > Ruminococcaceae > Ruminococcus. The sequence continues at coordinate 11,040 of JAFZRF010000035.1, forward strand.
CAACGCTCGGATTCAGCAACCGTGATTACCGTATGCCGCTGTACCTGGGATGCAGATTCTTCGAGTGCGAGATAAGCCCCGAATCTGACGATTTCCAGACAGTTGCCGGACAGCTTGTTGAAAACAAGCTCAAGCCCGGAGTACTCGGCATTAAGAACACCTCCAACAAGACCTGGAAGACCAAGATGCCGGACGGCCAGTTCTATGATATCGCTCCCGGAAAGGGATTCCCGATATGGAACGGTCTCGAGATCGATTTCGGAGAAATCAAGGCATTCATTAAATGATTACAATATATCTTCAAATAAAAAAAGAAACAGAAAGGGCGTATGCAGCTTATGAGTACAGAAAGCACTGAAAAGAAGCAGGAGCAGATGACCCCCGGCACAGAATCGCTTTTAGCAGCAGCCGAGGCAGCAACAGAAGCTCTCGCTCCTCAGCAGGGAAATGAGCCGGCTGCGGAAATACCCAAGGCCAAAAAACCCGTTCTGGACTTCGATGACGATGATCCCCTCAGCGCTACCGGAGTATCCAGAAAAAGTCTTGTTATATTCTTCCTGATCGACACATCCGGAAGTATGAAGGGCAAGAAGATGGGAGAGCTCAATACAGTCATGGAAGAGCTTATCCCTGAGATCAGACGTGTCGGCGAGGCTGATACCGATGTCAAGGTAGCGGTTCTCACCTTCTCAACAAGTGTTAGATGGATGTATTCAACACCTATTTCCATTGAGGAGTTCGAGTGGGCAAGACTGCGTGCAGACGGTGTTACCAGCATGGGTGAGGCTTTCAGAGAGCTCTCCGTGAGAATGTCACGCAACAGCTTCCTCAATTCTCCTTCACTTTCATTCGCACCTGTTATATTCCTTATGACAGACGGATATCCTTCGGATGATTATAAGAGCGGACTGAAGGCGCTGCAGAGCAACAGCTGGTACAAGTTCGGCCTGAAGGCTGCACTCGGTATCGGAAGCGAAGCAAACGATGATATGCTTGCTGAATTCACAGGAAGCAAGGATACCGTTGTACACGCTTACTCCGGAAGCCAGCTCGCACAGATGATCAAGATCATCGCCGTAACATCATCTCAGATCGGAAGCAAGAGTATGACACTCTCCGACGAGACCAACCACGAGCTCAGTGAGACAGATGTTTATGCAGCAAAGCAGAAGCTTCTCGGACAGCAGATCCAGGAGCTCATCAAGGAGCAGGATGAATCAGACCCGGTTCCCTTCGACACCGGCTGGTAATAACCGGACGGCAAGAGACATACCGATCGAAAGGAGTTCACATCTATGTACAGGGGCTTTTCCTACTCTGTAATGGGCGCAAGTCATGAGAAGCGCGGTATCGTATGCCAGGACAGCTCGGCTTTCCGTGTGTATGACAGCTGGTGTATTGCAGTAGCTGCCGACGGACACGGAAGCAAGAAGCATTTCCGCAGCGATCTCGGTTCAAAGTTTGCGGTCAAGGCGGTCCTTGAGACAGTCGAGGACTTCTTCGGGGCATCGGAAGATTTTGAAAAACTGTTCATGGAACGTCATGACAGTATAATAAAGCGTATCGAGAAACAGATAATAGCACGTTGGGACGGGGCAGTAAACAGACATATAAGCGAGAACCCCGTAACAGACAAGGAACGTGAACCGTTCACAGAAGAGGAATTCGAGAAAATAGCTATCGAGTCGTATTACGGCACTACACTTATGGCAGCAGTGACCTGCGACAGCTTTACATTCGGTCTCCAGATCGGTGACGGTACCCTTGTAGCGGTATACAATGACGGAAGCACGGTCACCCCTATGGAATATGAGGAATCCGCACCTGCTAATATCACGGCCTCGATGTGCAACACGAATGCCTATGATATGTTCAATAGCTTCTATACAGAGGAAAAGCCGATCGCGCTATTCGCTTCGACAGACGGGCTCTATACCTCCTTCGGAAGCGAATACGATTTCCTCGACTATCATACGATCATTTCAAGCCAGCTGCCCGAATTCAGCGAGCTTGAGGACAATATCCTGAAGAATCTGACTAAGCGTTCCCATTTCGGAACAGAAGACGACATTACCCTCTCCTGCGTTTATGACAGTGAGCTTGCCTCACAGAAGCAGGGGCTTTTGACAGAAAAGGTTGACGAAAATAAGGTAAAAGCTGCATCTCGCAAAGCAGAGCAGATCGCAACCCTTGAAAAGCAGCGTCTCAAGAATCAGATCAAACGCCGCAGCGAAAGCGGTAAAAAATGATCGCACTAATTTATTAAGGAGTTAATTGATATGGAAAACAAAACCAAATTCAAAAATAATAATACGAACATACCGGTGCTGCTGGTGTGCATTGTATTGTTCATTTTATTATGGGTCATACAGGGAAGGCTGACGACCAAGGATAATCCCGCCGTATTGCAGATCATCAACACACTGGTTGATCTTTGTGACCGCAATAATATCGGCGAAGAAAGAATGTCCGTAATCGGACCGCTCAACGGCCTTCTCCATCAGGGCAATTCTTCCGTACAGGGCATCATTGCACAGGTACAGGTTCTTCTGTCCGTGATCATGGTGCTTACAAACCGTAAGAAGGGTCTCATCGCAGCAGCTGCACTCAATCTCGCAAACACAGTTTACCTTATAATATTCGTAACACTCTTCAGAAAGGGCACACTGCCTCCGGGTGCTATCGTTTCTCTTGTTACAGTAGCCATTGCAGCTATCCTCTACGCCTTCCTTGCGAAGAACGAGAAGATGCATGAAGATCTTGCAAAGAGCTACCAGGAGGCTATCGAAACAAACCGTATCATCCAGGAAAAGGATGAGGTTCTCCAGTACCTTGCATATTATGACCGTCTTACACAGATGCCTAACAGACAGCTCTTCATGGAGACACTCGAAGAGCATATCGCGTCAGGCGACGAGTGCAGCGTAATCTACGTTGACCTCGATGACTTCAGAAGAATCAACGATAACTACGGCCACAGCACCGGTGATGAGCTGCTTGTATCTTATGCAAAGAAGATCGAGTCACTCTGCGGCGAGGATGCTTTCGCAGCAAGAATCGGCGGAGACGAGTATGGCATCATCCTCGGCTCAGGTCTTACAGCTGATGACGTATATGTATTCGTTACAAGAATGAGCGAGATATTTGATACTCCTCTTGATATAAGAGGCGAAGTATTCACAACTACAGCGAGCTTCGGTGCTTCAACATTCCCCCAGGATGCAAGAAGCGCAGAGGATCTCTTCAGATGCGCAGAGACTGCTATGTTCACAGCTAAAACAGGCGGCAAGAACCAGCTCTGCTTCTTCAGAAGAGCACGCTAAACTGCTTACAGCATGAAAGGAAAGCGTGAGATCAAATGGAGATAAACGTATTATATAACGCTTCGAAAATGCTTGCAGACAAGGTGAAAAAGGAAAGACCGAATTATGTGGTCGATCCCGCATCTTCACTCTGTCTGATCATTACAGATAAGGATGAAATCTTTTCAGGTGTTACAGGCGTAAGAGTAAACGGAGAATCAGTAGTGACTGTATGCTCCGAGACAAATGCTATCATGTCGATGATAGTAGCCAACCAGGTAAACGCCAAGCAGATGATCACTATCTCTTTCACCGATTATCAGGTATTAGAGCCCTGTGACAGCTGCATAAGCCTGCTCTACAGAGCAAGCGCAACAAATAACGAATGTGAGATCATCACATCACCCACGACTTCTGTAAAGGCAGAAGAGCTGAAGGCAGGCAGACGCACAGAGGCTCCGGCAGCAGAACCCGCACCGGCAGCTGCTCCTGTACCGCCTCCGGATGTACCTGATTTCCTTGCAGATTTCGATGATTCATACAGTGAGCTCAGCACAACACCGACATTTGAAGCAACAGCCGAATTTGCCGCAAGTGCCGAACCTGACGAATCAAATCCCTTCTATGCACCTCCCGCCGACAGCAAGCCCAATGATTTCCAGGCATACAGCGGCGCTCCCGAGCCTCCCAAGGCTCTCTACGATCAGCCTATCGATGCACAGATGCAGGGTATGAGCGGATTTGTAAATCCCTTTGAAGCTCCCCAGCAGCAGCCTGTTCAGAGCGGCTACCCGCAGCAGGGTTATCCTCAGCAGGGCTATCCTCAGCAGGGTTACCCGCAGCAGGGCTATCCTCAGCAGGGTTACCCGCAGCAGGGCTATCCTCAGCAGGGTTACCCGCAGCAGGGCTATCCTCAGCAGGGTTACCCGCAGCAGGGCTATCCTCAGCAGGGCTACCCGCAGCAGGGTTATCCCCAGCAGGGCTATCCGCAGCAGGGTTATCCCCAGCAGGGCGGTTATCCTCAGCAGGGCGGTTATCCGCAGCAGGGCGGCTACTTCGATGCAGCTCCCTATCAGCAGGCAGGCGGCCGCAGCATCCACGTAACGGAGGGTGCAACACCTATTCCGCCTCCGAAGAGAAGCATGAGCCAGTACACACAGAGCAGACAGCTTTCAAGCCAGTTTACTCAGAATGTACCTACAGGCGGGGATTCAGCCTTCAAGAAGCGTCTTAACAGCTTCATGGCTGACAGCACAGTTTCTACTCCGGCACCCGTTAACGACACTCCCGATCCGCCGTCCATGAATGAACTCATGAAGCAGGCAAAGGATAAGAAGAAGGTCGCAAAGGTTAATTCGGATTTCAAGAAGCGCATGAAGGATATGGGTTATTGATATCATAAAACAAGGGACTGCTCCGGCAGTCCCTTTTTGTATCCATGCGCCTGTATACAGGCATATAAAGCAAAAAGGACAGCCGCCTGAGCTGTCCTTTGGTATCCGTATACGGCAAAAGCCGCAGGGTGCTGCCTGCGGCAATTTGTCAGTTAATGGAGATTCCTCCGCCGGCCCATCCGGATCCGATCTTGCTGTATAGCTTCGTAAGCATTTTCATCCTTCTGTTGTGGACGAATCTGAATATAGCAAAGCTGACGAGTATCGACATACAAATCGCGATGATCACACCAACGACCTTGCTGGGGATCAGTACGAGGCAGATGATCCAGAGTATGAGCAGTGCAACTCCGAGAAAAGGCAGCATTGTTGTGATAGAAGCATTGCTGACCTTGATATACTGCTGGATATCGAATTTGTCGAGCTTGTCGTAGTGACGGGCGATAAAGTTATCAGGTCTCGCCCACTTGGAGAAATCCTTGAGTGTAGCGAATTTTATAGTATAGTCCTGATAAGTACTGGCGACACGGTAATCAACAGATACTCCGCTGCCGTCCTGAGAGCCACCCATGATGTGTACAAGGGTACCGGCCTCCACCTGTCCGGCAACGCTCTTAGTGACGAGGAATTTTCTGTCGATAGCGTCATCAATACTGCTGAGCAAATACGTCATAAAAAACTCCTTCCCGAAATGTTATTAAGGGACAAATTTTCATTTGTAAATTACAATAAATCTTCATCTAACATTATAACACATATTTGCTATTTATGCAAGAATCTTTTGAAAATCCAACTGTCACACAGATGTAAAAAATTCTCTGTTAAAACCCATTGAAAATCGGTATTTTGTACAATCCTGACATAAGTTTGTCAGTTTTAAGGCTTTATAACATAGTTAATTGAAAAAAATTTTACAGCAGGAGCGGCAGGCGTTGAAAAAACTATACTGTTATGTTATAATAGTATAAGCGGCATTTACCGCATTAAAACAGAAGGAGAATCCACAGAACAGAATGAGAGAAAAAATGATCATTATTGCTGCAGCCCTTTCGCTCATGCTGACCGGCTGTGACATAGATCTTGCAAAGATACCTGATATGATAATACCTGCGGAGGATATCTCAACCACATCGGTGCCTGACGAGGAGGAGATAACTCCTGAACTGCTTTATGATATGTTCGCAGGAGAGCTGCGCAAGTTCAAGACAAAGGTCACAATAAACAGGAACGTTGATGCGTCACTGGTGACCTCGGTAATTGATTCGATACAGCGCAATTCTCCTGATATATTCTGGATAAACGCCTATACGATCACTACCGGCACAAAGAGCACGGAGGTCGAGTTTGAAGCGATCGATTCGCTGACACCGATGCAGCTCAGGGAAATGTCCGCAAGGCTTGAGGAAAAAGCGCAGGAACTCATAGATTCGATACCAGAGGGCCTTATGGATTACGATAAGATCCTTTACATACATGATACCATTATCCGCTCCACTTCCTACGACAAGAACGGCTCGACTGCCGGAAAGAACGGTCTCTGGGGAACAGCCTACGGCTGCCTCGTGAACGGAGATGCCGTCTGTCAGGGCTATTCCGAGGCCTTCGTCTATATAATGGGCAAGCTCGGTATAGAAGCGGGTATGTGCTCCGGCAGCGCCGGAGACGAGCGCCATGCCTGGAACTACGTAAAGCTCGGCAACGATTACTACTGGCTCGATCTCACATGGGATGATCCGGAAAGCACCGATGAGAGCGGCGAAAGTATGCAGGCAGATAATCTCAGGCATACCTATTTCCTTATCGATGACGAGATGCTGATGCGTACACGTATCATCGACGATGATCAGGACTTTGTGCCGGAATGCAATTCGGTTGCCAACAACTATTTCGTCCGCAGCGGCTGCTTCTTTGATGACTACAGCATTGAAGCACTCGGCTGGGTGATGCTCCAGAACGAGGAAACCCGCAGCGTTGAGTTCATGTTCTCCGACAGGGAGACCTTTGACACCGCCGTTGAAAAGCTCTTCGATGAAGGCGAGATATGGGATGCCGGAGAATATGTATGGCTTTCAGATCAGGTGCATTACTCCAAGGACGATGTAATGTACGTAATCACCATCAACTACTGAACGGAGGAAGGATATGCCGGAATGGCTTTCAAGGACGGAGATGATGTTCGGCGCAGATGCTGTTGACAAGCTTGCTTCTGCACGGGTAGCGGTATTCGGAGTCGGGGGAGTCGGCGGATATGCCGTTGAAGCTCTTGCACGCTCCGGTATCGGGGCACTTGACCTTATCGACAATGATACGGTTGCCGAGAGCAACATCAACCGTCAGATCATTGCTCTCCGCAGCACGATCGGCCGCTTCAAGACTGATGTTGCCGCAGAGCGCATAGCTGATATCAACCCGGACTGCCGTGTCAGGGCTTACAGGACATTCTTCATGCCGGAGACAGCAGGGAAGTTCGACTTCACGCAGTACGACTACGTAATCGACGCAATAGACACCGTGACAGGCAAGATCGAGCTCGTCATGAAGGCAGAGGAGGCCGGAGTGCCTGTCATATGCGCCATGGGTGCCGGCAACAAGACCGACCCGACAAGATTCGAGGTAGCCGATATCTATTCTACCTCTGTGTGTCCCCTTGCAAGGGTGATGCGCCGTGAACTGAAAAAGCGGGGCATAAAGCGGCTCAAAGTCGTATACTCCCGTGAGGAGGCGATAAAGCCTGCCGGCAGCACGGAAGATGCCCAACGCCGTTCCGTACCCGGCTCCAACGCCTTTGTACCGTCTGTTGCAGGGCTTATTATAGCCGGAGAGGTCATAAAGGATATCATCGCCGGAAAAAACACCTGAGTTCCGGAGATATGACAGAAAAATATCAGTGATATATTGAAATCCTCAGGAAAATATGTTATAATAAAGAGTAACTATCAATACGGCATGACTGTACGCCGTTCAAGGACAGTCTCCGCACTGAGCGGAATGGAGAAATAATATGATAACAACACTTGCAGTTTTTATGTCACAGGTTGCAGATGCTGAGAGACCTTCTCTCTTCCCCTTCCCGTACTGGATGCACTATCCGTTCGTAGCAGTTGCAACACTGTTTTTCCTTATCAGCTTCTTAAAGCAGAGAAAGCCGTATCAGCTCATCTTTGCCATTGCAATACCGCTCACGCTCTGCATGAGATTCGTCACCGAGAAGGACAGGACTCTCTTCTACATATTGGGTGCGATCGAGCTTGCGCTCATACTTATCGCTGCGATCACAGCAATAGTATGCAAGCCGAAGAAGAAAGAGGAGAACACTTCAGCAGACGCAAAGAAGGAGTAAGCCGTGAAGATAGCTGTTCTTGACTGGCAGACCGTGAGCTGCTCCGGTGATATATCACCCGAAGCGCTCAGCGAGTTCGGCGACGTGAGGATATATCCTCTCACATCTCCTGAGGAGACCGCTGCACATATCGCAGATGCGGAGATAGTGCTCTGCAACAAGGTACTCATAACACCGGAGGTAATGGATGCCTGCCCGTCAGTAAAGTATGTCGGTCTTTTTGCTACCGGCTACAACAACGTTGACGTGAAGGCAGCCGCAGAGAGAGGCATAGCAGTATGCAACGCAGGGGAGTACTCCACGAATGCCGTTGCACAGCTGACCTTCTCCTATATCCTTGACCGCTTCAGCCGTGTCAGGGATTATGACAGCGCAGTAAGGAAGGGCGAGTGGGAAAGCTCACCCACCTTTTCATATTTCCCCATACCAACAGACGAGATAGCCGGAAAGACTCTTGCAGTAGTCGGCTACGGTTCTATCGGCCGTACCGTTGCACGCATCGGCGCAGCCTTCGGCATGAGGGTAATCATCAATACACGCACAGTACCGGCAGAATGTCCCTATGAGGTCACAGACCTCCGGACAGCAGCATCACAAGCGGATGTGATCACCTTCCACTGCCCACTTACGGAGCAGACAAAGGGCATGGTGAACAGTGAGTTGCTCGGCCTTATGAAGCCTTCTGCCGTGCTTATAAATACCTCCCGGGGAGGCGTTGTGCGCGAGGCAGACCTTGCCGCCGCACTGAAGAACGGCACGATAAGCGCCGCCTACCTCGATGTACTTGACCGGGAGCCGATGTCTCCGGACACCCCTCTCAAGGGCATACCGGAGTGTACCATCACCCCGCATATAGCCTGGGCGCCGCTTGAGACAAGAAGACGCCTTATGGATATAGTATGCGGGAATATACGGGCATGGATAAGCGGAGCCCCCGTAAACAAAGTAAACTGAAAGAAGAATAGATATGCGTAATATATCCGAAAAGAAGCGTATCGTCATAAAGCTGGGCACATCCACCCTCGCTCATAAGACCGGTAAGCTGAATATCCGCCGAATGACGAACCTCGTCAGGGTCATCTCAGACCTCCACAACTCCGGCAGGGAGATAATCATGGTCTCCTCCGGTGCAGTGGGACTGGGTGCCGGCAAGCTCGGACTCCCCGAGAAGCCGAAGGATACCAAGACCAAGCAGGCAGTAGCAGCTATCGGACAGTGCGAGCTGATGCACGTCTACGATGATATGTTTGCAAAGTACAGCGTCACGGTGGCACAGATACTGCTCACCAAGACGATAATCAACAACGCCAACCACTGCGAGAACTTCATGAACACCGTGGAGAAGCTCGTGGATATGGGCGTTATCCCGATAGTAAACGAGAATGATACTATCGCCATCGATGAGCTCGAACTCGAGATAGGCGAGAACGATTCGCTCTCCGCACTTGTTGCGGAGCTCTCCCGTGCGGATCTGCTGCTGATACTCTCCGATATCGATGCTCTCTACGATGACGATCCGCGTATCAACCCCGATGCCAAGCCGATACCGCTTGTTGAGAAGATAACTCCGGAGATAGAGGCAGTTGCGGGAGGTGCCGGAACGAGCCTCGGAACTGGCGGTATGTCCACCAAGATAAACGCTGCCAAGATAGCAACGAATGCAGGCATCGATATGATAATCATGAACGGCAGAGACCCCGAGAAGCTCTACGATCTCTTTGAGGACAAGGAGATAGGAACGCTCTTCAGGGCGAATTAACAATGGTCATATCAAAGGGAAAAGACAGAGTAACCAAGGCGGATACCTACCTCAACTGTGCGGAGGTCTTCGCCTACAGGAGTACCTGTCTCAAAAGGAAATACGGCGCAGTCATCGTGAAGAACGATGTGGTTATCTCGACCGGCTACAACGGCTCGCCGAGAGGTACTGAGAACTGCTGCGACAGGGGAGAATGCCCGAGGATCGCACTTGGTATGCATCAGGGAGACGGCTACGGAATGTGCAGAGCAGTACACGCCGAGGCCAACGCTCTTCTGAACTGTTCAAGAGATCAGACAGTCGGCGCAGATCTCTATCTTGCGGGAGTAAATCCTGCGGACGGCTCTGTCCATAAAGCAAAGCCCTGTCCGCTGTGTGCAAGGCATATCATACAGGCAGGCATCAGGAACGTCTACCTTCGTCAGAGCGACAAGGCGGACGATTATACGGTGATCCCAGCAGAAGAACTGGAATGGTTCAAGGAGAGCGGCGTATAAAAGTCCGTCAGCTTGCCGGAAAAACTATTTCGATCAGTATGGGATTCTAAAGGGGCTTCGCCCCTTTAGCGGAGTCCAGAGGCAGAGCCTCTGGCAGGGTGCGGGACAGAGTCCCGCATATTTCCGCAGGGCGCTTCGCAAGGGGTGAATTCCCAAACAGTCCGGGGGACTGTTTGGGAAGAGGGGACGCCTTGCAAGTGAAGGCGTCCCCTTGATAATACTGAGTATTTTGACAGATTGCGGCGTGAGATCACGCCCGTCTGACCTTTATAAACGATCTATCCGTCATATACAAACAAGAGAGGTGTAAACATGAGTTATACAGAAGATCTCGGTAAGAGAGCAAAGGCAGCGGAAGCAGCGATCTCAACAGCCTCAGCAGGCACGAAGAACGCAGCGCTTGGCGCTATAGCAAAGGCTCTGAGAGAGAATATGGAGCTTATCATCACAGAGAACGACAAGGATATCGCTGCAGCCAGGGAGAACGGCATGACAGAGGCAAAGCAGGACAGACTGCGTCTCAACGAGAGCCGTATCGAGGGCATGGCAAAGGGCGTTGAGGAGCTTATCGCCATGAACGATCCTGTAGGACAGGTCGTTGACGGCTTCACACGTCCCAACGGACTCCGTATCCTCAAGACAAGAGTACCGCTCGGCGTTATCGGCATCATCTTCGAGTCACGCCCCAATGTTACAGTCGATGCAGCAGCCCTCTGTCTCAAGGCAGGCAATGTTGTCATCCTCAAGGGCGGCAAGGAGGCTATCAACTCCAACAAGTGCCTCGGCGGCATCATGCGTGCAGCCGTAGAGCAGGAAGGCCTTCCCGCTGACGTGATACAGGTCGTAGAGAACACCTCCCGCGAGACAACTACAGAGCTTATGCGTCTCAACGGCTATGTTGACGTGCTCATTCCGAGAGGAAGCGCAAACCTGATACAGGCTGTAGTGCAGAACGCCACTGTACCTGTAATAGAGACCGGCGCAGGCAACTGCCACGTATACGTTGATTCCTCAGCAGACCTTGATATGGCTGTTGAGATAACCGACAACGCAAAGACACAGCGTCCCTCAGTATGCAACGCTATCGAGAGCCTCCTTGTACACAAGGACGTTGCCGATAAGTTCCTTCCCATGATCGCAGAGCGCTTCAAGTCTCACAGCGTGAAGATCTACGGCTGCGACAGGACAAGAGCCATACTTGGCAGCGATATCGAGCCTGCAACAGAGACCGAGTACGCAACTGAGTTCAACGATTTCATAATAGCCGTAAAGGTAGTAGATACCATAGATGAGGCTATTGCTCATATCAGAAAGTACAGCACCCGCCATTCCGAGTGCATAGTTACATCATCCCTTGCAAGCGCAGAGAAGTTCCAGAAGGAAGTCGATGCAGCGGCAGTATATGTCAATGCCTCTACCCGCTTCACAGACGGCGGAGAATTCGGCTTCGGCGCAGAGATAGGCATCTCCACCCAGAAGCTCCACGCAAGAGGCCCCATGGGACTTACCGAGCTCACTACCTTTAAGTACCTGATCAACGGCGCCGGCCAGATCAGATAGTACGGAGGAAATAATGGATAATAAAGACCAGTTTGATTCATACGGCAAAGCCGGAGACAGCTCGTCAAAGAAGGACTATTCGGATATGTCTGTTGATGACCTTCTCAACGTACTGAGCGGCGGTACTCCCTCCGCAGAGAGTGCTCCTCCGGCAGAAGAAACATCCGCTTATGAGCCGTCCTACGACAGCTACGATCCGGACGAGGATCTCTCAGCCTACAGCAGCTACGACCCCGACGAGGATCTGTCAGCCTACAGCAGTTACGATCCGGATGAGGATCTCTCAGCCTACAGCAGCTATGATCCCGACGAGGACGTAACGGTGTACGAGCCGTCGGGCTTTGCTCCGGCAGAGAACGAGCCCGTACCGCCTCCGGCAGCAGCATTATACAGCGATCCCACACCTGCCGCCCCCGCCCCCGAGCCTGAAAAGCCTAAGCCTAAGAAGCTGAAAAAGGCTGAAAAGAAGGCTCCGGCAGAGGAAAAGAAGCAGGAAGCAAAGCCTGCCGAAGAGGACAAGAAGAGCCTTCTGAGGCGCATACTCGACGAGGATCCTGACGAGCTCCTCAATACCCGCAGGGAGGATCCGGAGAAAGGCAGTACACAGTCAGGCGGCAATATACGCCGCACGATCTACGCAGCAGCCGGACTTATCTTCTCATTGCTCGCCTGCGTGGGTCTTGTTTCGCTCATCATACTCGGCAGCAGGTTCTTCGGCACCTACAGCTCGGGAGATACAGGCAAGAAGGCTATGCGAAAGGTGATATATCCGGCAGTTATCATGGATATCCCGTCCTTTAACAAGCCCTCGGAGCTGTCCTCCAACCAGATCATCACGGCAGCGATATGGTCGCTTGTAATGGACAAGGACGCAGTGAACAAGTATCAGCGCACCTTTGACGTTATAACCGTACCCGCCGTAGACGTAGAGAGCTACGCCGCAAAGCTGTTCGGCAGTGATCTTCCGGCATTCGAGCACGGCAACGCAGGCCCCTCCGAGGCAAGGTTCTACTACAGCGAGGAGAACAAGTCGTACAATATCCCTGTCCGCCCCGTGACCTTTACTTATTCCCCGAGGATAAAGTCGGTATCACGCAGCGGCAGCGAGTACACCCTTGAGGTGGAATATCTTGAAGAGCTTCCCGAGTGGGTAGACGAGAGCGTCGCCAAAACGGTGCGCTATATACTCGCCGATACCAACGACGGCTATCAGATAAAGTCGATGCAGGTGCTTTCACAGCAGAATTCGATGGTCTGATATCACAGGGCGCACAGTTGTGCGCCCTTTATAATTCGGAATTAGAAATGCGGAATTCGGAATTATCGGTATCGCCTGCGACGATGAATTAAAATGTAGGGACGCCCATTGGGCGTCCGCATGGTAACGAATCGTTGTAAGGGGGCGGGCTGCCAAAGGCAGCCCCTACAGTACGTATGAATCCAGAGTTCTGTGTAGAATCCGGTGTCCGTAGCAGCTCGTTCTGCGGCGGCGGACGGCCATTGGTCGTCCCTACAATTAATTCCGCATTCCGAAATCCGAATTCATAATTATAAAAGGGCGCACATCGTGCGCCCTTTTAAAATCATCTTCGCCCGTCTGAGCCGTCCTCAGGCTGCAGACAGTCATGCTCGAGTATGTAATCATATATCTCCTGCACCGTAGTGAACACCACGCCCACATAGCTGTCCGCACAGCCGTAATACAGCGCTATCCTGCCGGTATCCGAGTCAGTCAGCGCAGCACACGGGAAGCATACGTTCGGGACAAAGCCCCTCTCCTCATACCACATCTCCGGCGCAAGCACGTAGTTTTTACACCTGTGCAGCACTCTTGACGGTTCATTGATATCAAGTATCGCAGCACCTATGCTGTATACGTATCCGTTGCAGGTATTCACAACTCCGTGATAGAAGAGCAGCCAGCCCTTGTCTGTCTCGATGGGTGCAGGGCCTGCGCCTATTTTGAGACCTTCCCACCAGTTGCAGGTGCGCCCCATAACGTGACGGTGCTTGCCCCAGTACATCAGGTCAGGGCTCTCGCTGAGGAATATGTCGCCGAAAGCGGTATGTCCGTTGTCACAGGGGCGTGAGAGCATGACGTAATTTCCGCCTATCTTTCTCGGGAAGAGTACGGCGTTGCGGTTATACGGAAGAAAGGGATTCTCAAGGCGTGTGAACGACCTGAAGTCCTTTGTCTCTGCCATGCCGATAGCGGCGCCGTACATATCCTGACACCAGATAGCGTAGTATGTATCCTCCACCTTTACAAGCCTCGGATCATAGGCGTATACAGGCTGCAGGTCCCTGCCTTCGCTGTCCCTGAAGCGTATCTTCTCCTCCTCAAAGCTCCAGTGTATCGCATCGCTGCTCCTGCCGAAGTAGATATGCGGCACTCCGTCACGCTGTTCGCCGCGGAAAACACCGACATAGCCGTCCTCGTAGGGGACTACGGCGCTGTTGAAGATACGTGCCACATCGGGCAGCGGATTGCGGTCGATGATAGGATTCTCGCTGTACCGCCACATCGGTGCAGTGCAGCCCTCGGGCTTGTCCTGCCACGGGATAGAGGGGAGAGAGGGTGTCAGCATTTTGATTCTGTCCATATAGTCAGCTCCTTAAATTAAGCATAGCACTAATCACTTTACTTTAATTTAAGTATAACATAAAACCTGACGTTTGTCAATACTTAAATCCTCAAGATAGTTTTTTGCAATTGCATATGTACGGCAGTCAGATCGGCTTTCCTCATAAGATGTACAGACATCGCACCGGCAGCCGGCTCCTGCCTTACTGAAATCAGTCGATTCATTCATTTTTGTGCTGGATTCGCTTAACTGCCTTAAACCATTGAACTGATATTTTTTTCAATTTGGTATGGACAATTACATAAAAAAGGTATATAATATATCTGTTGTACATTATAGGTACATAAAGGATGAAAAATGATTGGAGTTTTGAAAAATGAACATTCAGGAGTTTGTAAACGGCATCACCGAAGGCAGATTCGATTCCGTACTCACGGAGCTTTACGGCGGAGGCAGGGAGCTTCTCAGACAGCGTGCAAGGTATATCAGCGCAGTTGAGATTTTTTCGCGCCAGTATCCGGATCACAGCGAGATCCGTGTATTCTCCGCGCCCGGACGCACCGAGATCGGCGGAAACCATACCGACCACCAGCACGGCTGCGTGCTTGCGGCTGCAGTAGGTGATGATATCATAGCCATCGCCGCAGAGACAGACGAGGACGTTATCCGCATCAAGTCCGAGGGCTACGGCGAAGACGTCATAGAGCTCTGCTCTCTCGAGCGCAGAGCAGGCGAGGAGGGTACATCCGCCGCACTCATTCGCGGCATAGCTGCCCAGTTCGCAGCAGCCGGAGCTGAGCTTTCAGGCCTCTGTGCGTATACCGTATCCGATGTGAGAGCAGGCTGCGGCCTCTCTTCATCAGCAGCCTTCGAGAACCTTGTATCCGTAATGCTCGATACCGTCTTCAACGGCGGAGAGGCCGGAGCAGTAAGGAAGGCAGCTATCGGACAGTCGGCCGAGAATCTTTATTTCGGCAAGGCAAGCGGCCTTATGGATCAGATGGTAAGCTCACTCGGCGGATTCGTATTCATCGACTTCGAAAATCCGGATGCACCTGCCGTGCAGCAGCTCAACTACGACTTCACCGGCGCAGGCTATATACTCTGCATCACTGATACCAAGGGCAGCCACGCAGACCTTACAGCGGAGTATTCCGCCGTATCAGAGGAGATGTGCGCCGTTGCGAGAGCTATGGGAGCCGAGTACCTTCGTCAGGTAGACGAGGAGGAGTTCTACAGCCGTATCCCCGAGCTCAGAAAGACCTGCTCAGACCGTGCAGTAATGCGTGCCGCCCACTTCTTTGACGAGAGCCGCCGTGCAATGCTTGAAGCCGAGGCGCTGAGGTACTATGACCTTGATACCTTCTTCCAGCTTGTACGTGATTCCGGTCAGTCCTCATCGGAGCTGCTCCAGAATATATGTCCGGCGGGAGAGACAGTGCATCAGGAGATTCCCCTTGCGCTCATGCTCAGCCGCAGATACCTCGGCGAGACCGGAGCCTGCCGTGTACACGGCGGAGGCTTTGCCGGAACGATACAGGCCTTCGTACCTGAGTATCTTGCCTCAGACTACGCAGAGGAAATGGACAGGGTATTCGGCGAGGGAAGCTGCCGTGTGCTGCGTATAAGAACAGCAGGCGCCTCCGAGCTGACTCTTGATGAAGTGGAAGCAGGAGTATGGCAGAACGCCGCTGCAATATAATAAATGTAAACAGAACGAGCCTGAGAGCATTGACAACTCTCAGGCTCGTTTTTGTTCATGTACTCAGTACAGCCTGAATCCTCCGCCGAGGATAGCGCGTATAATGATGCTTATTACTGCTGCGATGATGACCCTTAATCCTGCGCCCTTCCATTCCGGCGAGCATTTTTTTGAAAAGCCGGCAATTATCATTGCTAAGCCGTTTATCGCTCCCGATACCGGGAATACAAGGCTTATGACGCAGAATATGGTCACGAATAAGTAGTAGTCGGCAGTCAGTGTCCTGTCATCGGTCTGTTTCCTTTCAACGACGTCCTTGACCAGCTTCTTTTTTTCGATGGTATCCCTGATGATCTCCATCTCCTCTTCCGAGTAAAGCTCCTGCTGCGTGCGGTAGATGTATTCGAGATCTGAGATGGTGTATCTCTCGATCTCGGAAATGAAATCCTTTTCCATGTCTTTTCCTCCGTATATCATGATAATAATTTGTGTACGGTGCCCCTCCGTACGAATAAATTATATCATAAACAAAGCTAAAAATGTTTAACAATATGTGAATAAACAGATGAAAGTACCTGAATGATATCAGCACGATCATTCTATGACGCATCGTGCGTAATGGTAAACTGCAAAAGCACAATACATCAGTATACAAGTATTATCTGTCATTGTAAACCCCGCCGCTATGGGATATAATGTAATCAGTAAGGGAAATCAGGAGACCCGGAGCGCATCGGACGCTCCGCATGATAACATTATCATATTTAACGGAGGGTAAAAAGAATGAGTGATAAGACAATGAAGAAGCGTATCGCAGCAGCAGTGTTTGCGGCAGTTATGTCCGCCTCCTGTGCTGCCGGTACCTTCGCAGGAACAGCGCCCGTATATCAGGGCAGCATTTTAAGCGCACAGGCAGCTGCGGCAAGCGTATCTGTAGCCGCAACAGCAGGCTACGGCGAGGGTATGTATGCCACATGGTCGCCGGTAACAGGCGCTTCCGGCTACAACGTGTATGTTGACGGCGTGCAGCTTGACTCCATGCTGATAAGACAGTATCCCGGATACTTCAGAGCCGACGCAGTAGGCCTCAAAGCCGGCAGCCATACCATGAAGATAGTCCCCGTCATCAGCGGCAGGGAGGACACCTCCAAGGCAGCCGAGACAAAAGCCACAGCCTACGCCCACGACAGAAGCGGCTACGGCTTTATAGGCGGTTCTTCATCAGGCGCCTACAACGACGACGGCACCCTTAAATCCGGCGCAGCTGTAATATATGTAACCAACGCCACCAAGGACAGCGTGACGGTAACTCTCCCCGACAAGAAGGGCACGGCCACCTCGCTCACAGGCATACAGAACATTATCACCAACCTCAAGAGCAATACAAAGGTGCAGGCAGTATGTATCAGAGTCATCGGCAACATCACCGATCCTTCTGTTCTTAACAAGGGCGACCTCTACATAGATACAGCAACCTGCGGCCTTACCATAGAGGGTATTGGCAATGACGCCACCTTCAACGGCTTCGGTCTCGTCATGAAGAACAGCTCCAATGTAGAGGTAAGGAATATCGGCTTCATGAACTGCAACAGCTCCGAGGGCGACGACTGCGGCCTCCAGCAGGGCAACGACCATATCTGGGTGCATAACTGCGATTTCTTCTACGGCGATGCCGGAAGCGACGCTGACCAGGCAAAGGGCGACGGCGCGCTTGATACCAAGACCTCGACCTATGTTACTCACTCCTACAACCACTTCTGGGACAACGGCAAGTGCAACCTCCAGGGCATGAAGTCCGAGACAGCGGAGAATTATATCACCTACCACCACAACTGGTACGACCACTCCGATTCCCGTCACCCGAGAATACGCACCTGCACAGTACATATCTACAACAACTACTACGACGGCAACGCCAAGTACGGCGTAGGCGTGACTATGGGCGCCTCTGCCTTCGTCGAGAATAACTATTTCCGCAACTGCAAGTACCCCATGCTCATATCCGGTCAGGGCAGCGATGTAGCTACAGGCGGCACCTTTTCCGGCGAGCCTGGCGGAGTGATAAAGTCCTTCGGCAACTACATCGAAGGCGCCAAGGCCTATATCACACAGAAGGACAGCTCCTCCGACTTCGATGCCTACGAGGCCTCCTCACGCACCGAGCAGGTACCAGGCAGCGTAAAGGCTAAGGACGGCGGCACCTCATACAGCAACTTCGACACATCCTCTGGCTTCTATAAGTACACCCCCGATGCAGCTTCAGACGTACCTGCCATAGTTAAGGCAAAGGCAGGCCGTGTTGACGGCGGCGACTTCAAGTGGCAGTTTGACAATGCAGCTGACGATGAGAGCTATGCAGTCAATGCGGCTCTCAAATCAGCTCTGACTTCATACAAGGACTCCATAACCGCGATCGGAAGCGGCTTCAAGGAGGATAATACGCCCTCTCCCGTTGTGACCACAACTACACCCGTGGCCGTAACTACTGTACCCGTAACAGCTGCGCCTGTGACAACGCAGGCGCCCGTTACGGAAGCTGCTCCCGTAACCGGCTCGGATGTTATCTACGCATCACCGGACGGCGGCGGCGACGGCAGAACTATGCAGTCCCCGACAGATGTGGTATCAGCTATAAAGGCAGTCCCCGCAGGCGGTACGGTATACCTCCTCGACGGCACCTACAGGCTCAGCCAGACCATACTCATCGAGCAGAGCAACTCCGGCACAGACGGCAGATACAAGACACTCTCCGCATATCCCGGCGCAAAGCCCGTGCTTGACTTCTCCGCAATGGAGTTCGGCGCCTCCAACAGAGGCTTCGTCCTTGACGGTTCATACTGGCATTTCTACAACTTCGCCGTAACAGGCGCAGGTGACAACGGCATCCTTCTCTCCGGCAATCACAACAAGATAGAGCTGATGAAGCTCTACGGCAACAGGGATACCGGCTTGCAGATATCACGCTACAGGACTGACGCCGGAAGTATTTCCGACTGGCCTTCATACAACCTTGTACTCAACTGCACCTCCTTCAACAACCTTGATACCGACAACGAGGAGGACGCCGACGGTTTCGCAGCCAAGCTGACCTGCGGCGAGGGCAACGTATTCGACGGCTGTATGGCCTACAACAACAGCGACGACGGCTGGGACCTCTTCGCTAAAACCGAGACAGGCCCCATCGGCACAGTCACCATAAAGAACTGCATCGCCTTCCGCAACGGCAGAACGGAGACCTCACAGCTCCACCCCCAGAATGACGGAAACGGCTTCAAGCTGGGCGGTTCCGGCGTAGGCTCACCTCATCAGGTGATAAACTGTCTCGCCTTCGAGAACCTGCACTGCGGCTTCACCGACAACAATAACCCCAAGCTTGCAAAGCTGATAAACTGTACCGCAGTAAACAACGGCGAGGACTCCAAGCCCAACTTCTCAGCCTACCGCTGCTCAAGTCCCGGAGCGACCTTCCAGAACCTTATATCCGCATACGTAGGCGGCAGGTCACTGGGCGAGAGCGATAAGTTCTACGGCACTATCTCCGACAGCGTAGTAATAGACAGCGGCAAGACCTATCAGATAGGCTCAGCCTACACCACAGCCAACAACGGCGTAAAGGGCGGCGGCACGGTGATTAACAACCTCTCCGCCTCCGATTTCACAAGCATCACCGTACCGAAGGTCGGCACAGACTTCCATACCGCATGGAGAGATGCGAACGGCAATATCTCCAACGGCCATGTATTCGAGACCGTCAGCGGCACTTACTACAAAATGGGCTACCGTCTTGACAGCTCATCCGCACCTGTATCAACGACTCCCGTACAGACACAGGCACCCACACAGCCCTCACAGCCCACTGTAACGACTGCTGCACCGTCTGTCCCCGTATCCGACGGATATGTACACAACTTCACCGCAAGCGGCACTTCAAGCAGCTTCTACACCATTTCAGGCAACCTCTCCACATCAAAGGGCACAGCATCCTACAACGGCCTGACGCTCACACAGTGCCTCAAGATGGAGACAGCCACGAGCATAACCTTCAACGCTCCCGCAGCCGGAAAGCTGACACTCGTATTCGGTGAAGCCGCAGGCAACGCAAAGATAGACGGCACCAAGCTCACAGCAGAAAACGGCGTGCTGACAGCAGATCTTTCAGCCGGCTCACATACCATAACAAAGGCGGATTCCTGCAACCTGTTCTATATGGTATTCACTCCCTCGGGCGCATCAGCATCCGAAGAGACCACTGTACAGCAGCCCACCGCAGCACCGGCAACGACAACAGCGGCAGCACAGCGGAGGCCGGGCGATGCCAACGATGACGGAACAGTCAACGTAGCGGACGCAGTAGCAGTGCTCCAGTTCGTGGCAAACCAGACGAAGTATCCGCTCACAGCAACCGGAGCAGCCAACGCAGACTGCGACGGCACAGCAGGCATAACCGGTTCCGATGCGATAATGATACAGAAAATGGACGCCGGCATAATCTGAGCCTACCTCTTTGATTTGATGATATAATGGAAAAGGAGACCTTCGGGTCTCCTTTTTCGCACCCTGACCATCCGTGAAGATCAGAGGTATCGGCGTTGGATTAATTCGGAATGCGGAATTAATGGTATCGCCTTCGCGATGGGCTGAAATGCAGGGGCGCATAGTGTGTGCCCGCATCAGTAAGGATACGACTGTAGGGACGGCCTCTGGCGGTCCGCTTTGCCGTGTCACAAGTATGCCGCTGTTGGGACACCCATTGGGCATCCGCAGGGAAACGAATCGATGTAAGTGGGCGGGCTGCCGAAGGCAGCCCCTACAATGGGTATATGATCCGTTATCCATTACAACACAGGGCGAAACGGGAATGTGTCGGCGGACGGGTGACGTATACAGGCAGGCGGGGCGATGTAGGCATCGCCCCCTACACATTACACCATCACCAAAAGTAACAGCTCAGTACAAGTCACCAGTGCGATAGCCTGACAAGGCCTGCTGTCTCCGATAAAAAGCAAAAGCTGACAGGAGGGGGTGGA
>JAFZRF010000036.1 GCA_017620025.1 Ruminococcus sp.
GAGCGTACACAGCTGAACAACGATGACCTTGTGCATCTTTACGCACTGCTCGTGCTGGTCAGGGGCACGGACATCACACTGAAGGATGTCCATGAGGCCTGGGCTATGAATATGAACTTCAAGGAAAAGTCGGACTGGTGCAGAGGACATGACCATCCCAGTATCATTCCCTTTGAGGAACTGAGCCGGGAGGAACAGGAAAAGGACAGGCATTTTGCGGATATACTCAGAGCTGTTGCCGCAGAGATACAGTCTGCGGACTAATGATGAATGTCAAATAAAAATGCGTCTTCCATTCCGTTGCCTAATGATGTATAATATGCTTTAAAGAACACGATTGGGTTAAGCCATACATCATCAGACATTTACGTTGTATGGTGATATAATCTTATATACCAAAACGCAAAATATATATGGTTTTGCGTTTTACAATTCGTGGCATTAATATACTCGCGCAATGTATATACTTATTTGAGTTTCTCATAATATATCTGATCTGAACGGAGATGAGATATATGTCAAGAAAAACGCTGAAAGCACTGTTTCACACGGGTGCAAAAGAGTACAAGGAAGAATATGAGAGCCGCTTCAATAGCAGGGATACTATTCATTTTCCTGTAAGCATACAGAAAGTCCCAGCTATTGCGGGGACAAATCTTTTTATATGCTTGCTTATCACTTCTCATAGCAGCCTTGACTTTCGGCGATGGTGCAGGGTATAATATGGATAGTACATAAGTTACTATTATAAATCGTAATTTCAGGTGATAATATGAGTTTTTTTATAACTGAAAGTCAAAGAAAACAAAGGGGCGGATCTTGTTACTTTGAGTTCCAACGAGGGCAGAAAGATATAAACTACAAATTTGTTTGTTGGAGAGAAGATTCGCTATTATTGCATATGGATATTGTTGACGAGATTGCTTTATACAAGATCGTTCCAGATTTCCAATACTATGGTGAGACGATAATAGATAAAGAAAAATGGAGCATTATCCAAAACAATGTGAAAAAGCAAGGTTCAAAAGCAATTGAGGTTATTGATGAACTAAGCAGTTGGGTTGAAGAGAATTTTAAAGAATATGATTATTTTGTGATTGTAGGAATATAAATTCTGATTACCATGACAGATCAAAGCTAATGAAAAAATGATACAAATAATCCCCGCACATATGCGGGGATTATTTGTAGTTATACGTTTTAACATTAATCTTATAGCAGGAAATCTATCAGCCCGATGAAGGAACGAACTCTTCTGCTGATTGCTTAACCTCCCGATTTTCCCGCAATGATGGGCGTATCGGGAAAAAGTGTAGGAAATTTGTAGGAAAGCAACGAAAAAAGCACCTTCGATCTCTCGAAAGTGCCTGTTTTTAGAGGGTGGGAGATGGGATTCGAACCCACGATCTTCGGGACCACAATCCGACGCTTTAACCAGCTAAGCTACACCCACCATATTAAATAAAAACGAAGCGCCCCAAAGGGAGTGCCCCGGAGTTGTTGAATTGGCGCGCCTTGCTGGATTCGAACCAGCGGCTTACTGCTTAGAAGGCAGTTACTCTATCCAGCTGAGTTAAAGGCGCACAGATGAATCAAGCAGCCTCGGCTGCTGTATATTGGAGCGGGTGATGGGAATCGAACCCACGTGTTCAGCTTGGAAGGCTGACATTCTACCATTGAACTACACCCGCAATCGCCGACCGTTCAACAGATAATATTATATCACGGAGCAGATCAAAAGTCAAGCCCGTTTTTAAAAAAAGTCAGTTTGCACAAAAAATCTCATTAACCTTTACAGCATTTTATCTCCGGAAGTGTTGCGTTTTTCCTTGTCGTTACGAATATGTATTATGAAGGCATTACTCTAAGAAAATCTTAAGAATTATCCCCGCTCTTTCTTAATATGTACAGGATATTATTATTCCAGAGACAAAAATATGTCACACCCAGCCCCGCAGAATCGTTAGTATATATGTAAGCTCTGCTCTTTCCGCTGTTTTTGTCCGTTCACAAGATTTATTAGGCTGTTCACAAGTTTTTGACCTTTTTTCTTTGTCAACCCCTTGACAAACTCTGAAAGAAATGATATTATATTATCAAACGTTGTATTAGCTCAATTAGTACGCCTAACACAATCCTACAGTAAGGAAGTGTTAACCCGGGTTAACAAAAGTCCGCCGTTGATGCTGCTTTACGATTATATATAATGCAGACCGTTATTTGTGATGCGGTGATACAGACCGCAGTATACCGGCATTTCCGGCCGGGCGGTACTTTTCATGAAAGCTCCGGGCAGATAATTAAATAATAAAAATTTCTCCGGACTTCAACTTTTTTCCACTTTAAATACACTTATATATAGAACACTTTGCCGCAGTCCGCACACTGTGCCGGAGCGGTGAAAGAGCAAAATAAGGAGCATACCAATGAACAAGCTAAAAGACCAGTGCGGAAGGCGTGGCGAGCGGATATTCAGCAACCTGTGTATCCTTCCGAGCCTTGCCGGAGTGCTGATATTCTTTCTGATCCCCTTCGGTATAGTCGTGTACTACTCAATGATCAACAACCCTATAGTACATGAATTCGTGGGATTCGACAATTACAAGAAGCTGTTCACCACAGTCGCCTTTCAGAAGGCCGCAAAGAATACAGCAGCATTCTCACTTGTATCCGTACCGCTTTCGGTCATACTCTCCATGGCGCTCGCCGTCATGCTTGAGAGGAACATTCCCGGAAAGAGCGTGTTCCGCACATTCTTCCTCAGTCCTCTCATGGTGCCTACCGCTTCGGTAGTTCTTGTATGGCAGGTACTCTTCCACGCACACGGTACGATCAACCAGATAATAGAAAAATTCGGAGGAACGGGCATCGACTGGATAAAGTCCCCCCACGGACAGATCATAATCGTGGCGATGTTCCTGTGGAAGAATATCGGATACAATATGATACTCTTCATGTCGGCGCTCGCAGGCATTCCCCGTGACATACTCGAGGTCGCAGAGCTCGAGGGCGCAGGAAAATGGTATCAGTTCGTACATATCAAGCTGAGATACCTCTCCCCTACGATACTCTTCGTCCTGATACTCTCACTTATCAACTCCTTCAAGATCTTCCGTGAGGTCTACCTCCTCACAGGCGATCACCCCTTTGATAAGCTGTATATGCTCCAGCATTTCATGAACAACACGTTCAACAGCCTTGATTATCAGAAGCTCTCTTCTGCGGCTGTTCTCTTCTCACTTATAATGATAGTCATTATGGCCATACTCCTTATTGCGGAGGATATCTTCGGAAAGGATGTGGAGAACTGATGACAAAGAGACAGAAAACAAAGACAGCGAATATCCTGTTCACGGTATTCGCAGCAGTCGCGGCTCTGATGTTCCTGATGCCGACGGTTCTCACCATCGCAAACTCCTTCATGACATCGAATGAGATATCGGCAAACTACGGAGCTATGATAAGCAATTTCACAGATAACAAGAAGACGTTCATATCAGAGAACGTCAACCTGAAGTTCATACCTGACAAGGTCACTCTCGCACAGTACAACTCGGTGCTCCTCAAGAGCCCGGATTACCTTCTGAAGTTCTGGAACTCCGTGATACTCACTGTGCCGATAACACTTTTCCAGATGATCGTTGCGATATTCACCGCATACGGCTTCTCACGCTATCCGAACAAGATCAAGGGTCTTATCTTCTTTGTATATATAATAGTAATGATAATGCCCTATCAGGTAACACTTGTACCGAACTATCTTGTGTCTGAGAAATTCGGCATACTCAACACCCGCTGGGCGATAATCCTGCCCGGCATCTTCTCCCCGTTCAGTATCTTCCTCCTCACCAAGGTAATGAAGAGGATACCCAACGCTTACGTTGAGGCGGCAAAGCTGGACGGCGCGAGCGAATTCCAGATCCTTACAAAGATACACCTTCCGCTTTGCAAGGGTGCGCTGGTATCCATTGCGATGCTGGTATTCATAGATTACTGGAACATGGTGGAGCAGCCCCTCGTCCTTATGAAGGATTCCGCACTGCATCCGCTGTCAGTATTCCTCTCGCAGATAAACGCCGGAGACATCGGACTTGCCTTCGCCGTCGGAGTTGTATACATGGTGCCCACGATACTGATGTTCCTCTACGGAGAGGATTATCTCGTTGAGGGTATAGTGTACTCAGGCGGTATCAAGGGCTGATATGCCAAACAAATCAAAGGAGTAGCAATTATGAACGATACAGCAAAGAGCTCCCTTCTCGACAAGGAAGAGGAGATTCGTGATCCCCGCAGAAAGCGTGAGATCATAAAGACAATACTTATTATATTCTTAGCAGCGCTGCTGGTGCTGACCTTCTGCTCGAACACCATTATGAACAAGTCTCTTGCAGAGATCAATACAGAGCGCGCCACATCGGGCAAGCTCACCGAAAAGCTCGAGGTAAACGGAACGGTACTTTCCTCACAGAGCTACGACGTAAAGGTCGACAGCAATCTTGTGATAGACACCGTTATGATAAAGGTCGGCAAGGAGGTAAAGAAGGACGACGTCCTCTTCACCGTATCCACCGAGGAAAACGAGGATATACAGGCTGCTCAGAAGGAGCTCGAGGAGCTCCAGCTTGATTATCAGAAGGAGATTTCCAAGTCCTCAAAGGATTACTACGCCGAGAACAAGGCTATAAGCGAAGCAAGAGCTGCTCTCAACGCAGCTATCGCAAAGCGTGATGCCGCTCAGAGAAATCAGGGCGCAATCGCTGCCAACAAGGCAACTCTCAAGGAACTCAAGGCAGAGCTCGCACGCAACACCAAGCTCAAGGACAAGCTCGAGACCACAATAACCGCTATAGATACCGATTCTCCCTCACAGGCAGCTCCGGAATACAGCACAGACCTTATAAACCTCCAGCAGGCAGCCGCAAACGCCGAGAAGGAATACAACTCAGCTCTTTCCCTCTACACAGCGATGCTCTCAGGAGGAAAGGGTGCTGACGAGGAGGGCGGCGCTAACATCTCCGGTTCAGTTACTCCCGAGGCTATTGAAGCAGCACGTGCTGACTCAGAGGCCAAGAAGACCACATACGATCAGGCAAAGACAGCATACGACAACTACCGCCGTGATTTCCGTGCACAGCTCATCGAACAGCACACGGCCTGCGAAAACACTATCGATACTCTCAACTCACAGATAGAGAGCTTCGAGGAGAACGGCAGCGGCGAGGGCGAATCACTCGAAACACTCAACGAGGCAGTACAGAGCTGCCAGAAAACTCTCGACGAGGCAATAGCTACCCTCAACAAGACAAAGAGCGACGATTCCAATCAGTCCAAGCTCGATGCTCTTGATCTCGGCGCAAAGCAGAAGGCCATAGAGAGAGCTCAGCAGAAGCTCGACAAGCTCAGAGAGAAAAATACCGTTACTGAGATCCGCTCAAAGTACAGCGGTATCGTAAATTCCGTAAACATCAAGTCCGGTGATACTGCCGTACCCGACAGTCCTCTTGCAGTTATCGACCTCTCGGAGGACGGCTACACTCTTGAGATCCCCGTTGACGGCGAAAAGACCAAGAAGCTCAAGAAGGGCTCTGTGGCAGACGTTACCAACAACTGGGGCAAGGACATCACAGCTACTCTCACAGACATCAAGAATGATACTACTCCCGGTTCAAAGAACCGTACACTTGTGTTCACAGTAACAGGAGAAGTTACCTCCGGTACATACCTTGAACTCTCAATTCCCTCAGGCACCGGCAACTATGACTGCATAGTTCCCAAGAGCGCTCTCCAGCACGACAGAGACAGCGATTTCGTACTCATTGTAGAGTCCAAGAGCTCACCGCTCGGCAACCGCTACTACGCTGAAAGGGTCAACATAGAGATCCTTGCCCAGGATGAGACCTCAGCAGCGATCACCGGAGACATCACCTCAGGTGAATACGTCATCACCACAGCGAGCAAATATATCGAACCCAGAGATCAGGTCCGCATGAAGGACAAGTAAGTCCGAAAAGGCGGTGTACCAATGAGATTGAAGATACGAAAGCATCAGGCAGTGATCGCAGGCATCAACGCCGCCTCGGTCATAGGCATCCTGGCGCTGACAGCCGCCGGCAGTCACATTGCCCGCTCGCAGGGATATAACTACTCTGCAAGGAAATGGGACAGCAGCGGCGGAAGCACGCAGATAAGCTGCTTTCTTTCAGAAGAAAACGGCTTCAATACAGACGGCGTACAAGCCGTCAGATCGGCGCTGACCAAGAAACTCGAGGAAGCAAGCCTCTTCCCCGAGGAGGGTAAGTCCCTGTTCAACGACGCCTACAGCACTCCTGCAGGGACGGTGCAGCTACGAAGCGAGGGCAGGTCTCGGTGTGAGGCCGACCTTACCGTTGTAGGCGGCGACTTCTTCTTTTTCCGTGATTTCCGCCTCCTGTCGGGCGCATACTTCACGGAACGGGACCTCATGCAGGACGGAGCGGTCATCGACCGCAGTCTTGCATGGAGTCTCTTCGGCTCGGACAATGTGGCCGGAATGAAGATAAGCATCAATGACAGAGATTTCTACGTTGCCGGAGTAATAGCTGAACCTTCCACAGAGGAGGAGAAGTACTGCGACGGCGATATGCCTAAGGTATACATAAGCTATACCGGCGCTGAGATCATAGGGCTCAGCTCGGATGACAGCATGATGTACTACGGCGAGGAAGGCTCTGACGCAGCGTCTAAATTCACAGATGTATCAACGTATGAATGCATCTCGCCGGATCCGGTCGAGAACTTCACGCTCAACACATTGAAGAAGCACTTCAATGCCGATGACAGTGACAGCATCATAATCGTTGACAATACCCACAGATTCAGCCCTTCGGCACTCGCAAAAAAGTACCGGAAGCGCTGGAAGGCGGCAGTGCTTGATTCAAAGCTCACTCTGCCGTGGTGGGAAAACGCCTCCCGGATAGCAGAATACAAGCTCTCACCCATCTACTTCTTCCGGAGGCTCCTATTCATCCCCCCGGTGCTGACAGCACTCTGGATCCTGTACCTCATATGGAGGTTCATAAGCAGGAACAAGGGAAAATTCATCAGCGCCGTCATAGATAAGATCTATCAGATCAACTATAACAGACACTTAAAGAAAAAACAAAAGGAAGTCAAATAACGCTGAAAAACAGCAATGACACACCACAGGAGGTTATTTCACATGACTACATCATTTACAAACGCAGTTAAGCGCACTCTTGCAGGCGTTTCAGCACTCGTAATGCTCGCATCTGCTGCATCATGCAGCGCTCCCACTCCCTCAACACAGAGCGGCGATAAGGCTTCACAGAGCAGTAATTCCGGCGAATCAAATCCCGGCGGAGATGTTGCACAGGTAAAGCAGAGCGGCAACAGCTACACCTACGTAGGCGAAGACCTTGAAGGTCTTCCCGAGCTCCAGAATCTCGATCAGATCTTTATCTGCCCCGGCAGTGAAAAGATCTACATTACCGCTTACGGCGGCGAGAGCGGCATGGTAATATACCAGACAACCAAGGAATTCAAGGAATTCAAGCCCCTCTCGATCGAATCGGAAGACAACGAGCACACTGAGTCCTACTGGCAGCCCTACTTCGGCTATGACGGAACTGTATACATCATCAGGAACGTCACCGATTTCGGCGATAAGGAAGCTCCTAACTACGATGATCCCGATTTTGATTATACCACATTCGATTATGAGGAGTTCTACAAGGATGCAGTGACCACTTCAACTATATGTCAGCTTGACGATGAAGGCAAGGTCGTAAAGGAATTCACTGTCTCCGGTCTTGACGAGTACAGCAGCGGCGACGGCTACAGCGCAAACATCGGCCAGCTCTTCCCCTGCAAGGACGGAAAGTTCATCGCAAATATCTACAGCGATCAGGAATACTACATTCTCATTGACGAGGAGGGCAATATCGAGAAGCAGCTCGACTTCGGCGATCTGTGGTTCAATTCTCCCTTATTCGATCAGGAAGGCAACATCAACGTTCTCACATACGGCGAAACCGGTCAGGAGATCCGCACCATCGATGCAGCAGAGGCAAAGCTCCTTGACAGCGCTATCAAGCTGGATGACGACCTGATGAGCACAGGCAGCATCTCCAACGGATACGGCGATTACAAGTTCCTTGTATCCACATCCACAGACCTCTTCGGACTGAAGGAAGACGGCACCTCAGAGAAGATCATCAACTGGACAGATTCCGATATAAACGGCAGCGCTGTCCGCTCTGTTATCCCGATGGATGACGGCAGCTTCATCGCAGTTCTCAACGACTACATGACCGGCGAATCATCTATCATGCGTCTCACCAAGGGCGACGAGAACGCTCCCGAAAAGCAGATCGTAACTATCGGTGTTTCATACGCTGATTCAACTATCACCTCAAAGATAACTGACTTCAACAAGTCAAATTCCGATTACAGATTCAAGGTCGTTGACTACAGCAAGTACTATGAGTACGACGAAGACAGCCAGAAGATGACAAATACAGCTGAGTCACAGATGAAGATGGATATCGTTTCCGGCAACGCTCCTGATATCCTCGTTCTTGATCCCAGCTACATCCAGTCTCTCGCTGCAAAGGGAACATTCGTAAACCTTGACGAGTATATCGACAAGGACAGCGATCTTTCCAGAGATGACCTTGTAAGCAACGTCATCAAGCTCGGCGAGGTTGACGGCAAGCTCTACAGCCTCTCTCCCGGATTCTATATAAACTCACTTGCCTGCAAGTCCAAGTTCTATGACAAGGATTCATGGACTGTCGACGACTTCATCGAGACAGTAAAGAAGCTTCCCGAGGGCATGAAGATGTTCCAGTGGCAGAATACCAAGGAAGAGGCATTCAGCTACCTCTCCCTCAACGGCCTGGACTTCATCGACTTCAAGACAGGCACCTGCAGCTTCGATTCACCCGAATTCATCAATGTTCTCGAGTTCTGCAACACCTTACCCGAAGAGGAAGAGGAGCGTGACTGGAGCACAATGTCCGATGCTGAAATGAAGGAGGAGAGCGAGCTCCAGATGAACGGTGTCCGCAACGAGAAGGTATTCCTCTATGATATGTACCTCTCCGATTTCCAGTCCTACGTACAGGCAAAGGGCTCTCAGTTCGAGGGCAGCGAGATGAACCTCATCGGCTATCCTACTGCAAACGGCAGTGTTGCCCGTGTATTCGGCATGAACAGCTTCTGCATCCTCAACTCCTCCGAGCACAAGGATATATGCTGGGAATTCATAAAGCAGTTCTTCACTGAGGACTACCAGACAAGCCAGTTCTTCTACGGCGTTCCCGGTCTCAAGAAGGTTCTCGACAAGAAGCTTGACGAGACAATGGAAGATCCCTACTGGGTTGATGAGAACGGCAAGAAGAACACCTACAAGAACACATACCAGATAGACGGCAAGACCGTTGAGATACCCAACCTCACAAAGGAAGAGCGTGACGAACTCGCAGCCTATATCGAATCCATAGGCGCAGGCATCGGCTACAGCTACAACGAAGAGATTGACGGCATAATCAACGAGGAGGTCACCGCATACTTCAAGGGTGAGCGCTCCGCACAGGAAGCAGCTGATCTTATTCAGAACCGTGTTTCCATCCTTGTCAGCGAGCAGAGCTGATAGGGCTTAAACAAGACATCTCCAAGAAACAACCTCCTTTTCCCCTCTGATCCTTCTACACAGGATCAGAGGGGAAAAACAATTTATGAGGGATATAAAAAGGGCGCACGGTCGTGCGCCCCTTGTTATTTATGTTTTCCTGCGTTTCCGGGTAATTACCGCTGCTGCTCCGGCTGCTGCCATTACTGCGGCAAGCTCTCCGGCATCGGTGGTATCTCCCGTCTTTGCGCTGTCTGCCGGAATCACTGTGACCTGTGCTCCGGTCGTCGCTGCTGCGGAAGTTGTCTGTGTCTCCGGTACTGTCGTTTCAGAAGCACCTGAGGTCGTTTCTGTACCGGGATCGCCGGTGGTCTGAGTCTCTGTGGAGGTCGTCGTCGGTTCCGTGGCGGCTGTCGTTGTTTCCGTTACCTGTACAGGCAGCTTCACCTCGTTCCCGAACTGTATGCGGTCGGCCTTGGTATCCTCACCGTCGATCTCGGCTGTAACTGCGTAAAGCAGCCTTCCGCCCTTATCCTCGGTATATACCGTGACCTTGTATACCGTTTCGTCGTATACGGTATCCTCCATATCACCGGGTATCTGCGAGAGCCTGTAGGTGTACGTGCCTGGCTCTGTAATATCTATCCTGAATCTTACCGTGCTGTCCTCGCCGGTAATGATATCCTTTTCTTCGGGCTGCGGTGAACGGTCATCTGCGGGCTCGAGGAGCAGCCGGTAATCACGTGAGCCGTCTGTGGTACAGCGCAGACAGTATACCGGTATATCAGCCTCGGCTGTCTCGTAAGCAAAGGCTCTCATGCCCGTGAGCATCATTATACAGACGATAAACAGCAGCATGACAGCTATGCCTGCAAAGAAGCAGCGCAGAGCCTTCATATCGCACACCCTCCTTTCTATCATTCGAGTATATAGCAGAATACGATCGTCCTTGCGAGCAGATCGTCTCCTGCACAGGTCGAGAGGGCAAGGATCCTGTCATTGCGTTCGTTTATGAATACCTCCGCATTCCTGCGGATACATCCGGGCACATCATCGGAACCCTCCGGATTGAAGAGGTCCTCACTGCGGGCATCTGCACGCATAGCGGCAAACACCTCAAGGCGGCATACCTTCTCGGCGTTCCTTCCGATCATAAGAGTTCCTGTATCGTGTGCTCTCAGATAGCTCTCGTTAAGGAAGCTGTCGAGCGCACCGAACATCTTGCCGTGATCCATATGATGTCCGTAGACGATGGAATACGGATCCGAAAAGTCAGAAGCGTTGCGGCTGTCAAGGAAGATACTTCCCGAAAGCGAATAATCCCCGAAAGGATCGGTATTCAGATACTTTAAATTATCATCCGCCTGCATGATAGGATAGTCTATGCCCGTATCGTCAACGGTCACCCATGCGACCATATCCCCGGATATCTCACGGCCGTCCGGAGAATTCATCTCTCCGGACGGACCGGGCTTGTATCGTAGGATATCGGTGTCAGTGGAATGCCCGTAGACATACCAGTTATCGTATACGCACCATGCCGAGATGAGCAGTATCACGATCAGCGGCAGCAAGAGAAGCCTTTCATACAGAGTATTCAGCCGCTTCCAGAATCCTGCTGTCAACGGTCTCAGTCTTCCTCAGTCTCACGTCTTCTGTTCCTGTATACCAGAACAGAGATTCCTGCGAGTGTGATAATGCCGATAACTGCGGGAGCAGCTACGGAGAGGATGATACCTGTGGGTATCTGTCCGTCACGGGTATTTGTGAAGTCTACCTTAACGTCCTGTTCGATACCTGCTGTGTTCTTAGCTGTATCGAGCTTGTCTGTTGTAGTATCCTTTTCATCGTCTGTTGCGTAGGAAGGCTTATAGTCCTCCTTGCCGTCGACGATGGTATACTTTGTACCCTCTGCAAGGCCTCTGATAGCTATCTTCTGGCCGTGCTGGAGGTAGAATTTCTTTGTTACAGTGCCGTTATCACCGACAGTGATGAAATCAGGCTGTGTTGCACCATCGCCTAAAACAGTAGTTGCGCTGTTTGGATTTGCTGCTATGGTCTTATCAGCATCGCCGTCTGTCGTAGCAGCGTTGTTATCGTCCTGATAGGAAACATCAAACTGTGTTCCGGGAACAGCATTCTCGATAGTAACTGTGAATTCGAAGTACTTGTCCTTGGAGGCCTGGTTACCGCTTACAGCCTTGCTGAATACAAGGTCGTAGGAGGTATACTCGTTTGTGAAGCCCTGTGACTTGTAATCGAGATCTTCAGCAGTTGTCGGTGCTGTGGGATCAACAGTGGGAGCTTCGGGATCTGTGGGCTTGTTGAATACATTGCCGTCAGAGCCGTATGCATCGCTCAGAGAGATCGTTGCTTCCTCTGTAGCGTGGAGTATGTATGCTGCAACCTGAAGAGTAGGTGTGCCGTCGGTGCCTGTGATATCCTCAACGTATACGTCGAGGACTCTTGTGAGGTCGCTGTCGTATACGATGCCCTGCTTAGCGCTGTTGGTCTCAGTGATGATGTAGCGGTAGATACCGGGCTCATCGAATGTAACAGCTGAGAAATCAAGAGTTGCTGTCTTCTTGGCATACTTCTCGCCGGAATCAAGGTTCTTTACCTGATCGCTGTCGGTTACGGCAGCAGCTAAGGTGGTAGTATCGCCCTGAGCAAATTCTATCTCAAACTTTGCGTCTGTTGTGGTCTCGTCGGTGATATCAGTGCCGCTGAATACGATCTTGTCAGGGTCGGGACCTGCATATACAGCTATGGTCTTTCCGCCTTCACTGAAAGGCTGGGCAGTACCTGCTGTTATGGTGTATTCAAATGTAACATTGGGAACGTTTGCGCCCTCGTCCATTACGAGGTACTTGTCAAACTCTGTTTCACCTCCCGCAACGGGAGTGTATGTTGTTGCGGCACCTGCCGTAAAGGTCGTCATCATTGCTGCTGAAAGTGCCATTGCAGCCGCTGCTGCTGTAATCCTGTACTTCTTCATCTTAATTCTCCTTTATAAACAAAATAGTTCAGATCCCGCGTCTCCGCATGATCATCACAATCTTCCCGTCCGTCTCCTCAAGAGGTATTCCTCCGTAGGTGCGGCTGTCGGAAAGATCGCTCCTGTGATCGTTGAGTACGAAAACGCAGTCCTCCGGGACAGTGAAGGGATAGGCTATAGCCGAACCCTCTGATGATGTCGGGTAGACGGTATTCTCAAAGATACCATAACCGTTTACCGCTATATAGTCGTTGAATATCTCAACGGTATCTCCGCCGGAAGCAATCACCCGCCCGAACCTTTCGGTCCCGCTGCGGCTGTAAGCGATCATATCGCCCTGCACCGGCTTACCGAGCCTGTATGTAAGACACAGATCCCCGTCCTTTATCATCGGATAGGAATAGTTGTCGTGACACACATACACTCCTGCCACAAAGAACAGCAGAGCCCATACTGCAGCTGCTGTCAGAGCTATCTTGATGAAAAGCTCTGCCGCATAGCTTGCTGCGCTGCGCTTCTTCTTTTTCTTCTTTGCGGCGGCTGGTTTATCCGGACATCCTTCCAGGCATTCGGTCTCAGCCAAAGACACCCCCCCTTATACTATTCTTTAAAACATTATAACACAAAAAGTGTACCAAAACAAGACTTTAGGCGCACGTTTGCGGTATACAATTTTAACAAAGTTTCAGTCTGTTTTTAGTCTGATATGTAGATTTATAGATATATCATGTCAAAAAGCTTCTCTCCTGCATGACAGAATGGCAAAAAACGGATCATACCTGATGTCTTTCACGCTGCGGTCAGCATGACAGGACAAAGCAATATAATCCGTTTTTGTAGCTACACATTTTATATCTGTATATCTCAGCTGAAATAGCCGACTGTCTCCTCAGCCCATGAGAACTGGCTCATGAAGCTGCCGCGGTACTGGTCGTTCTTATCGCTGCTGCCGCTGAGGTAGTTGTAGTAATCGCATTCTATCTTGTCGGTATGTACGCCGATGCAGTTCCATTCCTTCTTGATGACGTCCTCTGCGCCGATAGCCCTGAGGGTGTCACGGAGATCCTTTATCAGCTTGCGGAGGTAGGAGAACTTGTTGTCGTCGGCAGGCTCATCGCCCCAGAGTATGCCGACAAGCTCGCCGTTGGTACACATAACGCCGCGTCTGAATACCAGATAGGCAAAGAGCTCGAGGGTCTTGGCACGGCTGAAAACTACCTGCTCGCCGCCGCTGAACACACCGAAGCTGCCGAAGCACTGTACTCTCAGCTTGCCGGGCTGCTGCGGCTTCTCCGCCTCTTCCTTCTTCAGCGGGTAACGGAGGTTCTCAAGCGCCATCCTTACGTCCTTCTCACGCACAGGCTTGCAGAGGAATCCGCTTGCGAATACCTGATAAGCCTCAAAGGCGTATTCCTTGTAGCCGGTTATGAATATAACATTGGTCTCCGGGAAATCCTCCCTGATCTTCTTTGCTGCCTCTATGCCGTTCATTCCGGGCATTTCCACATCGAGGAACACAACATCGGTCTTCTGGGCGGAGAGTATATCAAATGCCTCTGCCGCAGAGGATGCGCTGAGATGCGTGCCGCCGGGGTCGATCCTGTTCATAAGGGCTGTCATGATGACTGTTACGGACGGGCTGTCATCAACTGAAAGTGTAATCATTGTTCTCGCTCCTTTCGAGAGTTTTTAATATAGATCATAGCAGAGGTACCTTCATCCGTCTGCACAATTTCCACTGAACCTATCTGCGTCATCGCAAGTCTGTTGCGGACGTTCTCAAGGCCTATTCCACGCCGTTTATGCTGCTGCTGAGTCATACTGCTCGCACCGGATCCGTCGTCCTTGATGCAGATGACTATATTATCGCCCTCCTCATAGGTCGATATGACTATGAGGCCGCCCTTCTCGTGAGGGCCTATGCCGTGACGGACGGCGTTCTCAACGAGAGGCTGCACCGTAAGAGCGGGGAGCATGAAGCCCTTGATCTGAAGGTCATACTCGACCCGGAGCCTGTCGCCGTAGTTTATCTTTTCGAGGTTGAGGTAGCTCTCGATATTGTCGAGCTCCTGCTCGAAGGTTATAAGTCTCGTATCGGTCATGGCATCGAGGTTGGCTCTGAGGTAGCCGGCGAAGTCTCCGATGCTGTTGTACACCTCATCGGGATCTGTAAGGCACTGCGCCTGTATCGCCATGAGGGAATTGAATATGAAATGCGGCTGTATCTGCGCCTGCATCAGACGGAGCTGCGACTGCATCAGCGCCGCACGGCTCTTCTCGATCATGATCTCCTGATCCTTGAGACGCTGTCCGACCTCACGGTGATGCACCGTGGAAAGGTAGAGATAGAATACAAGTGTCGCGATAGAGGCGACCTCGTCCATCATATTCTCACGGATATCGAGAAGCTCGAAGAGACAGGCGATTATTACCGCCGCCGATATATAGAGGATTATACTGCCTCTCGGATGGTCTCCCTTGCTGTAGAACTGCTTTGAGCTGTAGACGAGCAGGAGGATGTATACACCCGCCGTGATATACGGCACGACCTCGAGCGGCCCGGTGTGTATGGTATAGCTTCTGTCATACCAGAAGACGAGCCTGTTTCCGAAGCAGGCCGTCACCGTGACGGCGATATCTATGACAAGCGGTATAAGATGCACCCGCTTCAGATTCTTCGTTGTCATGACAAGGTACTCAAGCATCATTATTATAGCGTAAAGCCAGTACTCAAGCAGCGTCTTGAAGTAGAGAAGGCGTATATCACGCCGCTCGGATACTACCCAGTCCTCAAAGCCGAGCAGAGAGACGAGTATCAGCATAAGGCCGATGATGTAGCCGATAAGCTTTGTGCCCTTTATGTTCTCGGACTTGTTGGCGAACATTACCGTAACAAGTCCCGCAAGTATTACAAGAGTAAAAAAGTTTCCGGCAAAGAATTCGATTATAAATCCACCTATTGCCGATGCCGTATCCATATCACACCACCTCCTGAAAACCGGATTAAAAGCGCAGAGCGCCCGCAACACAGAGGCTGCCGGGCGCCGTATGCTGTGAACTCACAGCCAAGGGTCATATTCCTGTGCCGGTAAATGCCTGTCAAGGGCCTCTGTAAATTCCCGGTACATATAAAGAGAGCCGAGCGCCACAACGTCTCTGCCCGTCGCATCTGCGATCGCCAGCGCACGCTGCACTGCCTCGTCAACGCTCTTGCAGGGCGCTGCGGTAATGCCTGCGCTGCTGAGTACCTCCGCAAGCTCCTCTGCCGGAAGGGCACGGGGATTATCGGGGGCAACGGTCAGCACTGTCTCGGCCACATCCTTCAGCATCTCTGCATAAAGGCGGTAATCCTTGTCGGCCATTACGCCCAGTACGATCACCGTTTTTCCGCTTGGGAAGCATCTTTTTATCGTCTCAGCAGCCGAGCGCATACCGTCGGGATTATGAGCACCGTCGAACATGACAACGGGCTTTCTGCGAAGCAGTTCAAAGCGGCCGTGCCAGCTCACATCACTGAGCGCCTGTGCTGCCTTCTCGTATGAAACAGATATCCCGCCGAGACGGAGCAGCTCCACGGCTGTCATCACATTAAGGATGTTTTCATACTGATAAGCACCGACAAGCTGTGTACGCAGGCAGACAGTTCCGTCTCCGGTATCCCAGACATAACAGCTGCCGTATATGTTTGCTGATTCCGGCCTGAGCCGTTTACTGTCGGGGCGGTACAGCGGCGCACCCTTTTCAAAAGCCGCTGCGCTTATGACCTCGAGCGCCTCGGGGTCGCTGCCGCCGAAGAGAACGGGTCTGCCGGCCTTGATGATGCCGGCCTTGTGTCCTGCTATCTCAGCGATGGTATTCCCGAGGAATCCGCTGTGGTCGAGCTGGACATTCGTTATAACAGACAGGAGCGGAGAGGATATGACGTTGGTCGCGTCCGTATCTCCGCCCATGCCGCATTCGATTATACATATATCGCAGTGTTCCTGCAAAAAGAGCAGATATGCCGCCGCTGCGATCACCTCGAACTCTGTGGGCTTGTCCTCCATGGTCTCGGCAAGAGCGGAGACTTCTCCGATAAGGACGCCGAATCTCTCTTCGGAAATACACTCCCCGCCGATGCGGAAATGATCGGTATAGCCCGTGAGAGCCGGTGAGGAAAACCAGCCTGTCCTGATGCCGGATTTATAAAGTATCGCCGAGAGCATAGCCCCGAAGGAGCCCTTGCCGTTGGTTCCGGCAACGTGTATCACACGGAGCTTTTCCTGCGGATCCCCGAGGAGACGGCAGAGCTCTGTCACACGCTCCAAACCGAGGCGGCTGCCTCTTCCGGAGGCGGTGTGCAGGTAATCGACAGCTTCTGCGTATGTCATTTGCTGCACAGCTTTCTGATCTGCTCTGCAAACGCCTTGTTGCTGAGGAGCAGATAGATGAGAGTGCTCTCTATAGCCGCGATGATGATATAGTTCACAGGACGGAATATCAGAGTGGGTCTCATGCCGGGGAATGCAAAATACAGGGCGGCTGTCTTGATGATGACATTGCCGATGAGATGTGCAATGCCGGCTGAGCAGGCAACTCTTGTGAGGAGCTTCGCCTTCGGCAGATTCTGGTATACAAATCCGGCCATGAAGCCGACAGCCACTACTCCGACAGTGATGAACGGGAGCGGAGCCTGACTTGTTACCATGCATCCGATAAGATCGGCACAGAGGCCGACTGCCGCACCGATGTACGGGCCGAAGAAGACACCTGCCATGATTATCGGAAGATTCTCAAAGCTGATGCGGATAACAGTGCCTGCATCTATCCTGAGGGATTTGCCAATAATGCTGATTGCTATCAGCATGGCGCAGATGACCATTACCTTTACGCTCCCGAAGAGCCTGATGTTTGATTTCATTGCTGCTGTTCTGTTGTTTGTTGACATAATAAAAACCTCCTTTTCCACATCATACGACAAGAAAAGAAGGCAGTTCTTTTGTATTGTCCTATGAAGCGGGATGCAAAATGCGAACCGCAGGTCACAGGACTTTCCCATGCCTTTCGTTCCACCGACAACTCCCCGTCCGGCGGACACTTGACGAACGCATTTTTACTCTTCAACAATTACATTATAATACACTTTCCAATGATTGTCAATACCCAATTTGCGTATAATCCAAGAACAGCGGAAAGTGAACAGTGAACAAAAAGAGAGGGCAGTTTCCTGCCCTCCTTTGTCATCATGCCTTGATGAAGCGTATATTTGATAGTATGACGTAGATAGTACCTGTGTCTTCTGCATCGACGGATACATTGAGTATGCCGACCTTGCTCACGTCAATGTTCAGCTCAACGGGAGCTGTGCTGCGGCTGAGGTCTATGGTGTAAAGCACCTTTCCGTCGCCCTCTATCTTCATAACACCCGTGGTATCGTCACTGAGTGAATCAATGGCGATAACGCCCTTGAGAGTCGTGTACTTTCCGCCGAGAGCAAAGCCTGCATAGCCGATATCACGGCGCAGGAGTCCCTTCTTGCCGGAGAGGAAATACAGGTTCTCCGTGGGGTAGGTATTGTTGTAGGTATCCACTATCTTCTCGCCCCTGCCGCTCTCGAAGCGATTGCTCTCCATGCACTCGAGCTCACGGAGGTATACCGGCTTCAGACGTGCTATACGTGCGGACGCGGCGGTGAAGTGGTCGGACGGAACGAGTACGTTCGCATCGTCAAGTATCCTTACGGCTGCGTCATAGTTGCCCTCGTCGGCAAGCTTGTTCGCCTCGGCGAGCTTGTCGGCGATATACTGGTCGGTAAGACGTGTCTGATACTCGTTTATCTCTGGCGAATTCTCGACGTCGTAGTCGTTCTTGGCAGCAGAGAGGTAATTGATGGCGCCGGAGAGGTCTCCGCCCGCCTCGAATTCCTGTGCGTGCAGCATGATCGCCTGTATACGTGTGGTATCGAGCAGGGATCTCACCATCTCGTCGGCAGCCTGATTGAAGCCGGATACCGCAAGAGTCTGGGTGAGGTAGTCTATAGCCTCGTCGTACTTGCCCTCGGCAACGGATGCGTTGGTGCGCTCCGTCACTCCCGCACAGAACTTGTCCACGCTCTGGGTGAGGTACTGCTCTGCGCTGGCGTAGTTCGCATCAGCCTCAAGCACACGCTTGAAATAGCTGTATGCGGATATGTAGTCCTCGCTGTTGAAGGAGGCAACGCCTCTTTCATAGCCGTCCTTTGAGTAGTTGAGATTTCCGGCATAGCGCTCTGAGCTTGCTATCGCATCGGCGATGCCGGGAAGATCGAAGCTCTTTACGGTCTCGATAAGGGAAGTTACCGACTCATAATCAAGGTCGTTGGCGGCGTAGGCAGATACGGCCTCCGTTACCCTGCTTCTGAGCTCAACGGCAAATCTGTCCTGATCCTCCGCCTTGACGCCCTTCGTTCTGTATATCTCCAGAGCCTCCGCATAGTTCTTCTGGTCTATCTCGGAAATAATGGAGTCTGCATAGCTCCTGCCGCCGCACGAGCTGAGGCACACCGGAACGGAGGCAAGCACGGCAGCCGACATGAGCACTGCAAGCAGTTTTCTTTTCATCATCTATCCTCCCGCAGATACGGAAATAATACGAGTGACAGCCTTTTCGGTGCTGTCAGCGGTCATTCATGTTATTATAACATATTGCCGCAAGAAAATCAAGTGATTTTCGCATGGTGCGGCTGAATATTTATCCGCAGATACATTAAAATGATTGACATTGAGCATCCTTCATGATATAATAGATGTGTATGTTCAGAAAACTCAGACTGGAGACTATGAAATGATAAAAACAGTTAACGGGATAAAGATAAACTACGAGCAGAAGGGCGAAGGCGACCTTATTGTCCTGCTTCACGGCTGGGGCAGCAACATCGGTCTCTTTGCTAACCTTATCGGACTGCTCTCTCGTAAATACAAGGTAGTCGCTATGGATATGCCCGGCTTCGGCGGAAGCGAAGAGCCGCCCTCGGCCTGGGAGGTGGGCGACTATACACAGTTCGTCATCGATTTCCTTAAGGACTACCCCGACAAGAAGATAATGTTCCTCGGCCATTCCTTCGGAGGCCGTGTTATAATCAAGCTCAACAGCCGCACCGATCTCCCCTTCGAGATCAGCAAGGTGATACTCGTTGACAGCGCCGGAATACTCCCGCCGAAATCCAACAAGAAGAGCCTGCGCACCTACTACTACAAGGCAGGCAAGGCGATACTCTCCACAAAGCTCGCAAAGCTGCTTGCTCCGGACGCCCTCGAGGACTTCCGCAAGAAGATGGGAAGCGCAGACTATGCCGCCGCCTCACCGCTGATGCGTCAGGTGCTGGTAAAGACGGTAAACGAAGACTTAGAGCCCCTGCTGCCGAACATCAAGTGCCCGACTCTCCTTGTATGGGGCGTGAACGATACCGCTACCCCGCTCTCGGACGGCGAGAAGATGGAGAAGCTCATACCCGATGCCGGTCTCGTAAAGCTCGAGAACGCCGGACATTATTCCTTCCTTGAACAGCAGTACACCTTCAACCGTGTAATGTGTTCATTCATGGGTATAGAGGACTGAGGGAGGATAAGGAGAAGATATGAATACAGTTTTATGGATAATATACACCGCCGTCACGCTTCTTTCCGTGGTATTCCTCGGGCTGCGTGAGTTCCATATGCTCCAGCTCAACGGCTACAAGACTCCGGAGCATTCATGGTGGATAAAGAAGAATTACCGCCGCTACATCGTGCCTGCGGCGCTCTTCGTGATACAGTTCCTGCTGCTGCCCTGCAAGGGTGTCATCGGAGCGATACTCGTCATACTCCTCGGCCTGCTGAACCTCTGCATCGGCCTTGCAAACAAGCCGGGCAAGAAGTTCAAGAAGCCGCTCGTATACACCGCAAGAGTTAAACGGATGCTCACCACATTCGGCATCCTCATCGCACTGTTCATCATCTTTGCGGTCATCACAGGAAAGCAGGAAGTTATCAGCATAGCGCAGCTTGAAGACCTCACTGTCGGCGGAACGGCTGAAGTCCGTGCTACAGAATGGTTCAGGAGAGGACTTCCGTACATCCTCACCGGCTCTGCTCTCTACCTCACTCCCCTGCTCGTACCGCTCTCCAACATCATCAACAAGCCTGTTGAGAAGGCTGTGCAGAACTGGTACATCAACGATGCCAGGCGCATCCTCTCCGAGTGCCCCGATCTTCACAAGGTCGGCATCACCGGAAGCTACGGCAAGACCAGTATGAAGTTCTACCTCAGCGAGCTGCTTGCCTCACAGTATGAGACACTGAAGACCCCTGAGAGCTTCAACACTCCCATGGGCGTTACCATAACCATCCGCCGCGACCTCCGCCCCACACATCAGTACTTCATATGTGAGATGGGCGCAAGAAGAGTTCACGAGATAGCTGAGCTCTGCGGCATAGCAAATCCCCATGACGGCATCATCACCTCCGTGGGCCCTCAGCACCTTGAGACCTTCGGCTCCATAGAGAACGTAGTCAATACCAAGTTCGAGCTTGCCGACTGCGTACAGAAAA
Organism: Ruminococcus sp.; assembly: GCA_017620025.1. Taxonomy (GTDB): domain Bacteria; phylum Bacillota; class Clostridia; order Oscillospirales; family Ruminococcaceae; genus Ruminococcus. The sequence goes on from JAFZRF010000036.1 coordinate 21,176, forward strand.
ACGGCGGAAAGATATACCTCAACGGCGACAACGACCTTATCCGTGCAAAGGCACCGCAGTACAAGAATGCCGTTACCTACGGCATCAAGGAAGGCAACGACTGGAGAGCCGCCGATATCAGCGTATCCGACAAGGGCACTGAGTTCACGGCCATCGCTCCGGACGGTCAGACCTGCCGCTTCACCACGAAGCTCCTCGGCGAGCACAGCGTGCAGAACCTCCTGGGCGCTATCGCTTATGCAGCAGGCACAGGCATCGCACTCGAGAAGCTGGTGCTCCCCGTAAAGCGCATAGCAGCAGTACCTCACCGCCTCCAGCTCCTTGACAAGGGCAACGGCGTCACCTATATCGACGATGCCTACAACTCCAACCCCAGCGGTGCAAAGGCTGCCCTTGATGTCCTCGGACTCTTCGATGCCTGCCGCATACTCGTCACACCGGGTATGGTAGAGCTGGGCGCAAAGCAGGAGGAGCTCAACAAGGAATTCGGAAAGCAGGCGGCCGCATCATGCGATTATATCATACTTGTCGGCAAGGAGCAGACAGCCCCGATATACAGCGGCATACAGGAAGCCGGCTTCGATATGGACAGGGTATTCGTTGCAGACGGCCTTAACGAGGCTCTTGCAAAGGTACAGGAATACCGCACAGACAAAAAGAAGATCGTCCTTTTAGAGAACGACCTCCCCGATAACTATTGATAAATCCATAATCATGATACCTCTTCCGGTGGGGCATTCTGCCGGGGCACGGATATCAATTATGAATTATGCATTATGAATCATGCATTAATTTAAAGAAGGAGATAATAAGTATGAAGATCAATCTTGCAGTTCTTTTCGGCGGAAGAAGCGTCGAGCATGAGGTTTCAGTCATTTCGGCAGTTCAGGCTATGGCCAGCATGAACAAGGAGAAATACAACATAATCCCTGTTTATATGACCAAGAAGAGCGAGTTCTACACAAGCGAGAAGATGTTCGACATCAACAGCTTCAAGGACATCCCCGCTCTCCTCTCCGAGTCTACCGAGTGCGTATTCGTACGCTCCTCTGAGGGCAAGGTACAGCTCCAGCGCCTCAAGACCAAGATGTTCGGTTCAAACGTTATCACTGATGTGGATATAGCATTCCCGATCGTACACGGCACCAACGTTGAGGACGGCGCTCTGCAGGGCTACCTTCAGACTCTCGACCTCCCCTATGTGGGCTGTGACGTTCTTGCCTCAGCAATAGGCATGGATAAGTTCGTTATGAAGATACTCCTCAAGGATGCAGGCTTCCCCGTGCTTGACTGCTGCCGCTTCGCTGCTTATCAGGCAGGCGAGATGGATCTCATGGTGGCAGAGGTTGAGAAGAAGTTCGGCTATCCCGTTATCGTAAAGCCCATCAACCTCGGTTCAAGCGTAGGCATCTCCAAGGCCAAGGACAGAGACGGCCTTGTGAAGTCCATAGAGGAAGCCTTCGAGTTCGCTGACCGTATCCTGGTTGAGCCCTGCGTTGTCGAGCTCAAGGAGATCAACTGCGCCGTTCTCGGCGACAGCGAGTCCGCAGAGGCTTCCGTATGCGAGGAGCCAGTACAGGCAAGCGAGGACGATATCCTCAGCTATGAGCAGAAGTATGTCGGCGGCGGAAAGTCCGGCGGCAGCAAGGGTATGGCTACCCTCAAGAGAAAGATACCTGCCGAGATCACTCCCGAGCAGGATGAGTTCGTAAGAAAGACAGCTGTTGACGCATTCCGCTACCTCGGACTCAACGGCGTTACACGTATAGATTTCATGATGGATATGGCTACAGAGAAGATCTACATCAACGAGATCAACACTATCCCCGGCTCTCTTGCATTCTACCTCTGGGAGCCCAAGGGCGTGAAGTATCCTCAGCTCCTTGAGAAGATGATAGACCTTGCTATGAAGCGTCACCGTCAGTCACAGAAGATAAGCTACGCCTTTGATACCAATATCCTTTCAATGGGCGGCAGCTTCGGCTCCAAGGGAAGCAAGAGATAAGAACTTCCCGCCCTTTAAAGGGATAGGGGCTGATCCGGAAGGGGTGAAGAATTATGAAGAATATCGGCAGGATACCCGATGCACAGACAGATCCGGAAGTGATCCGCCGTGATGTACCCGTTATGCGTGCCGCAGGAAAAAAGGTGATCCTGTTTCAGCTGATCGCATTTCCGGCAGCTGTCCTGTTTATGATATTTGTCCTTCCGAAGCTCGGAAGGTATATAATGCCGTATTATCTGGCCATTTCACCTCTTGTATGCGGAGTTGTCGGCCTTGTCGCCTCAGCGGTACTGCATAATAAACGTGATTCCGATACTATAGTTCTTACCGGTTTCTCAGTCTTTTTCCTCTGCCTTTCCGCATTGTTCTGTATAATTATCCGGTTTACGAAAGGACTGGACATGGATTCCGGTTTGCTGGCCGCAATACTCCTTTCATTTTCAATCGTCGGTTTCAATCCGTTGATACTCATCCCGTCCGTGGCCCTGTGGCTCAGTGCAGACAGGATGATAAGACTCAAGGCAAGGCAAAGGAAGTGCAAGGTGTCTGCAACAGCGGATCTTTGCGACGAGACACTGCATAATTCAAGCCCTGCCGTATATCAGTACACAACAGAATCCGGCAATTACTATTTCGGGCTGAAACCCGAAGCCGGAAGCAGGAAGTCTCTGGATATATGCTACGACGAAGAACATCCGGAGCGCTTCTGCATCACGGATATATGGCCGGAAAAGATAAAGTCATGCAAGCGCATCGCCGTATGCTCGTTTGTCTTCCTGTGCGCAGCCGTCGCAATTATGTTTATCCGATGACACATCTGTCAGGCCGGTGACCGGCCTGCGGAGAAACAGCAGATAATAAAATGATACAGGGGAGGTACTATGGAGTTCGATCTTTTGGAAAAGGGAATTATAGAATCAGTCTACCTTGAAGAGACAGGCCGTGTCCATAGCCCGAACCTGATAAAACTATTCTTTCAGGTATTCAGCTTTTTGTTACTGCCGCTGGCATTCATTTTCGGTCTCTTTATATGGCAGAACAAATACGTCTGCGGTATCTGTTTGGCAGTCACGCTGCTGCTCTTTTCGCCGCTGCCGAGGAAAAGCTCAGAGCCGAAGTCTCTTCCCCTGAATCCGGGCAAGCCTTTTTCAAACCTCACCCTTACAATCAGCTGGATACTCGGACAAATCCTCACCGGAACTGTCGTTATATACATTCTGAAAACTTTTTTATTCACTCCTATTTACGAAAATGATTCGGCGGCCGGTTTTTATCTATTATTCGTAAAATCAATAGTTGTGGCGCTTGCCGGTCTGCTTGCATACCGCACCGTCGAATTCGTACTGAAAAAGAAGGCTGTAATGCTCCGCAGTGAGCGCTGCACCTTTGAAGTCACGGCGCACTGTCTCGGATTGGCGCTGAAGGGATCTCCTGAGATATTCTCAGGCGTATATGACAAAAACGCCCTCGAAAACAACTACGATCCGCTCGGGCGCAGAAAGTACCGCTATACCTATAACGGTCTTGACTACATAATATTCGATCAGGGCGAAAGAACGGATAACTCCGATATGATGATACGCATCGACCCGGAAATGCCTGAGATCTATTTTGAAGATATATGGCTGTCCTGAAATATGATCTGCCGGTGATACATCTGCGGAGATCAAATAACGGCTTCTGCCGCTGATCTGAATTAAGCAGAAGAAAATAAAAATGATACAATGGGAGGTACTATGGATCTCGATCTTTTTGAAAAGGGAATGCTGGAATCGATCTACCTTGACGAGCTTGACAGCGCCCGTGACACAAAAATAGTAGGATCAATACTTATTGTGCTCTGCTTTCTGATACTGCCGGCAGCATTCTTACTTGGTCTCTGTTTATGGGAGAACAAATACGTCTGCGGCATCTCCCTGTCACTTATGATACTTCTTCTCTCTCCGATGCCGAGAAAGACCTCCGATCCCAAGCCTATGCCCACCCATCCCGGCGATCCACGTCAAAGGCTCACCCTCAGCATCAGCTGGTTGCTGGGAAAAGCCTCCGCCTGTGCTGTCGTCATATACATACTGCCGGCTTTTTCAAAGTTTCCCTTTGACGAAGAAAATATGCTGTCTGATTGTCTGTTATTAGGCGCAAAAACGGCAGGTGTGGCGCTCGTTGCCACAGTTATAACCGGCGCCATAGAATCAAGACTGAAGAAAAGAGCTTTGCAGCTCCGCAGTGAGCGCTGCACTTTTGCAGTCATGGCCCACTGTCTCGGACAGGCGATGCAGGGATCTCCTGAGATATTCTCAGGAGAATACGACAAACACATGATCGATAACCATCTCTATCCGCTCTGGCGCAGAAAATACCGCTATACCTATAACGGCCTGAACTACATCATTTTCGATCAGGGCGAAAGAACGGATAACTCAGATATGATGATACGCATCGATCCGGACGAGCCTGAGATCTATTACGAAGATGTATGGCAGTCCTGAAATATGATCTGCCAGATCACTTCTTCCGAACGGTTTCCTGACAGACAGGATATTGCCGTAACAGCTTTCCCGATCTACATAAGCGATATACCACTGAAAACAATAATCTTCGGTCTGATAGTCAAGTCAGGAGGATGAAATCGTGCTACTGTTCAATTTATATCCTGCGGCTGAAACTGCGGAGGAATACTCCGTCAGGGAGGCGAAATGGCTGGCAGAGAGCCAGAACCGTGAGTATACTGAGAAGGAAAAATACGGAGAGACCGGCACAGTACGGAATATAGCCGTTAAACTGACTCTGGTCGCTGTATTTCTCGCATTTGTGCTTGCGGTTGTCAATCCGACCGTCTCTCTGGCTGTACTTGCTGCAGGCTGGATAACACTTAAGCTGATACACGGAAAAGAAGTTTACACCAGAGGAAAAGCTGCCGCAAACCAGCAGCTGTTAAAGCTCATGATGTATGTTATCGTGCTGCTTTTCTGCTGTGTTGCGATACCGCTCATCATTTCCGCTCTGAATCCGGAGGCGGCAGAAGTCATCAGAAATATTTTCAGTTCTCCGATGGCCTATATATTCTCTGCCATATTCGGAATGATTCTGTTCATGCTGCTGATACAGCCTCTCGTACAGCTTGTAAGCATCATTCTGCGTCGTATCCGATGCAGCGAACGGTGCACGGCAGTGCTGAAGGGCTATTCGGCTGTTGATACCGACCTTCCCCCTGATGTCGATCCTTCACTCGGAGGCTACGTCCAGTACACATACACGTATGACGTAACAGAGTATATCATCTCCTGCAAGGATCGTATCTCCGATGATATCCCCGGAAACACCGTCCACGCAAAAGAAATTGATCTGCTTATAGATCCGGGCTGTCCGAAGATGTACTACGATATAAAGGACTGCCGGAAAAAGATACGCTCCTGTCTGTTCAAGATAATCGCAGCTGCTTTCACGATACTGATGATATACTTCACAGTGACTGTAATAAGAAGAGAGCTGGAGGGCTGGTAAACCGTACCGGCATATTGCATCTGAGAGCACAGATCTTTTCATTTTGTAAGAGGATAATACCATGATCATTTTCAAAACTTACCCGACAGCCGAAACTGCTGACGAAGCTCTTTTAAGAGAAGAAAAAAGGAACGAATCGCCTTCAAAGGAGATACACCTGCCTGAATTTCATCTTACAGGCCTGAATGCGGCAGCATTCTGGATCGCGCTGCTGTCGGTGATCATCTTAATGCCGATAATGATATTCGTCAGACCTGCTATCGGACTGATGATGTTCTGTCTTCTTTTTATGGCAGCTGTACCGGCAGCGTTTGTTACAACGCTGCGCAAGGAAATTAATTCAAGTGATCCGAATATCGGACTTCTGTTATTACTGGCAGCGATATTCTTCGGATTCACGACATGGTTCTTCTTTCTGCTCGCCGCTGCAATGCCGAAGTCTGCGGAGACTGTCTCCGTCATCATGAAGATCACTTTCTGTATCGCCGGCATACTTCTGGCTGCCCTTGCACTGATATATCTTGTCATACGTCCTGTCGTCATGATCATATCGGTCATAATACGAAGCCTTAACTGCAAGGAACGCCTTGATGCGAGCATCGTTCTCGGCTCATTCGGCCCCGATCCGCAGTATTCCTATGAGTATGACGGACAGAAGTATATCTACACACTGACATCAAGATCTTCCGGCTACGTTGAAACAACATACGAGAACGGAAGGAATGTTGAAGTTACCTCCTCCGGCGGCGGCTACGGCCTGAGCCGTCAGGTGCTCATAAACACAAGCAACCCCAGACAATTCATCGACAACAAACACGCCGGTGGAATCATTATATGGAATGCGATAAGCATATTCTTCGGGTACCTGGTACTGAGCGGACTGATCGCCTTCTTTATCGCTTCCGCATCAAATTTCATCGGCTTCTGACAATACCGTAAAATGAAAACACACACATTGCTTCCGAAAGGTATCCCGCTGCCCGAGGTCATTCGCCGGGAGGAGGAATGGATCCCGCCGGAGCCTATGGATTCTGATGCTTTCGACAAAATTACCACGATCTTTATAATCGCGTCATTAGCCGTATACCTGTTCCTTTTCTTCACAACTATCGCTGTGGAGCCTCTGGCAGCTCTTGTATTCACAGTTCTGTTTCTTATCTCTCTGATCCTGACAGATGTCATCTCGATCCGGAAAGGCAAGAAAATAGAGCCGTTCAGGGTCTCAGTACTGGTATTCATATTCCTTGCTTTGGGAGAGTTTGCGATATGCGTTATCACTGCCTGTGATGTGGTAAGCTACGAGGACGAGGCGGCTGCAAGGCCGGTATGGCTGACGTTACAGGCCGTGATGTTCATGCCCGTATTCATATTCACGGTATGCAGGCCTTTCTCTGTTCTTTCCGCACTGCTGGTAAGGCGGATGCGCTGCTCGAAGCAGACAGGCGCCGTATTCAAGGGGCAGGGTCACGCAGGCATCAGCGCCTATCAGGCAGGCCATAAGGGTTATGTCGGTGCGGCACATTATCACTACGAATGCGAAGACGCAGTATACGTTGCGGTATACTCGGATGAGCTATCAGTCATGTACCCGAGAGGCTCATACACGACCATAAGGATAGATCCGGATTATCCGGAATACTACTACGATAAGCAGACAGCAAAGAAGCTTCGCTCCCGCTTCAACACTCAGCTTGTCATCGGACTTTTAATGGCAGCTGCCGAGGTGTTGAATGTAGCAATCTTCGGATTCAATTACTTTGATTTCTGAACCGGCTGAGCCGGTCAGCAATATATCCGGTATGTACCGGAATATCATATTACTAAGGAGGGTTCAACCATGACCGAAAAAGAAAAACAGCAGGCAGGTGAGCTGTATAACGGCTTTGACAAGGAGCTGCTCGCAGAGCGTGCAGCAGCTAAGAAGCTCTGTGCAGAATACAATGCGATCACCTACAACGATTATCAGAAGAAGGAAAGACTTCTCGACAGGCTTCTCTCTCTCAGAGGCGAAAAGACCTGGATCGAGCCGGGCTTCTGGTGCAACTACGGCTACAACATCATCTTAGGCGACAATTTCAACGCTAATCACAATCTCGTTATTCTCGACAGCGCAGAGGTAGTATTCGGAAACAATGTATATATCGGACCGAACTGCAGCTTCTACACAATGGCTTGCCCTCTGAGCGCAGAGCAGCGCAGCGAAGGACTTGAGTATGCAAAGCCCATCAATGTCGGCAATGACGTATGGATCGGCGGAAATGTCTGTGTTATGCCCGGTGTCACCATCGGCGACGGCGCAGTTATCGGCGGCGGCAGCGTAGTAACGAGCGATATCCCTGCCGGAGTGCTCGCCTGCGGAAATCCCTGCAAGCCTGTAAGAAACATCACAGAAGCAGACAAGATGCCTGTAAGCGAGGACTAAGACCATATCACACACAGAAAGGACAGCGCCATGAACACTCTTCATTTCAAATATGCGGTAGAGATCGAGAAAACTCGCTCTATCACTCAGGCTGCGGAGAATCTCTACATGGCCCAGCCCAATCTGAGCAAGGCGATCAAGGAGCTTGAAAACTCTCTCGGGATCACCATATTCCGACGCACCTCAAAGGGTGTTATCCCTACAGATCAGGGAATGAAGTTCCTGACCTATGCAAAGCAGATACTCATACAGCTCGACAACATGGAGGCGATAAGCTCGCCCGACCGGTCAAAGGAACGGAAGATGCGTATCTCCGTACCCCGTGCGGGTTATATCTCCAAGGCGTTTTCAGAGTATATCGCCGCATCGGATCCGGCTGACGACATGGAGGTCTACTTCTGCGAGACCAACTCTCTCAGAAGTATAGAGAATGTCCGTGAGAACGGCTACAACTTCGGCATAATCCGCTACAACACCGCTCATGAGAAGTACTTCGCAGACTACATCGCCGAGAAGAACCTCGAGACTCAGCTCCTTTGGGAGTATGAGATGCTCGCTGTAATGTCGGCGGAGCATCCGGCAGCAGAGGAGGAAGATCTCACCTACGCGAGCCTTTCGGCAAGATATGCCGAGCTATGTCAGGGTGACGATGCTGTACCCTATGTACCGGGCGCAGTAGAGAAGCTCTTCGAGGCCAACCGGCCTGCCGGTACAAAGGTAAGGCGGATATGTATGTTCGACAGAGGAAGCTCTCTCGACTTCCTGCTGACCGTTCCGCAGGCATTCATGCTCGATTCGCCGGTGCCGGACAGCCTTTGCGGCAAGTACGGACTGGTGCAGAGGAAGATCAGCTTCCCGGACAACAGCTTCCGGGATATACTGGTGTACTCCGCCGGACGCAGACTCAGCGGCAGCGAGCTCGCTTTAGTGAACAGGCTCTATGAAGTACGCAACGAGGCAGCGTTCAGAAAGTATATATAAGTATATACGATTTAATATGTGGGCATGGCGTTATCGCTGTGCCCGCTTTTTTAATTCATAATTCTTAATTCATAATTACATGAACAGGCATATTTAATTCGGAATCAGGAATCCGGAATGCGGAATTAATGGTATCGCCTGACGGCGATGATCTGAAATGTAGGGTGCGACTCCTGACAGGAGACCGTACCCTCTGTCCTTCGGACATCTCCCTGCCCCGCAGGGAGTCACCTACATCGCACCGCATCTGCGTTTAGGTATGTAGGGACCGCCTTTGGCGGTCCGGCAGATATATGCGATTTCGTCAGGAGGGCGGGCTGCCGAAGGCAGCCCCTACAGAGGGAGACATAAACGGTAGGCGGGGCGATGTAGGCATCGCCCCCTACACATAGAACCACCCGTCATCAAAAGTAACAGCGCTAATTTTGTCTCCCGTGCGATAGCCGACTTTAGCCTGCTGATCTGAACGAAAGCAAAAACCGGCAATGGGTGGGAAGAAAGGGGAGAGGGAAAAGAGAGTCCAGAGAGGAAAACCGTGAGGGGTGACTCCCCACGGGGTGGGGAGATGTCCGAAGGACAGAGGGGACGGGCGCCTGTTAGGCGAGGAGGGAGGGAAATGCCGGTTTTTGCTGC
>JAFZRF010000008.1 GCA_017620025.1 Ruminococcus sp.
CCTCCACCCCCTCCTGTCAGCTTTTGCTTTTTCTAAGAATCGCAGGCTAAAGTCGGCTATCGCACGGGTGACATAATGTGCGCTGTTACTTTTAGCGGCGGGTGGCGTTAATAATTATGAATTATGCATTCTGAATTATGCATTTAAAAAGGCGCCGCTGCGGGCGCCTTTTTATCAGTCTGCAAAGAATCTCTGATGTGCTGTATAGCTGTTTCCGGGCTTGACTTCAAGATAGCCGGTAACGTCTGCGGGCATATCAAGATTAGGAGCGTCGATCATTGCCGACATCGGCTCGGGACAGAAATAGTGGTTGAAGCCTCTGTCGTTCCATATGATCCAGAACTTGTACTCATCGGATACCTCATAGCAGAGCTTCTTGCCGCTTGCCGTATCCTCTGCGATTACGCCGTGGAACTCCTGTCCGTCGAGCTCTGTGACTCCGCCGGTGTACATCTCGTTGTCAACTACCTGAAGTACAGGCTTCTTGTTGCCGTTGACATACTCAAGGTCAGCCATGGTAAGTGTGCTGAGATGACCTGTCGGGAGACAGCGTGCGTTGAGCTCGCATCTCTTTCCTGCCGGAACTGTGAGGCGGATGTCCTCCTCCTTTGCACCCTCGACGAAGGGTGAGCTGATAGTGGTATGTGAAGCGAGTGACATGGGAAGAACCTTCTCGGAAGTGTTGATGAACTTTATATCCTGCTCAAGGCCGTGCTCGGAAAGTGTGAAGGTATACTCTGCAACGAAGCCTATCGGGAGATACCGGAAGAACTCATCGCTCTCGTCATACACGTAGCGGGTCTTCACCCATGCACAGTTGCTGTCTGCTGAGTATTCTACCAGCTCGAACGGTCTCTTGTGGAGGAAGCCGTGGATATGGTTGTTGTAGTGTGCCTTCTCGTTCACAGGGAGCTGATATGTTCCCTCGGAGGTGCGGAGCTTACCGTCTGCAAAACGGTTGGGCAGGTAGAGTGTCGGGAGTCCCCATACCTCTGCTGATGCCCTGATATCATCGGCTGTATTCTCCGGGCTGAAGCGGAAAAACTCCATTCTCTTGTCAAGATTGCGGAGACGGATAACGTTTGAGCCTATCTCGTAGGCTACAAGTGCTTCATAGCCGCCTGCGTTCATCTTCACGCAGCTGATGCCGTTGAATTCCATGAGCTGTACTTTGTTTGCCATTTTTACATCTTCCCTTTCGGTTTATTATTTGTAATCTATTATGACCTTTCTGCAAGCCTTGCAGATCATTCCTTTTGTTATGAAGCCTTTCAGCGGCTTCCACACCTCTGACAGACCTATGCCGCTGAAGAGGTCGCCCGCCTGATATGTGAGCTTTTCGCTCTCCTGCCATGCAAGCTGCGTCTTTGACTGTATAAAGCCCTCCTGCATCTCTGCACCGCAATAAGGACAATTCATGCTGTACCTCCGTCAGTGCGGCGCTCTGCCGTACTCATTGTCATGAGGATCGCTCGGCGAGCAGCAGTATGCCAACATGGCTATTGACAGAATAAATCCGACAAACGCCAGGAATATAAATATCATATCGGCACCATCAGACATATAATCGCTGTCGCTTCCATTCAGGAATAACACAAGTACCTCGAGAATGATAGCTAACGTTCCTTTTTTTCCGACATCATGCAGTCTTCTGAAATTCATCGCCAGGCTCGGGATAAATATCAGAAGCTTCCAGATCAGTGACAGCAGCCCGCTGCTTATGATCACGTCAGTTACTGCCAGCGCAAAAGCAACGATGATAATAAACAGGGTAGCATACCAGTATTCACTTCGTGTCGAGCGGCTGGTAAAATTAAAATAGTTTTTAAAGAACAGTCTTATTGCGCCGGTGAAATTGGTATAGACCGGAGATTCGCCGTCGTCATATTCCTCCTCCGGCATCACCACTTCCCCGATACACTCCCTGCATTCGGAACAGAGATCCGAACCTTCCGGTATCTCTGTACCGCATAACTTGCATTTCATTTTTCAATCCTCTCCTTTATATCATGTGTGTTGATTCATCCGGTGACAGCAGTCCCCCGTATATCAGTAGGGATCTCTGCCGTAACGGTTATGGTTTATCAGGCTCGGCTTGCAAAGAAGAACGATCAGATATATACCCAGTATCAGCGTAGCAATGCCGAGGAGTCCCCATATAGGCATCAGTCCGCCGACCGGTCTGCCGGCTTTGGCTACACCTAATATAATACCGCTCACAAATGCCCAGATCAATAAAACTGCCGTGCTCGCCACACACATCGTTCCTGATCTTCCTATGTCATGAAGCCTTCTGAAGCCAGCCGACATCAGCGGCACAAATACCGCCAGATCCCATACTGTCCTCAGTATCGATATACCTGTAAGCCTTTTTATGATCTCCAGTACTATATTTACCAGCACAAGAAACAGATAGGCATACCAGTACTCGCTGCGTGTTGAGCGGCCGCTGAAATCGATATAGTTCTTGAAGAAGAGTCTTATCGCTCCTCCGAAATTTGTGTATACCGGAGACTCTCCGTCTCCGACCGACGAATCCGTATAGATCATAGTATCACGGGGAGCGCTGAGATCGTCTACCTCTGCTCCGCACTTGATACAATATCTTGCATAATCCGGTGTATCTGCACCGCAGTGTCTGCATCTGATGTTCATTTTTCATTTTCTCCTTATATCATTTATTAGTTCGTATTTTATCTGTGAGGTGCTCTGCCGTAGGAATTATCCCTTATCTGACTCGGCTGACAGAAAAGAACGATCATGTAAATCGCAAGTATAAGTGTTATAATACTTGCAAGCAGCCAGAACATGAACAATCCGCCGCTCATTCTGCCGGATGCCTCGGCAGCACCGGCCATAATGCCTGTCGCGAAAGCCCAGACAAACACAGAGATCGTAGCGGCTAAGCATATCGCACCGGATTTTCCGATGTCATGAAGCCTTCTGAAGCCGATGGACATAAGCGGGGTAATAATAGCCAGATCCCATATCAGTCTCGGTAATCCCAGACCTGTCGTTCTCTTGAATATCTCAAGCACTGCGTTGACAATAAAAAGGAACAGATAGGCATACCAGTACTCGCTGCGTGTCGAGCGGCCGTTGAAATCGATATAGTTCTTGAAGAAGAGCTTTATCGCTCCTCCGAAATCTGTGTATACCGGGGACTCTCCGTCTCCGACCGACGAATCCGTATAGATCATAGTATCACGGGGAGCGCCGAGATCGTCTACCTCTGCTCCGCACTTGATACAGTATTTTGCATAATCCGGTGTATCTGCACCGCAGTGTCTGCATCTGATGTTCATTTTTCATTTTCTCCTTTATTATAGTATTAAATCCCCTGTCACCAGACTTCTGTCTGATCAGTCCATACGGTTCTCCATATCGGTATATTCCCTCATCGGGGATATAGCCTTATATGCGGGACGTATGATCTTGTTTGAGTTTATGAGTTCCTCGATACGGTGCGCCGACCAGCCTGCGATACGTGATACCGCAAATATCGGCGTGAACAGCTCGTCCGGTATACCGAGCATACGGTATACAAAGCCGCTGTAGAAATCCACGTTCGCACATACGCCCTTGTATATCCTTCTCTCCTCGGCTATGACCTCGGGAGCAAGCTTCTCCACCAGAGAGTACAGTGCAAATTCCTCCTGTCTTCCCTTCTCCGCCGAAAGCTTCTCTACAAAGCCCTTGAACACCTTGGCACGGGGATCGGACTGCGAGTATACAGCGTGTCCCATGCCGTAGATGAGGCCGGCTCTGTCAAAGGCCTTCTTGTGGAGGAGGCAGCGGAGATAATCCCCTACCTCGTCCTCATTCGTCCAGTCACGGACATTTGCCTTCATATCGTCGAACATCATCGCCACCTTGATATTGGCTCCGCCGTGCTTGGGGCCCTTGAGCGAACCGAGAGCCGCCGCTATGGCAGAGTAGGTATCAGTGCCGGAGGACGATACTACATGGACTGTGAATGTGGAGTTGTTGCCGCCGCCGTGCTCGGCATGGAGTACAAGCGCAAGATCGAGGATACGTGCCTCAAGCTCGGTAAAGCGCTTGTCCGGGCGGAGCATATACAGCAGGTTCTCAGCTATGGAGAGATCCGGCTGCGGGTCGTGTATGAAGAGCGAGCCGCCGTCGCTGGAGTACTTGTAGGCGTTGTAGCCGTATACCGCAAGCACAGGAAACAGCGTAATAAGCTCTATGCACTGGCGCAGCACGTTAGGGATGCTGACATCGTTGGCATTGTTGTCGTAGGAGTAAAGCGCAAGCACGCTCTTTGCAAGAGTGTTCATCATATTATCGCTCGGTGCTTTCATGATAACGTCTCTTGTGAATGTCGGCGGAAGCGACCGGAAATCTGCAAGGAGTCTCCGGAAATCCATGAGCTCATGTTCTGTCGGCATCACACCGAAGAGGAGCAGATACACGGTCTCTTCAAAGCCGAAGCGTTTTTCCTTTATGAAGCCCTCAACGATATCTTCAACGTCGATGCCTCTGTAATAGAGCTTGCCGTCGCCGTGATTAGGCATACCGTCGCCGATATCAAGCACTTTAATGGTACTGATATTGGTAAGTCCGGCCACAACGCCGTTGCCGTTGATGTCACGCAGGCCGCGCTTTACGTCGTACTGTGTGTAGAGCTCCGGGTCGATGCGGTAGCCTTCGATAGAGCGTTCGGCAAGCTTCACGATCTCCGGAGTCACAAGAGAAAATTTGTAGTCCATCAATGTCATCCCTTTCGTTTATGGATTTGTTAGGCGCTCCTGAAAGCAGAAACTCATAACTCTTTATATTATAACTTATTTCACAAAAAATGTCAAGCTGTAAAGTTTGTTTTCAGTCAAAGAGACAAGACATATTTGTATTGAAAAAACGGCCGGGTCAGGGATATTTTCCGGAAATGTGCATAGAATATACAGACCTCACCGAAAGGAGAAAGCTATGAAAAAGATCAGATGGACAGAGCTTATAATATTCATCGTCTCGGCAGAGCTCACAGGAGCGATCTCCGCTCTGCTTGCGGGGAGCTACAAGGATTTCTACGCCTCGCTGATACAGCCGCCCTTTGCGCCGCCCTCAGCGGTTTTCCCGGTGGTATGGGGGATACTTTACGCACTTATGGGCATTTCCGCATATCTTATATGGAAAGAGCCGGAGGACAGAGGTGCTTACCGCAGCACAGCCCTGACGCTATACGCCGTGCAGCTTGCGGTAAACTTCGTATGGAGCATCATCTTCTTCCGCTTCGGGCTGCTGACTGCCGCTGCTGTAGTCGCTGTGATTCTTGCGGCGCTTGTGGGAGCGATGGTGTATTCGTTTGCAAGGGTTAAGAATACGGCAGCATGGCTGAATGTGCCGTATCTGCTGTGGAGCATTTTCGCTGCTTATCTTGCTATAGGGAATGCGATTCTCAACTAAGGGGACGCCTTCACTTGCAAGGCGTCCCCTCTTCCAAAACAGTCCCCCGGACTGTTTTGGAATTCACCCCTTGCGAAGCGCCCTGCGGATAAATGCGGGACTCTGTCCCGCACCCTGCCAGAGGCTCTGCCTCTGGACTCCGCTAAAGGGGCGCAGCCCCTTTAGAATCCCAGACTGATTGAAACCACGCTTTTCTGAAAACCCAAAAGGGCGCACCGCAGTGCGCCCTTTCTTATTCTTCCTCTTCGTCAGTTTCGGCCGGCGGAAGCAGTTCGACCAGCACCTTTTCCACGGTATTCTCCGATACCGCCCGTGCCGTGAGCCGGAAGCCGTCCGTCTCCACTGTCTCTCCCGCCTCGGGGATATGCTCAAGTGAATCGGTCAGCCAGCCGCCGACGGAGGTGCTCTCCGTCTCGACCTTATCGTCGTCAAGGCCGATAAGCTCCAGCATATCGCTGACGCTCAGGTCGCCCTCGACCTCGTATACGTTCTCGGATATCTGCGTGATACCCGTCTCTATCTCGTCGTCCTCGTCGTATATCTCGCCGACGAGCTCCTCAATGATGTCCTCAAGCGTGATGATGCCCACCGTGCCGCCGTACTGATCGGTGACCACGGCAAGATGCACCTTCTTGCGCTGCATCGACTTCATTGCCTCGCTGATGAGTGCGCTGTCCGCAATATGCGGTACCTCCTGCACTATCTCACGGATATCTGTCCTGCCGTCCATTATCATCTTGAAGAAGGCCTTGCTCGTCACGATGCCGACTATATTGTCGAGCGACTTCTCATACACAGGCAGACGTGAATACATCTCGCTGCTGAAAAGCTTCTGTATCTCCTCGATGGATGAGGATATATCCGCACCCACGACCTTTACTCGGGGTATCAGTATCTCGTCAACGGTCGTCTCGTCGAACTCGAGCGCACTCTTTACAAGCTCGCTCTCCTGCTCCTCGATAACGCCCTGCTCCTCTATCTCGTCTATCATATACTTAAGCTCATCCTCGGTAACGCTCGGGGCATCGCTGTCCTTTGCAACGAGTGAGGAAAGCTTGTTGAGTATCTTGACGAAGGGCTTGAATACCGTCACCAGCACTGACAGCGGTGATGCGAATATAAGCGCCATCTTCTCGGCATTCTTCTTTGCGTAGGATTTCGGTATGACCTCGCAGAAGATAAGCACGAGTATCGTTATAACAGCAGTCGATATTCCTGCACCCTTGCTGCCGAAAAAGCTGATGAACACTATCGTGCTCACTGAGGAGGCTGCAATATTTACGATATTGTTTCCGATAAGTACTGCCGTAAGCACCTCGTCGAAGCGCTCTGCCAGCCGCAGTGCTCTGCCTGCTTTCTTGTTTCCCTGCGCTTCATAATTCTTGAGCCTTATACGGTTGACGCTCGAATAGGCGGTCTCGGTCGCAGAGAACAATGCAGAGAACACCATCATAACGATAACTAATACTATTTTACCTATGTCAGAACTGTCCATATATTTCCTTTCCTTTATAAAACGATACCGCTACTGCTGCGCTATCTCTGCCAGAGCCTTGTCCTCTCCCGCTTCAAAAAATGTTACTTCGCAGGGGAAGGTATCCTGCCATACCGTTACGGTGCAGGTGATATCACCGTTTGCAGTGTTTCTGTAATCGGTGTATTCAGCATCCTCTGTCTTCATGCTGTTTTCCTTGATGTATGACTTCTCTACCGCCTCCGGGCTGCTTATCTTTCCGGTGATGAAGAACTGGCGCACCTTTCCTTCACTGCTCCGGTAGTGCGTATACTCCAGGGTCTCGGGGGTGAAATCCTCCGGTGCTACGCCGAGCCTGCCGGCAATTATTCTTGTCTGTTCAGCAGTGAACGCATCGGCCTTGTCGGTCTTCGGTGTTCCTCCGAGATTACGCGGCAGAGCAGTCAGTGCGATAAGGAACAGTATCACGATTGGAGCGAGTATCCATTTCAGTCTTTTGTCCATAGCTCCTCCTTCCGGCATATTGCCGTCTTCGGCGGGATAGTCAATAACCATTGTATCACGAATAATACCTTTCGTCAAGTCATTTTCGCATATATCTGCAATTTCTTTAACGATTGGGCATAACCGCTCTGTCCGGCCCGTATTGCTGCGCCAAAGCGCCGGTTTATCCTTTGCATTCTCTGAAAAGAAAGAAAAAAGAATAAATAATAAATAATAATACAGCAGCGTCCTGAGATCATTATTCTCTATTATCTATTCTTGCTTATTTATTATTATAGCCCCGCTTTGAATAAAGCGGGGCGCTGTTGGTGGATCTGAAGGGGATCGAACCCTCGGCCTCTGCATTGCGAACGCAGCGCTCTCCCAGCTGAGCTACAGACCCTTGTCCGGCAGCATTACCTCCGCCGGCAGTTATCATTTTGTCTTAGTCTTATATATCAGCCATATCAGCTCGAGCGCTCCTACGCCGATAAAGGAGAGCATGGTCTTCATGCCCGGCTTCTTTATGCGGAAGCGTGTTATGAACGCAATTGCGATGATGAACAGCGAAGCGCCGTAAACTATCGGGAAGCACTCCGGGCCGATATCCCTGTGGAAGCTGTATATCAGCGGGAGTATAAGCGCAACGCTCGTTACCGGAAGCCCTTCATATGTATGCCTTACCTCTGAGGTCTTCTTCTGTCTCGTCTCCTCTGTCACGTTGAAGTACGCAAGCCGTATCACGGCGCACAGCGGGAACAGTATCAGCACCGGAACGTCCACAAGGCTGTCCATGCCGACAGCATATCCGATGACAGACGGCAGCACGCCGAAGCAGATGACATCGCAGAGCGAGTCGATCTGTATACCGAACTGCTTCTCCTCTTCCGTCCTGTCCTTTTTGGTGCGTGCGATCTTTCCGTCGAACATATCGCACAGACCTGATACCATCAGGCAGATTATCGCAAGAGTCGGTCTCGGGTGATCTGCGCCCATTCCGAACGCAAAGCACATACCGAGAACGGATGAAGCAAGGCTCAGATATGTAAGAATAACGGTATAGTTATAGAAACCTATCATTTATCATATCCTCAAATCAGTTTACTGGACCGCCTCTGTGCGGTCAGTAATTGTATTATATCATATCCCGGATCGGAATTCAAGACTTTTTTGTCTTTTCTCCCGTCTTTCTGCGGGCAGGCTTTTTTGCAGCCGGCTTCTTTGCGGGCGTCTTCTTCGCAGCAGACTTTTTAGCAGCCGCAGCCTTTTCACGGCTCGCACGGAGCTTCTCCTGACGCTCCGCCTTCTCGTCCTGACGCCTGTAGGCATCACGGTAGAGATATTCCTGCGAGTTCACTGCCTCCTCGCTCTCCGCACGGGAGATATGGACGTAGGAGCCGTCCGGACGCATTATCCTCGCCTTGACGTTATCACGCATCAGCACACTGAACAGTTCACGGATGCGCTTTTTCAGTCTCTCGTCCTCAACGGGAGCAGAGACCTCGACACGGCGTATGGTGTTCCTTGACATATAGTCTGCCGAGCCGATGTAGATACGCTGTCCGTTCTCAACGGTGCCGAATATGAAGATTCGGCTGTGCTCGAGGAAGCGTCCAACTATGGAGCGTACCGTGATATTCTCAGTATAGCCCTCAACTCCGGCAATAAGGCAGCATATGCCTCTTACGACGAGCTCGATCTTTACGCCTGCCTGTGAGGCCTCAACGAGCTTGTCTATGATGACCCTGTCGCAGAGGGAATTGACCTTCGCTGCGATATATCCCTCTCCGCCGGTCTTTGCGATCTCTATCTGCTGATCCATGAGCTCGAGTATCTTCGGGCGCATGGCAAGCGGCGATACAAGAAGCTTGTACGGCTTTTCGAGATAGGTACCGTTCTGCAGTGCACGGAAGACCTCGTCTGCGTCCTCTGCTATCTGCCTGTCGGCAGTCATGACCATAAGGTCGGTATACAGGGTGGAGGTCTTCTCGTTGTAGTTGCCGGTGCCGATCTGTGTGACGTAGTCAAAGCCGCCGCCCTGAGCCTTCCTCTTTATAATGAGGAGCTTGGAATGAGCCTTGAATTCACGGGGACCGTAGATCACCTTTACTCCGGCCTGCTGGAGGACCTTCGACCATTCGATGTTGTTCTCCTCGTCGAAGCGGGCTCTCAGCTCGATCATGACGAGCACCTCCTTGCCGTTTTCGGCGGCAGTGCAGAGGGCGGATATGACCTTGCTGTTCTTGGCAAGCCTGTAGAGGGTTATGCGTATGGATACGACCCTGGGATCCTCGGCTGACTCCTGGAGGAGTCTTATGAAGGAAGCGGTCATTGATTCAAAGGGATAGCTCAGGAGAACGTCATGCGCCTTCACCTGAGAGAATACGCTCCTGTTCTCGGCAAGCATCTCCGGCTTGCGGGGAGTGAGCGGGAGATAGTGGAGCTGATCATTGTCATCGAGCTCCTGAAGCTGGAAGAGGTAGGACAGATCAAGGGGTATGCGTGATACGAACACCCTGTCGTTCTTTATCTTCAGCTTGCGGCATATATAGTCGAGTGCCTCACGCCTGAACGGATTGGAAAGCTCAAGACGCATAGGTGCGAGCTTTGTGCGCTTTGCAACGAGCTCCTCCATGCGCTCACGGAAATCGGCACCCTTGCCGGATACCATGATATCAGCGCTGCGGGTCACTCTTATAACAGTGCGGTCGAGTACCTTGCTGCCCTTGAACATGAGGTGTGCGAAGCGGAGGACTACCTCCTCCTCGAGTATGAACCTCTTGCCGTCATTGCCGAGAGGTATCATCCTCTCGCTGTGGTCATGGTTTATCGGCACTATGCCTATGGCTACATCCTTCTTGGAGCTGAGCTGAACAGCCGCATAGAGCTCCTTGTTCTTGAGAAACGGGAAGGGGAGCTGATCGTTTATGACTATGCCCGATATGAAGGGCTTTATCTCACGCTTGAAGTAGAGCTCGAGGAAGTGCTGCTCCTCGGGGGTCGCCTTGTCGTAGCTGACGTGCTCGAAGCCGTAAGCCGCAAGCTCCGTCATAGTCCTGCTGTAGGCCTCCTCAACGTCGGGCTGGAGTCTGCGTACCGCAGTGAACACGGCATCAAGCTGCTGCGCCGGGGTAAGTCCGGTCTTGCTGTCACGGCGGTCCGGATCGTTCTTTGCAGCGTCGCTGAGCGAGCCGACACGAACCATGAAGAACTCATCAAGGTTGCTCTGATATATAGAAGAAAAAGAGAGTCGCTCGAGAAGAGGTGTATCCTTGTCTGTCGCCTCTTCGAGAACACGCTTGTTGAATTTAAGCCAGGAAAGCTCTCTGTTTTCGAGATATTCCATAACGTTCTCCGATCTGCGGAGCCTGTTCCGTCATTAATACAGCCCCGCCAAAAGAATACAATTATACTATTTTATTATACATCTTTCCGGATAATTTGTCAAGTATCATCTATTATACACTAAGGAAGCCGGTTTGGTTGATCAAAAATATTAATCTGTCGGCTCTTATCAATACTGCTGCGCCATATAAAAAAAGGGCATAAAAAAACCGCAGCCCCGGCTATTGCCGGGGCCTCGGCCCTTAGGAGATATTTATGAGAACAATGATGAAGCTGTCTTTGAAAGCTCGGCGAGCTCTGCCGCCTTTTCGCTGGTGTCAGCGAGTTGATTTGCAGTCTTTGTCACGTAGCTGTAGTCGGAGCTGCCCTTGTATTCTGAATCCTTCAGTATCATCGCAAACTCCGCAGCTGCTCCTGCGAGTTTCAGTCTGTCGGAGGGAGTATTGCTGTATTTCTCCATTCCGAAGAGCTGTGAATCATATATATCCTCGTTTGTGTCTGTATCCTTGTATGTGAGGGAGAGCTTGCAGAGCTCCTTCCTCTCGTTTTCTTTATCTGTCTTGTATTCGAGCGGCTGTGCGTGCTGGTCTGCGAACTCCAGGTCAATGCCGTGATATGTGCCGCCGTCGGAAACGAGCTCAACCTCGTAGAGAGCCGTTACGCTGTGGCCTGCGCCGACCTCGCCGGCATCCTTGGTCTCGTCGTAGAAATCCTCTGCCGCCATAAGACGGTTGTCATAGCCTATAAGCCTGTAGCTTGCTATCTGTGAGGGATTGAACTCGACCTGTATCTTGACATCCTTGGCGATGGTATAGAGTGTGCCGCTCATCTCCTCCACGAGCACCCTGTGAGCCTCGTCTACGGAATCGATATAGCTGTAGTTGCCGTTGCCGTTATCTGCAAGAGCCTCCATGCGGGCATCCTTGTAGTTGCCCGTGCCGAAGCCCAGAACTGAAAGGTAGATGCCTTTGTCACGCTTGCTCTCGATAAGCTCTGTGAGCTCCTCCGTGCTGGAAGCGCCGACATTGAGATCACCGTCTGTGGCAAGTATGATACGGTTGTTGCCGCCCTCGATGAAATACTTCTCAGCGAGTTCATAGGCGGTATTTATTCCGCCCTCGCCGTTGGTGCTGCCGGAGGCGGTTATAGAATAAAGCGCTTCAAGGATATCGTCCTTGTCCTTTCCGGATGCGCCCTTGATAAGGGTGGAGCTGCTGCCTGCGTAGGTCACTATGGAGATCCTGTCATCCTTGGTGAGATTCTCTGCAAGCATCGAGAATGCGTTCTGTACCAGAGGCAGCTTGTCATACGTGCCCATAGAGCCCGATGAGTCTATAAGGAACACAAGATTTGAGGGCGGTACTTCCTTCTGGTCAAGGCGCTTGCCCTGAAGGCCTACCATCATAAGCTTGTGCGATGCGTTCCACGGGCAGTCGCCTATTTCAACGTACTGGCTGAACTTGCCCTCTTCCGGATCGGGATAATCGTAATCGAAGTAGTTGATGAATTCCTCTGCACGGACAGCGTCTTCCGGAACGAAGCTGCCGTCCTCTATAAGTCTCCTTACGTTTGAGTAGGAGGCTGTGTCCACATCTGCGGAGAAGGTCGAAAGCGGCTCGGCCTTAGGATCCTTGAAGCCGCCCTCGGCAGGGCTGTCATACTCCTCATCAGGTGAGGGCTGTACCGGATATTCCTCGTAGTAGCCGCCGTAGCATTCATCAGCGGCTGCGGGGGCCTCGTATACATCATAATTTTCTGCCTCGGGACTGTAATTGCTGTAGCTGTCGGTCTTCGGTCTGTAGTTGCCGTCAGTGGCCGGAGCTTCGTTGCTGCTGCCGCAGGATGTAAGTGCGGAACATAAAACGCCGAATGAAATAGTAAGTGCCGCCGTTCTTATAGTATTCTTTTTCATAAAATTCACCTCGGAAAGTTGTTGTCATATTCTTCCCCGATAATCTCTGTATCATGCTGTGACCGGTCGTGTCCTTTACTGTGATTATATTATAGCGCAAACGGCGGTATATTGCAATAACAGGGCGTTTTCAGTTTTTATACGATTCAGAAGCGAATTGATTATAGAATAATTTCAATTTATTACATTTCCCTTTTATCAGTTACATTTCTGCTGAAAGGTTACACAGAGGAGACATATTTCCGGAGCATACATATAATAAAGCAGTTACAGAACAAGACAGCTGCTCCTGATGTATAACCGGCGCAGCTGTGACCATACTATCATCAGCGACCCGATCAATCATACAGGAGAGATAATTATGTCAGTCAAGCGAGGAGAAATATACTATGCCGACCTCAGCCCCGTCGTCGGCTCAGAGCAGGGCGGCGTTAGGCCTGTACTTATCGTCCAGAATGATGTGGGCAACAGGCACAGCCCTACAGTCATAGCCGCTGCCATAACAAGCCAGAAGGACAAGAACCCCCTCCCCACCCATATCGGCGTGCAGGCGGATTCCTGCGGCCTCTCACGGGACAGCATCATCCTTCTTGAGCAGATACGCACCATCGACAAGCGCCGCCTCAAGGAGAAAATGGGTGAACTCGACCTCAGCTCCATGCACCGTGTCGATACCGCCCTGTCCATCAGCTTCGGGCTCGGGTAATGCATCCCGACCGACAGATACTGAGGGCTCTGCCCTCAGACTCCCGCCTAAGGGACTCGTCCCTTAGGAATCCCACTGCAAAATGAACCCTCCCCATGAATGGGGAGGGTTCATTTTGGAATGAGAGTCCAGAGAGGCGAAGCCTCTTTGGCAGGGGTGTGGGGGCAGCGCCCCCGCTGTCTGTCAGTCAGAGGTATCATGCAGCAGCTGCGGGGTGTGCAAATAAACTATTTACATTTCCGGAGAAATGTGTTAAAATAGATATTATATGTCTGAAAGGAGCCTCTTAAATGGCTGACAATCTCAGCTCTGAGTACTACAGAGCAGAAATAGCTATGCTCAACAGCGAGATCAAGGGGCTGACAGAACGCCTTGAAAGCACCAACCGTCTCGCTGTTCGTGATAAATATGATCCGTTCGGCAATCCGACCGATTACAAGGGATTCAGCGGAGATTACTCCCGCATCGACCCGAGGATAACAGAGCCCGGCTACAAGAGCCCCCTCTCCCCGGATTACGAAGAACGCGACAACCTGAAAAAATGGTACGGTCTCGGCGGCGGCTGCCTGCTGCTTCGATTCGTTATGACAGAGGTATTCATCTTCATCCTGATGTGGGTGATATACACGCTGATACGTCACCGCAGCCCCGATATGTCGCCGAACGATGTACGGAGCTATATGGCCGGCACCTCCATAATGGCCGGCATCAATACCATAGTATTCATTATTGCAAATATCATTACCGCCGTATTCGGCCTGAAAAAAGCCGGGATACGTTTTACCTCCCTTATCAGGACCAATGATATCGGAGCCTCCTCCACCATGCAGTACTGCCTCATCGGCTCGGCGCTGTGGTACATATGCACCTATTTCATAAAAGCAATGGAGCTTTTCTTCAACTCCCTCGGACTCACGACAACTCCGTCGACCTCAGCAAGCGCTTACTTCTCCGGCGGCGTACCCCTTGCGATATTCGCAATATACACCTGCCTGCTTGCACCGATAACGGAGGAGCTCTTCTTCCGCGGTATGCTCCTGAGAGTCTTTTCCCGGGCAAACCAGCGCTTTGCGGTATTTGCTTCCGCATTCTTCTTCGGCATGGTACACGGCAATCTGCAGCAGTTCATACTCGCCTTCGTAATGGGCATATTCCTCGGACACATCACCCTCAAGCACGGCTCGATTATACCGGCATCGGGAGTACATATCTTCGTGAATTCGCTCTCGCTGATGACGGTCTTCATGAAGCACTATCTCCGTGATGTTTCCTTTGCGGTGGATATGGTGCTGATAGTATTCACGGCGATAGGTGTGCTCCTGCTCATCATATTCCGCATAACCGACAGGATACCGCTCACCACCCCCGAACAGAACCGCCGCGGCATGAGCACGGCGACCGGCAGCTGGGGCTTCGACTTTGCTCTGGTGATACTCTTCGCCAATATGGCATATGTCCTTTGCAGCGGAAATCTATAATCTGAAACGCCCGCAGGCTCTGACCTGCGGGCATTATTTTTTTGCCGGAAAAAATCCGCAGGGGTATTGACAAGCCCGGGATCAAATGATATAATGTGTATATAGTATATATACAATATATCATGTGAGGTACCATATGGATATTATCATAAGCAATTCTTCAAACACGCCTATCTACGAGCAGATATGCGAGCAGATCAAGGCTCTTATCCTCACAGGCGAGCTGAAGGAAGGGGACGCTCTTCCGTCAATGCGCAATCTCGCACAGCAGCTGAGGATAAGTATAATCACCACAAAGAGAGCCTACGAGGAGCTTGAAAGGGACGGCTTCATCGAATCCTATACCGGAAAGGGCAGCTTCGTAAAGGCTCAGAATCAGGAGTTTCTCCGTGAGGAGAACCTCAGGCAGGCCGAGGAATATCTCACTCTTGCCTGCGAAAAGGCCAAGCAGGGCGGCGTTGAGCTTCCCGAGCTTATCGAGATCATGAAACTGATCTACGGAGGATGATGATATGAACGAAAACACCAATGCAATAGAGATCAACGGCCTGACAAAGGAGTATGACGGCTTTACCCTTGACAATGTCAGCTTCAATGTGGCCAGGGGCAGTATAATGGGATTCATCGGGCAGAACGGTGCAGGAAAGACCACCACCATCCGTGCACTGCTCGGCATCATAAAGCGCAGCGGCGGTACGATATCCCTGCTCGGCAAAGACCTTGATACCCATGAGACAGAGATAAAGCAGGATATCGCTGCCGTATTCGATGAGACGCCTTTCCATGAATCCTTTACCCCTGTCACGGTGGAGAAGGTGATGAAGCATCTCTACAAGGAATGGGACAGCGAGGTATATCACGGTATGCTGAAGAAATTCGGCCTGCCGGAGAAGAAAAAGATAGGCAAGTTCTCGAAGGGCATGAAGATGAAGCATCAGATAGCAGCAGCCATGTCGCATCATGCTAAACTCCTGATAATGGACGAGGCTACCACAGGTCTTGATCCGGTAGTACGCAACGAGATACTCGATATCTTTCTCGGCTATCTGCAGGACGCGGACAACTCGATACTCCTCTCCTCGCATATCACCTCAGACCTCGAAAAGATAGCCGACAGCCTTACCTTCATAGACAACGGCAGGATACTCCTCACCGGATACAAGGACGATATACTTCTCAGTCACGGCATAATGAAGTGTACAAAGGAGCAGTATGCGGAAGTCGCTGCGGAGGATATCGTCAGCGCAAGAGTTACGGATTTCAGCGCTGAGATACTTGTTTCCGACCGTGAAGCCTGTGAGAGAAAGTACAGCGGCATATTGTTCGACAATGCGAGCCTTGATGACATCATGCAGTATTACGTTCACCGCAGCGAAAGGGTGTGGACGTGATGAAGGAGATCAGGGGCCTTATACTGCGTATGTTATATCTTGCAAAGAAGGATCTGCGTGCGTTCCTTGTTATGAATATCGTATTTGTAACGATCGCCGTGCTGTGCGGTATCAGCTTCCGGTGCGGCAATCTCGGGATTATATACGGGAAGGCGCTGGAGAAGTATCCGGAGAGTGCAGAAAACTCGTTCAGAGATATCTATACGTTCTTTGTGTTCATGATGGATTTTATGCTCTGTACGATGCTTGTCTGCATCGACATACCGGTGCTTATGAAGGATATCAGGTCGGGCTGGAACAAGTATGCCTACACTCTCCCGGTATCAATGAAGAAATACGCCGCCGCAAACTACATCCTCTCGGGGATACTGACAGCTGTGACAATGGTTCTGATAATACTGATCAACCTGCTGCTCTCCGTTATTTTCAGCCAGCCGTTCAGTATTCCGCTGCTGTTCGGCAGCTTCCTGATAATGCTGATTCTGATGATACCGGAGAGGATATTCTACAATCTTTCACTGAAGGTCGGGGACTCGAAAAAGGCAGAGAATATCATCATGTACTCTGTTGCCGGTTTCTTGATCCTTTTCCCGCTGCTGTTCATTCTGACAGTTGCTGTGATACTTCCGGCTTTCGGTATCGATGATATAGATGATGAAAAGCTGCCTGCACTGTTTTTAAAAGCGGTGGATTTTCTGAGCGCATATATATGGGCTGTGCCTTTTATCGCAGCTGCGGTGCTGTATCTTGCGTACAGGCGCACAGTCAGTCTGCTTGAAAGGAGGATAAGTTAATGAGAGGCCTGATATACAAGGAACTGAAGATGTCGCCGATGTTAAGCAGCATATGCATCATGCTGGTGCTGATGCTTGTATTCGCTCTGATAGATCCGGTGAGCATGAGCCATGCTTCTGAGGCAGAGGCTGTAGAAGCAAACAGGACCCTTGGCAGCGTATTGTTCCTCACAGGCATACTGGCGGGGCTGTCAATGGGTCTGATGACAGAGTCCGTAGGCTTTCCCATGACAGAAACGATACATCAGGCGAGATTCTACACAACGACTCCGGCAGGCATTTCCAAAGCGCTGGCAGCGAAATACGCTGCCAACTTCATCGCAACTGCCGGTTTGGGAGTGATCGTAGAGGCAGCAAATCTTACTGCGAGACACTTCGCTCCGTACAAGCCAGACCTTACCGGACTGATCGTATTCTGCTTTTCAGTGCTGATCATCAACAACGCAAAGACTCTTGCGACGTTTTCATGGTTCGGTTTCAGTAAGACAAACAATGCCGTCGGCGTATTCGTATTTATTCTTTTTGCTGCTTCCCTGCTCTATTTTCTTTTCGGGGATATCTCGTTCATCATCGACATGATGTTCGCTGATAAGAAGCAGGGAGACGGCCTTGAGCTGATACGGTCCATTACATCGTCCGGTCTGTTCCGCACGATGTCCGTTGTGATCACTTCGGCGGCAGCGCTGATCCTCTTTGTCCTATCCTACTGCATCGGTCTTCCGGGCTACAGAAGACGTATCGAGAACGGGGAAGAGGAATAAAAAAGAGCCATGCGGCGAATCTCCCGCATGGCTCTTCCTGTAATAAAGTACATACATAGAAAACGGCAGCCGGGTAAATGGCTGCCCGGCTGCCTATAGTGGAGGTCGTCAGAATTCGTAAGGAAGTGCGGTATACTCTCCGAGGAGATACCGCTGAAGCGCCTTGGCGTCCGCAACTGTCACCTGACCGTCCTTAAGGCAGTCCGCTGCCTCAAGCTGGAGGTCGTTATAGCTGACAGGCTCGCCTGCGGCCTTCTTTTCAAGGTACGTCGTGAGATTGACATAATCAAAGGTATCAACAACGCCGTCGCCGTTGATATCACCGCACGACTTGGGCACTATATCGTACTTCTGCGGGAGGTACTGGCCTTCCATTACCCCTCCCTCGCCGGAATACTGTATCATATCCAGTATCCAGTACCACTTGTAGCGGCTTTCCGGGTCGTATACAACGCCTACGCCCATATGCGTCGGGGATGTGCTGAGTATCGCTGCCCAGTGCCTCGGTGAGGTCTGCCACTGTGTCATGACAGCAGCCGGAGTAGTTCCTACTGCTGCAAGATTCTCCGCAGCATAGATATAAGGTGCGATGTTCCTGTCGATAGCCGTTGACCACTTCGTACCGTCCGGACGGTGATGCTTGTCATCAATAAGTATCACCGATTCGTTTGCACGCAGCTTTGCAACGCTCATAAGATAAGGAGATATATACATCGGCGGAAGACCGTTCGCTGCACGTGCTTCATTGACCATTACAGCTATCTCCCGGGCATACTGCTCAGTATCTGCATCAGCAGCAGATGCCGTGGAAGAGACCGGAAACATCAGAGCTATATTCACTGCGAAAACAAATACCGCAAGCAGTACATAATGCCTGCAGGAACCTATAGTCCGTCTCATCCGATCATCTCCCTTCCATATGCATACTATCCTGTATCCATTGTAGCACAACCGCAGAGACATGAAAAGAGGATATCATCATTTTTGGCAGTTTGCACAGCGAAATTCTACTTTTTGTACAAACAAATCATATACGAGCGGTATATATAACGCCCGTTTATCCGCTATATATTGCGGATTTGTTAACACGGCATTCTGTTATACCTGCCGTGCGCAGGCCGGAGAGCCAGCATCAAATAATACATTACGTAGTATTTAATCAATAAGTTACAATCAGTCTTTGAATGTCACGGGACCGGACGGCAGCAGGCGTCCGCCCCATGGAGCGCATTACCGGTGCTGCATCATAATTCCGGTTTCCTAATTGTCTCTTGCCTATTGACAAATCCGGATTATTGTGTTATGATACAGATATGATATTCCAAATCAATGACGAGGAAGGCTTCATCCGCAGCACCGTCACAGAGAGCAGCCGTTTGGTGCGAGGCTGCACGGCAGGAGAAAAGCATACCGCCTCTGAGTGCGTCCAATAAACGCCGGCCGCTCCCGTTACCGAGCCAATGAGATACGGACACAGAGTCCGTGTGAATCAGGGTGGAACCACGGTGATACATCGTCCCTTGTGCCTTATTACAGGCGTAAGGGGCTTTTTGTTTATCCGGCAAGACGGACGGAGGTGATACCAGTTGAGCAATATCATATACAACGAGAAGGAAGAAGCCTTCGAGCTGCCCTATAAGATCTGGGACAGCATGAAGACCGTCCGCTTCTACGTCGAGAACGAGAACATCATAATGTCCAACCTCTCCGCTATAGCCGGAAAGCTGGCAGCTCTCGACAGCGGAAAGAAGAAGATCGCACAGCTCCTCGTTGACGACGGAGTGTACGAAGGCCACGCAAATACCCTCGAAAGCCTGCTCGTCATCAGCGGGGTATACGTCGATATCGACGGCGAGGGCGAGGATACCGAGATAGTGGTGTGCTTCACCGCTGACAGCGGCGACGGATATATGAAATCCGCTTCCGTCGAACTCTACGGAGATCAGTTCGAGATAACCGATATCGGGGAATGATATGGATAAACCCGAAAGAAAGATCATTCGTCTTTGAAAAGAATAAATAATATAAAGGAGAGATAACCATGATCAAATTAACACTTCCTGACAACAGCGTCCGTGAGATCGAAGCAGCGCAGTCAGCCGCAGAGATCATCAAGGGCATAGGAATGGGACTTTACAAGGCTGCCTGCTGCGTAAAGATCAACGGAGAGGTAAAGGACCTCCGCACAGTCATCGACAGCGACTGCCAGTTCGAGGTATGCACCTTTGATTCAATCGACGGAAAGAAGACATTCTGGCACACAGGCTCACACATCCTTGCACAGGCTGTAAAGAGACTGTATCCCGCTGCAAAGCTGGCTATAGGCCCTGCTATCGACAACGGATTCTACTATGACTTCGACCTTGAGAAGCCCTTCACTCCCGAGGAGCTTGAGGCTATCGAGGCTGAGATGAAGAAGATAGTAAAGGACAACATCGCTATCGAGCAGTTCGAGCTTGCTCCCGAAGAGGCACTGAAGCTGCTGAAGGATATGGATGAGCCCTACAAGGTAGAGCTCTGCGAGGAGCACGCCGGCAAGGGCGAGCCGATCTCCTTCTACAAGCAGGACGACTTCACAGACCTCTGTGCAGGCCCGCACCTCATGTCCACAGGCGCCGTAAAGGCATTCAAGCTCATCTCCTGCACAGGTGCTTACTGGAGAGGCAGCGAGAAGAACAAGATGCTCTCAAGAGTATACGCTGTTGCTTACCCCAAGGCTGCTGAGCTCGAGGAGGATCTCAAGCGCCGCGAGGAGGCTAAGCTCCGTGACCACAACAAGCTGGGCCGTGAGCTCGAATACTTCACAACAGTTGACGTTATCGGACAGGGACTTCCCGTACTCCTCCCCAAGGGTGCAAGAGTTATACAGCTCCTCCAGCGCTGGGTCGAGGACGTAGAGCAGAAGAGAGGATATCTCCTTACAAAGACACCTCTCTTTGCAAAGAGAGAGTTCTTCAAGATCTCCGGTCACTGGGATCACTACCTTGACGGTATGTTCGTCATGGGCGATCCCTACGACGAGGAAAAGGAGTGCTTCGCTCTCAGACCGATGACCTGCCCGTTCCAGTATCAGGTATTTCTCAACAGACAGCGTTCATACCGTGACCTGCCCATGCGTCTCGGCGAGACTTCAACACTCTTCCGTAAGGAGGATTCCGGTGAGATGCACGGCCTTATCCGTGTTCGTCAGTTCACTATCTCCGAGGGCCACCTTGTTCTTCGTCCCGATCAGCTCGAGGAGGAATTCAAGGGCTGTCTCGAGCTTGCAAAGTATATGCTCGAAACAGTAGGAATGCTCGAGGACTGCACATTCCGCTTCTCACAGTGGGATCCGGCTAACCCGAAGAACAAGTACGAGGGCACAAAGGAGCAGTGGGATGAGGCTCAGGAAGTAATGGGCAAGATCCTTGATCACCTCGGAGTAAAGTACACTATCGGCATCGACGAGGCTGCATTCTACGGTCCGAAGCTCGATATCCAGTACAAGAACGTATACGGCAAGGAAGACACTATCGTAACTATCCAGATAGATATGCTCCTCGCTGAGAGATTCGGCATGGAGTACGTTGATGTAGACGGCACAAAGAAGCGTCCCTACATCATCCACAGAACATCACTCGGCTGCTATGAGCGTACACTTGCATACCTCATCGAGAAGTACGCAGGCGCTATGCCGCTCTGGCTCGCTCCCGAGCAGGTACGTATAGTACCCGTAGCAGACCGTCATCTTGATTACTGCAACGAACTCATGGCAAAGCTTGATGCTGCCGGAATCCGTGCAACTATCGACGACAGAGCCGAGAAGGTGGGCAAGAAGGTGCGTGATGCACGTCTTGAGAAGCTGCCTGTATGGGTAACTGTCGGCGACAAGGAGGTAGAGAACGTAACAGTATCCGTATCCTCACGCCGCGATGGCGACCTTGGCTCCATGTCACAGGGCGACCTGCTCAGCAAGCTGCTTGATGATATCGCAAAGAAGGTAAGATAAGACCGAAGAAAATAAGAGCCGCTCCTCGGAGCGGCTCTTTTTCGTCAATATGCACTTTTGATAAATCAGTGGCTTTTCTTGCGGGACTCTGTCCCGCACCCTGCCAGAGGCTCTGCCTCTGGACTCCGCTAAAGGGGCCAGCCCCTTTAGAATCCCAAACCGTTTGATGCTTGCCTGTTTCCAACACCTCAGTCATAAAGAGTTGAAAACTCACCCGCACACTTCCAGTATCGCCTCTGCCATTATCTCCGCATTCAGCAGAAGCTCCTCGACCGGCATATACTCTCCGACGCTGTGCATATGGTAATCCTTTCCGGGGAACTCCGTACCGAAGGCGACTCCGCCCTCTATCTCGTGTACGTATGTACCGCCGCCGATGGAGATACATTTGCCCTCCTCTCCGG
This sequence comes from Ruminococcus sp., assembly GCA_017620025.1. Lineage (GTDB taxonomy): Bacteria > Bacillota > Clostridia > Oscillospirales > Ruminococcaceae > Ruminococcus. The sequence goes on from JAFZRF010000008.1 coordinate 22,161, forward strand.
TGACACGGGTATACGCTCTCAGAAGCGACTGCACGAAATCGCTGCCCCCGTCCGTATAGTGCGGCTCTACGCCCTCGCAGGAATCGATATCGAATCCGGCTTCACGGAGCTTTCCGCAGATGATATCGCTTATCTCCGCCTTTGTGCGGTCGAGCGGGAAGCGGATATCTATGCCGCCTCTGAGCCTGCCCTTCTCTGCATTAAGCATAGAGAGCACGCAGGTCATCTTTCCGGAGATATCGTCCGAGAAACCGAGCCCGCAGGACCTGCCGTCCGTCTCGCCGTGCGGGAAGAGCTTCTTCAGCTCTTCTATTGGTTTGCAGGCTATGATACCGGATTCAAGCATCTTCGTTATGGCGTTGTCGCCCTTCTCCGGCGTTGAAGCATGGGCGGAGACTCCGGTTATGGTTTCCGTATTAGTATATCCGTCAGGCATAGGCGCCCAGCTGCCGTCATCATTCAGTATGACTCCACAGCCTGCCTTCGCATTGAACACCGATTTCAGCTCACATACAGACGGAACGGCATTGATAACCGAGCCTGCTCTGATATCAACACTCAACCCCCAGTATGTTGAAAAGTACACTCTCAGCATACCCTTCTCGCCGTTGATAACGGGATACTCTCCGTCCGGCGTGAACACCAGCGGCGGCAGCTCCCGCTTTGTACGATAGTAGGCAAGGTCTGCCGAGCCGTTCTCCTCGTTCGTACCGAATATAAGGCGCACGCCGTTTTTCAGCTTCCTGCCTGTTGCCTGTATCGCCTTTACGGCGTAGAGTGCGGCTACAGCAGGGCCCTTGTCGTCGATAGCGCCTCTGCCGATGAGGTTGCCGTTCTCCTCGCGCAGAGCATAGGGGCTGCCTTCCCAGCCTGTACCCTCCGGCACTACGTCGAGGTGGGTAAGTATACCAAGCAGGGGAGACTCCCCGAGGTCTGCCGAGCCCGCATAATTATCCACGTTCTCGACCTCAAGCCCCGCTTCACGGCATTTCACAAGCATCATACCGAGCGCCCTTGCCGGCTCTCTGCCGAAGGGGAATCCGTCCTCGGCCTCGCCCTGTACGCTTCTGACAGCCACAAGCTCCGAAAGCAGGGATATCATCTCATCCCTGTGCTCCTCAAGGTATTTTCTTATATCAGTCATGGTAAGACCTCCTTTAATATAAGATACGACAAAAGGCCGCAGATAACTGCGGCCTTCTGCCCCTCTGCGGTTTGCCCTTCCACAGAGGTAAGAAAGAAAGGATAAATATGAAAAGTGAGATATCTTAGTTAATGATAGCCTTCTCAGTTTCCTTATCGAACAGATGAATTCTGTTAGGATCAATAGCAACCTTGATGTCATCGCCGGGTCTTGCTGTAGATCTCGGGCTAACTCTTGCTGTGAGGGAATTGCCCTCGCAGAGGAGGTAGAGGTAAGTCTCAGCACCCATCATTTCTGTGATTTCAACGTAAGCATCAACAACGCCTGTTGTAGCATTTGAGAGGTACATTTCCTCATCGTGGATGCTCTCAGGACGGATACCAAGGATGATCTCCTTGCCTACATAGTTGCCGAGTCTCTCGTTCTGAGCTGCCTTAGCCTCAGGGATAGCGATCTGATATGTCTGACCTCTGCCTGTTCTGGGATTCTCTGAACCGAACTCTACGATGAACTGACCGTACTCTTCCTTGAGAACAGCATCGATGAAGTTCATCTGAGGTGAACCGAGGAATCCGGCAACGAACTTGTTGCAGGGTCTCTCATAGAGGTTCTGAGGTGTATCTACCTGCTGAACGAAACCGTCCTTCATACATACGATACGGTCGCCCATTGTCATAGCCTCTGTCTGGTCATGAGTTACGTAGATGAAAGTTGTACCGAGCTTCTTGTGGATCTTAGCGATCTCGGTTCTCATCTGAGCACGAAGCTTGGCATCGAGGTTTGAGAGAGGCTCGTCGAGGAGGAATACCTTAGGTGAACGAACGATAGCACGACCGAGAGCAACTCTCTGTCTCTGACCACCGGACATTGCCTTAGGCTTTCTGTCGAGGAGGTGTGTAAGGTCGAGGATCTTTGCAGCCTCGTTTACCTTTCTCTCGATCTCGTCCTTAGGAACCTTACGGAGCTTAAGGCCGAATGCCATGTTGTCGAATACTGTCATATGAGGATAGAGAGCGTAGTTCTGGAAAACCATTGCGATGTCTCTGTCCTTAGGTGCGATATCATTAACGAGCTTGTCGCCGATGTAAAGCTCACCCTCAGAGATCTCCTCGAGTCCGGCGATCATACGAAGAGTCGTAGACTTACCGCATCCGGAAGGTCCAACGAGAACGATGAACTCCTTATCTCTTATGTCAAGATTTACATCTGATACGGCTACAACTCCGCCCGGATATTTCTTATAAATGCCTTTAAGTGTTAAGCCTGCCATTTAATCCAGTCCTCCAATACTTTTCTTTTCGCTGACCTTTTGCCTGCACATTATCAGCTATATTAGTATTCTATCATACTTTCGCCTGATTTGCAAGATACTTTATTGCCAAAGTTGAAGTTATCGGTTTAGTTAGAATTGCCGAAAAAACACTATCGAATTCTTCGCAAAAAGCATCAAAATCAGGGGGCGAAAACAGGTTTTCAACATCTTTGTGCAATAGTTCTACGCATTCTCCAAAGCCCAGTGTTTCGGGAAGAATCAGGCCTCCGTAAGAAACTCTCATTAACTTTTCCACAGAGTTATCAACAGCTTTAAACATTCTTTTGACCTGATGGAATTTCCCTTCATGCAACTCAACAAAAGCCAATGTATCGCAGTTTTCCGCTCGCCTTACCTTTGCGGGCAGGCAGGTCTCGTTAACATCTAATTTTATACCATTTTTGAATTGGTCAACATAATTATTTTGAAACACTCTGTCAAGTTTCACAATGTATATTTTGGGGATATGACGGGAAGGAGAGAGTATCCTGTGTGCGAGTCCGCCGTCGTTGGTAAGGAGAAGAGCGCCGAGAGAATCCTTGTCCAGACGCCCAGCCGGGAACATATCCTTTGCCCTCATCTCCGGCGGTATCAGCTCCATTACGTTCCTGCCGTCGTGCTCACTGGTGGAGCATACATAGCCCTCCGGCTTGTTGAGAAGGACATATCTGTACTCCGAGGCTCTCACCTCATTGCCGCATACGCATACGGAGGCAGTCTCCGGGTCTATCTTCATATCCGGAGCCTTTGCCGTGATGCCGTCAACCGTTATCTGCTTCTTCCGGACGAGGTCACGGATACTGCTGCGGGTATATTCTGTTCTTTCGGAGATATACTTGTCGAGCCGTATCATGGCTTCCTCCTTCAGTAATATTAACGTCTCTGCCGGAATACCCTTTACCATAACACATAAGGAGGTAAGCCATGCAGAAACGTATCCTTGTCATATTTGCCCTCACTGCCGCCGCAGTTCTCGGGGCTTCACTTCTCTTCGGCAGGAAGGAAGCTCCTCCCGAAGAGGCATCAGTGCCGGCGGGCACAGTCAGCGAGCGCATATCCTACTTCGCTCTCCACGGCTGGGAGGCGGAGGAGATAGCGCAGAAGGACATAACTATCCCCCTCACATTCACCGGTGCATACGGAGAGTATGCAGGCATACAGGACAGGCAGGGTCTGCCTCTCAGAAAGTATGCCGGCAGGGAGGCGGTGCTGTATATGTACCGTATAACAAACTACAGCCCCGACAGCAGAAAACTGTTGGCGGAGCTGCTTGTATGTGATGATATCGCCGCCGCTTCACTGATATACAGCGAGGACTGCGGTTCGCTCAGGTTCCCCGTGAGCTGATATTACTTGAATACGTTAAGAACGTCACCGAATACCGGAATCTTTATAGCCTTGCCCTTGTATGCGCCGTAAGCAAGACCAGCCATGATAGCGATAAGAGCGATCGTGATGAGAGTCTTGATAAGCCAGCCTATAAACGGGATCTTGCCGATGATCATTGAGATGATCCATGCTGCAAGGAATACGATCAGCCAGCAGAGCTGCTGATTAGCATGGAACTTGCAGTACTTTGAGTTGTTGTCCAGAACGATCGGTACAAAGAAGAAGAATGGGAGAATATAGGGAAGTGCTCCGAGCCACTTATACTTCTCTGCATCCTCTGCGATCTCGCTCTGTGCTTCGCTGTCATTGAAGTTGTCCAGGATGCCGTCAACGGTGTTTAAAAATTCATTCATTTTCTTCGTCTCCTTTAGTTTTAATGATATTCTCCGGATCTTCTCCGGCAGGTTTATGCCCGAGCTCGCTGATTATAGCAACGAAGCTGTCGACATCTGTAAAGTCCTCGTATACCGAGGCAAATCGGATATATGCAATGGGGTCTATCTCTCTCAGGCGGCTCATGACGAGTGCGCCTATTTCCTTTGAGCGGGCTACATTCCTCTGCTCGTTGGCAAAGTAGCTCTCTACATAATCTGCGATAGAATTGATCCTGTCGATAGGAACGGGGCGCTTCTTCATAGCGGTATACACGCCCTTCATCAGCTTGTCCCTGTCGAAGCTCTCAAGGGTACCGCCCTTCTTTTCTACCATCAGCTGCGGCTTTTCGACTATCTCGAAGGTAGTGAAGCGGGAACCGCATTTTATGCACTCCCTGCGCCGTTTGATGGTATCCTCCTTCGGTCTGGAATCTACTACCTTCGATTCCTCCCATCCGCAGTAAGGACAATTCATACCTCTTCCTCCTTCCGGCCGTACTGTCCGAGCATTGCGGCGAGGGTGCCGTATCCCGAGATCAACTCGCTGATACCGCCGAAGCCCGATCGGTATAACTCCAGCACGACTGTGCAGTCCGGATTCAGCCTGTAAAGCTGATCGAAGAACTTCCCGAAGCGGAAGCTCCCTCTCCCGATGAGAAGACAGTCGCCGAGCTCACCGGAATCGCTGATATGTACGTGCCTCACTCTGTTACCCGCAGCCCTGAGGAAAGAGAAGGGGTTCTCTCCGGCACGGACAGCCTGCTTGGTGTCGAGCACGAAGGAGAATTCACTGCCGAGCATCTCCGCAGCCTCCCTTACAAAGGAAGACGAAGCGCTGGCGCAGCGTGAGACATTTTCAAGAGCGACTTCTATGCCAAACTCCTTACCGAGCCTCCAGAGCTTTGAGTACCTCTCGCAGAACTGCTCCGTATCACGGACGTGCTTGGGACCGTGGAACACAAAGAGCTCCGCACCGACGGTATTCATAAAGCGGAAATAGAGCTTATGGTACTCGAGAGCATCGGTCATCCTCCGCTCATAATCCGAGAAAAACATAAGCTGCTCCATCTCGCAGGTAAAGGGATGGACGGAAGCGCAGCTGACTTCAAAGCGCTTCATCATATTAGCCATACCGTGAGCAAAGCTCGTTCTGAGCTCCGAGTGGGTGTTGAGGAACAACTCAACGCACGGCACTCCGTTCACGGCGAGGTCATAAAGCGCCTCCTCGACCGGTTTAGGGTAGAGACAGGCAGTTGAAACGCCTGCTTGCAAGCCGACAGCCTCCTCTGCATAGTTATCTACTTTCAATTATATCATTTTTTCTGCGAAAGTCAATAGAAAAGAGTTAATTTCAGATGAAAGATTTACAGGTTACGATAAACAGGCAATTCTGTATAAAACGATGCCGGAAAAAGCGGCATAGATTACGGTTTCCGAATTAAAGCTGACGGCTCAGAAAAAAAGACGGCCGCCGTTTCAGCAGCCGTCCTGTATTCACTATTTATGGTACTTCCCGCCCGTATTTATCTGAAAGCTGCGGTATATCTGCTCAAGCAGCATCACCCTTGCGAGCTGGTGCGGGAAGGTCATCTTCGACATGGAGAGTTTCAGGCTGCCCATAGCCTTTATCTCGGGATCAAGGCCGAAGGAGCTGCCGATTATGAATGTTACTGTGCTCTGTCCGGCGACTCCGGCATCTGCTATCTGCTCCGCAAGCTCGGTGCTCGAGAGCTGCTTTCCCTCTATGCACATGGGGATTATCATACCCTTCGCAAAGCGCTTTATCTGCTCTGCCTCCTTTTTCAGTGCGGCAGATATCTCCTTGTCCGAGGGCTGATCGCTGAGACGGCATTCATCGAGCTCATGCAGCTCAAAGGTGCAGTACCGTCCGAGGCGTTTTCTATACTCGCTGCAGGCGCTGCGGAGGTAATCCTCCTTCAGCTTGCCGATCACTATAAGATTCACATTCATCAGAAGATCACCGTTCCTCCCTGAGATTCCACCGGAGATACTCCGAGCAGATAATCCTTTCCCTGTACGAAGCCGGAGAGCGCATCCCTTACCGCATTGTAGGCGATATCCGGCCGGTTGTTGTCCTGGCTGAGGTGGCCGAGGAGTATATGGGTAGTGCCCTGCGCCACAAGCTTTGCAGCCTGCGCTCCGCTTGCAATGTTCGACAGATGGCCGTTCTGGGAGAGTATCCTCTCCTTGAGATAGAGCGGATAGGGACCGTGTCTGAGCATCCCCTCGTCATAGTTCGCCTCAAGCAGAACGAGCCTGCATCCCCTGAGAGCGTCATCGACCTCCGGTGTGACATAGCCGAGATCTGTGCACACCGCACACCAGCGGTCATCCGAGGTATGTATCCGGTAGCCGCAGGGCTGTATGGCGTCATGGGGTATCGGGAAGGCCGAGACCTCCGAGCCGCCGCAGCTTATGGTATTTCCGTTCATATCTATAACGGGAGTGCCCGGTGCTATCTTGTCGGTATCGCAGAGCCTCTGTAAGGTACGCTTCATGCCGTATACCGGTACGCCCGTCTTCTTTGTGAGCATCTTCAGACCTGCCACATGGTCGCTGTGCTCGTGGGTTATGAATACCCCCTGCACCGCAGAGAGGGGGATATTGTTCGTATCAAGCACGCCGGAGAGCCGTTTGAAGCTGACTCCGCAGTCTATAAGTATACCGCCTTTTTCAGTGCCTATAAAGGAACAGTTGCCCTTGCTGGAGCTGAAAAGCGGGTAGATCCTTGCCATTGTGTGTTACTCCGTTCCGCAGCGCCGTTTTACCGGCACTGATAATATTATCCGCTGATTATTATATGTCATATACGCCGGTTTGTCAAGGGCGGGGGAGGAGCAATTCATAATTCATAATTCTTAATTCATAATTAGCCTAAACGGACTCACTGATGCGGAATGCGGAATTAATGGTATCGCCTTCGGCGATGGATTTATATGCAGGGGGCGCACACTGTGCGCCCGTTGCCGCAAGCAAACGGTTGTAGGGCGGCCATTGGCCGTCCGCCGTCTCATACCCGTTTCGCCCCAACTGCGATGGATAACGGAATATATGCACTTTGTAGGGGCTGCCTTTGGCAGCCCGCACCATATACGACAGATGTACCTGTCATTCGGACAGCCACTGGCCGTCCCTACAGTCGGTATATTTGCAATGCCGAACAAGCAGACTACATACCTGAACGCAGATGCGGTGCGATTTAGGCATCGCACCCTACATTCAGATCATCGCCGCAAGGCGATACCGCAAATTCCGAATTCCGAATTTAAGATGTCGATTCAGTCAATTATGAATTATGCATTATGAATTATGAATCAGCCCGTTCCCTCGGTCTTGACGAAAGGGATAAATTATAGTATAATGATCTGTACGGGATGCTGTGCCTTCGCAGCGTCTCAGAAAGGAGCACTTCATTATGAAGGATATAAAAAGGACACTGGCAGGCCTTGTTGCCGTTATGTCAGTAATGTCCGCCGCTGCTTCATGTGCACAGAAGCAGACCAACGGATCAGAAGAAACACCAACAGAAATACCCGCTACAGCAGCTGAAGAAATACCGACAGAAGCACCTGCAGAGGATCCGGTCACATTCAGGGGAACAACACTCACCTGGCTCGGTGATTTCGATCTCAACCTGACCTCAGAAGGGCCGCGCTCCGTGGCAATGGCTCTCTTTGAAGACCGCTACGGCTGCAAAGTGAACTGTATACAGACAGATGCCTCAAAGAGATATGAAAAGCTGTCTTCCATGATAAACTCCGGCGAAACGGTAGATATGTTCCCGTTCGACGAGAACGCTGTCCCCGGCAGAGCTGCCGCAGGGCAGTTTGAAGCCCTCGATCCCTATTTCGGAACTCTTGGCTACGACGAGGGGCTCTGGGACGATATGAAGGGCACAGCCGATATGTTCGCATACGGCGGAAATCACTACGTTATACCCACAAGCCTCACCGATCCTCAGCTTCTCACCTACAGCAGGAAGATGATGCAGGAAAACGGATTCGAGGATCCCTATCAGATGTACCAGCAGGGCACCTGGGACTGGAATGCATTCACAGATATGATGAAGAGCTTCAAGGCTGCCGGAAACGACGGAAAGACCCGCTACGGCATAAACGGCTGGTTCGGCAGGGCTGCTCTCGGCTCGACCGGACATACCGTGGTCAATATGACCGCTGCCGGCTGTGAGAACAATATCTCCGATCCGGCGATAGAGAGCGCAGAGCTTATGATGCTCGACGTCGTTCAGAACGGACTTTTCAGCAGCTACTTCCGCAGATGGTTCCCGACAGACCAGTGTACGCTGTTCTTCGCATCAGGCGACTGGACTCTCGGCACCTCCAACGTAAGGAATCCCGATGCCGATATCTTTATAGTACCCTTCCCGAAAGCACCGGATGCCGACAGATACTACCTCACCTGCGGCTTCAATGCAAAGCTGCTTGTAAAGAATTCACCGAACCCTGATGCAGTTGCAGCCTACCTGAAGTGTGAGAGGATAGTCGCCACTCAGGAGGAGTACGTGCAGGCAGCCCGTGATAAGGCTCTGGCACCCGTACCCGGCGGCAACGGAGAGGCAAGGAGCGCTCTTACAGAGGAGCAGTACGATGCGATACAGGCTATCATGCACGACTGCACTCCCATATATGATCCCGGCTTCGGCATGGGTGCAAAGATGTATACCGAGACAGACGAGAAGCTCGCCTCAAGAGGCACTATGAACAGGATAACCGAGGATATACTCCGTCAGAACGCCGGTTCATGGGATACTCTCAGGGATATGATGTCACCCGCAGTCGATGCGGCAGTCGCACTGGTCAACATCGGTCAGCCCGCTGACCGCCCCGCTCCGGCAACCGAACCGGAAGAGTCTCCGGAAGAAGTTCCGGCTGAATAATAATGATACGCCCCGGAAGCAGCAAAGCTCCGGGGCTTTTTGTAATACCGCACAAGAGCCAATATGTGGCTTTTGGCTGCGTGTGGTGTTATATGTAGGGGGCGATGCCTACATCGCCCCGCCCCCTCGTTTATGACTCCCTCATTTAATATGCCCTTCCAGGCAATTATGAATTATGCATTATGAATTATGAATTGAAAAAGGACCGCACGCTGTGTGCAGTCCTTTTTGTTTTGTTATGCAATTCTATCCTTGAAGAACTTCTCCGCTGTTATATCGCTGCTTGTTGAAGCTGCTGCGTAGAATTCAAGTATCAGTGAAGCATCTGCTGAATCAAGGAGACCGTCCTTGTTCACGTCGCCGGCTTTCTTTGCCTTTTCCGATACATCACCGTTTCCGGTGGAGAGCTTTGCGTAAAGGCTCAGTATCTCCGATGCGTCGTTTGCATCTGTGATATTATCGCCGTTGGTATCGCCGACTATACCTGTAAGTCCCGGTATATCTACGAGCTGAAGCTCGTAGGTGCCGTTTCCGTCGGTATCGGCGGATACGCCTAACTGCTCCCCGCTCACCTCGTGGATGAGTACCTTGTCGCAGTCCGTTGTGAACTGGCAGGATGTCTGTGAGTCAGCACCCTCTGCGGATACGTTAACGTCCCTGAGGTCATCGCCGATAAGCACGTAGCCGTTGCCCATTCTTCTGAACTCGACCTGTGCGGACTCGCCGGATACCTCAACATTGTCCCAGGCAGTGGGGGAATGTCCCTCGTTGGATACCATAGTCACATTGAAACCGGACTTGTCGCCGCTCGCTCTTATCATGCCTGTGGGATCTATAAGCACCTCATCCGCATTGTCAAAGCAGAGACGTATCATGTCGTTTCCTGTTCTCAGCGTGAGGTCGATATCCTCCTTCTCGCTGAGCCTGAGAAGATATGCCTTGTCTGTATCGTCAAGGATGAAGTTGAGCGCCTGTCCGTCCTCTTCCTCGTCCAGACCGCTTATATCTGCGTATACCTTGACATCGTCCTCCATGCCGTCGCATACCGAATAGGTGCCGTCATCGTTGAGCTCGACCTTTTCAAAAGTATAATCGCAGTTTATAGAAGCTATATTTGCAAACGGTATGAACTCAACAGAGCTCTGACCGCCTGTCTTGTCGAACAGGCTGTGATAGTTGACTATACCGAGTTCGGATGTGCAGCAGCCGAGCTGTGCATCGAGTTTTGAATCTGCGCCCTTGTAGAGATATCTCGGAACGATCCATGAACCGTCTGAGGTATTGATGTACATACAGGCGTTCTCTTTGAACTCTATGCAGTTCGGATCATAGGTTATGATCTTCTTGTCATAGATATTGCCGTTATTGTTGTACTCGCAGTCCTCTATGCCGTAGCCGACAACGACGTGAGCCGCTCTCTTTACATTGCCGTTTCCGTCCGTATATGTGGAGTGGAACGGGATGAGCACGGGATATCCGCCGCTCACCTCTTCTATGATGAACTGCGTCTTCACCTCCTCAGGAGTATCGTATATAGCCTGGTTCCGGCAGGCGGAGATGTAATCCGTGAGCTGTGCAAGATGATAGTAGTTGATCGCTGAGATAACCTCATCCGTCGGAGGCACGGCTGCTGTATACGGTGAGGATGCATTTGGATCGATCGCAGACATATCAAGCATTCCGTAGCAGGAGAGCAGAGACAGAGCTGCCATGCCGTAGCATGAACCGGTCCACTTGCTGAGCTTCTTTGTATTGATACGCTCTATCTCGGAGTTGCTGAGTCCGCTTATGAGCTTTTCATAGTCCGCATCGGTCATAAAGTAATCACTGCGTTCCGGAGTCTTGAAGGCACTCGAAGAATTGCCGAAGCTCCAGTTATCAACGCCGTCATAGAAGGTTGCGGGCTGCTTTACTGCGGGAGCATTTTCGCTTCCCTCCGGTACGATAGTAACAGGCTTTACCTCTGCCGGAACAGCAACCGGTGCCTCCTGTTCGGAAACTGCCGGTGCCGTGGGTTCTGTATTCGTTGCAGGTTCAGTTACCACAGCTGGTGCTGCCGCCTTTTCAAGAGCAAACCTGAAGCTTGTATCGTCATCGGGAACGGAGAGCCAGCCGCTCTCAGAGGTGACATATCCGTCGGCTGTGCAGGTTATCTTCCAGTCGCCCTCGGGGATATCCCAGATATATTCGCCCTTGCTGTTTGTATAGGTATTTTCCTTCTGACCGTATCTGCTGAGATCGCAGCTGTATTCCATGCCGTCTTCGTCTCTTCCGACGAGTGAGAGCTCTGCGCCCTCAACAGGCTTGGAGGTCTTTGCGTCGTATACTGTACCCGAGGGAGAAGAAAGGAATACTATATGGCCGGGAGTTGTAAAGAAGCCGTCCGTGAGGTCTGCTTCCTTTCCGGCGTTTGCCTTGGTAACGATCACGATGTTCACGTCACAGGGAACACCGCCGAAGCTGCCTGAAGCAGTCCATACGCCGGCAGTGCTGTTGTACTGAGCCTTGATGCTCTTGAGAGAACCGTTTACGTTTGCTGTGACGTATACGCTGTCAACGAGATTTGAATTAGCTATACTGAGCGTGTAACGTGGCTTTGTATATGACGGAGCATATACAACAGGGATCTTGCCCTCTGTGAAGGCTTTTGTGATATCGGTATCGCCCTCTGTCTCATCAGTGCAGATCTTTACGCTGCTGACGGAAGGCTGCTTTGCAGAGTATACCATGACAACTTCATCAGATACCGCATCTCCTGCCTTCGCATAGAATGTGAAGCTCTTGCCGTCGGCCGTATTTGCCGGAAGCTTGGGAGTAAGCGTATAGATTCCGGTATTCACGTTTGCAACGGTGGATGCGATATAGCTGCCGTTCATGTAGATGTCGATGCTCTCGCCCTCGGGAGCAGTTCCTCTTATAACAGGGCTGAGCGTTCCGGAGGTATCGGGAACACTGATGCCGATAGCCTTTACGGAGAGATCTGTCTTGCCGACAGGCGCCTCAAAGCTCGTGTCAAGACTGTTCCTGAGATCTACCGAGAGCGTGTATTCACCGGCCTCTCTGGCAACGGCTTCAAATCTTACAGTACCACTGTCCGATACAAAGGAAATAAGATCCTCCACACCGAGCTCGGGCTTACCGACTACCACGCCGGAGAGAACCTCCAGTGATGTGGGATCAACAGTTAATCCATCCGGTATATTAAGGGATAGTATATTTTCACCCTTGCTGCCGGCTATCGCCCCAAATGATACAATGAAGCCTACACGGTTGCCCACAGCGACTCTTGTCTTTTCGGCTGTGACCTCTGTACCGGATGCGTTGAGGCTGACAAAGCGTGGATCCTTCAGTGAGTAGCAGCCTTTGAAAGCATCGCTCGCTGCCTTGAAGGAACCGGCCTTGCCGGGATAGCTGATGACTGAAAGATTCTCACAGCCGCTGAATGCGCCGGCTGAGAAGGTCTTTACAGCACCGGGGACAGTTACGCTCTCGAGCGCTGTATCGCCGGAGAACACTCCGTTCTCGAGTGTTTTTATACCGCTGCCGATGACTGCTGTTTTCAGCTTCTTACAGTCGCTGAAAGCTGATGCCCCGAGCTTTGTTACACTGTTGGGAAGCTCTATGCTCTTCAGTCCGCTTCCCTCAAATGCTTCGCCGCCGACAGTCTCGACGCTTTCGGGGATAACAATGCTTTTCAGCATGGTCGTGCCTGCAAAGGCGCTGCCTCCGATCGTTCTTACCGTATCAGGGATAATGACTTTTTCAAGATTTGCCGAGCCGCTGAAGCAGTTATAGGGGATGGCATCCATGCCGTCCTTGAATACTGCGGTCTTAAGTGAAGCGCAGCCCTTGAATGCTGAATCGCAGATAGTGAGAGTCGTAGGTACAACGACCTCCATGATGTTCGTTCCGTAAAATGCGTTGCTTCTGATTATCTCCAGACCGTCCGGGAGGTTGATGGCTGCAAGGTCGGTGCAGCCTTTGAAAGCTTCTGCGCTTATCGTTTTTACTGATGCCGGGATATTTACCTGTTTAAGCGCCTTTACGCCTGACATACATCTGTAGGGTACTGTCACCGTGCCCTTTGCAAAGGTGACCTTTCTGAGTACCTTGCTGTCTGCAAAGCTTCCCTCACATTTCTCGAGCGATGCGGGGAGAGTGATCTCAGTAAGACCGGAGCCATAGAACGCTCCGCTTCCGATCTCCCTGAGCTTGCTCGGCATATTTGCCTTTCTCAGGCTGTCGCAGTTCTTAAAGGCATCCTTGCCTATCGTCTTTACAGAATCGGGCATGACAACTTCCTTAAGGGCATGGATGTTCTGAAGACATCCTTCGGGAATAGCTGTGATGCCTGATGCGAATACGGCCATTTCAAGTGAACTGCAGCCGTTGAATCCTGAAGAGCAGGATACAAGTGTCGAGGGGATATTGACAGCTGTGAAACCGCACAGGTAGAACGCATAATTACCTATGGTCTCAAGACCCTCGTTGAGTTCGATTTTTTCAAGACAGGTACAGCCTCTGAAAGCTTCGTCTCCGATCTCCTTCATCGTGTGGGGGAGTTTTACGGATACCAGCTCTGTCTTTGAAAAGAATGCCTTCTTGCCGATGGAGATAACAGGCTTTCCTCCGATGGCTTCCGGTATGGTGAGATTTGATGCTGTACCGGTATATCCGGTAATCGTGACTCCTTTTTCTGTTTCTGCGTATGTGATGTCGCCGGATACATGATCATCGGCGCTTGCGGTGAGTAACTGGGGTCCGGAAACCAGACCGGTCCCGGGCAGCATTGAAGTACCGCCGGTGGTCATGGAAGCTGCCAGGACCGCAGCCACAAACCTTGAGACCCTATTCTTCATTTATTTTTCCTCCGATGAGTTTTTTACGGCAGAGTAACCGCTGTATATTATTATACATCTTTTTGTCACAATAGGGAATACTATATGTAAACTTTGTCAAAAATTCAAAAAGTAGTAAAATCATGCATATACAGGTTGTGAAAAACATACAAAATTATACAGACAACTACCCTTTCTTTTTGTTCTCTATCGTGCTGTTTTATGACAAATGATATAATATTGTGCATAATGGTGCTATTTTAGCACGATTATCCACTTTGTCAATGTGATGAGATTGCGAATCCAAAAATAGAAAAAAAGGAGCCGCCCGAAGGACGACTCCAGTTATGTAATTATCATTTTTTCTCATTCCGGCCTCCGCTCAAGGGGCACCGTCTCTTGAGAATCAAATACTGATGTGAAATGAACTTAACCCGCACGTACTATCCTTGCCATGCCGCCGTTGCCGAGATATATCTCGTCCGGATGTGCGTCATCGTAGTAGCCGCCCAGATAGAAGCTTCCGTTCTTGTAGAAATTCACTGTCGGCATCTTTGTGCCGCCGATCTCCTCATAGCCTGTCTTTACTGTGCCTGTTGAGGTGTTGCCTTCTGTATCCGTATAGGAGTAAGTTCCGTCTGCGTTCACGGTGATCGTACCGACATCTATGGGATCTACAACAACTGAATTATTTCCGTTTGATTCCTGATAAGTCCACTTTCCCGCAAGAGTCCTGATGTCAAGAGGTGAATCCCCGCTGCTGTCAAGTGCATAGCTGCCACGGATAAGTCTTGCCATGCCGCCGTTGCCGATATACATCTCGTCGGGTCTCTCTGCTACGTACAGCACGCTGAAAATGCAGTCTGCGCCGTTCTGATAGAAGCTGAAGTACGGCATATCCACACCGTTCAGCTCCTCAGCATCCTTGACTACCGTGCCGTAGGAAGTATTTCCTTCGGCATCGGTATAGGTGTATGACCAGTTGGAGTTTACAGTTATCGCTGCGATGTTCTTTGCGCCTCTGTCAACGGTGTAATTACCGTCGGATTCCTGATATGTCCATGTTCCTGTGATGTCTGTGATATCTGCCTTAGAAGCGGGAGTATCCTTGCTCAGGGGCAGCTTGCCGCGTACAAGGCGGGCCAGTCCGCCGTTGCCTATATACATTTCATCCTGACTTTCCTTACGGTATGTTGCGCTGAACTGACGCTCCGAACCGCTGTAGAAATTGACATTTATAAACTCTGTTTCCATTATCTTTTCGGTGCTGAACTCTATCCTGCCGTTTGTTACTTTTCCGGCGGAATCGATATAGGTGTAGGTGCCGTCTGAATTGATGTCTACCTGTGCGATATTCCTTGCGCCCTTGTCAACGGTATAGTTTCCGCTTGACTCCTGATAGGTCCACTCGCCGGCGATATCCCTGATATCAAGTAATTTGGCAGCTTCCTCAGTTGTCTCTTCTGTTGCGTCCTCTGTGGTATCCTCAGTCGCTGCCTCTGTAGTCGTATCCGTGGAGACTTCTGTTGCGGCTGTACCGTCAGTGCCTGTGCCTGTCAGTACAGATGATACGATGAGTGTATCCGTGGAATCCGATGTTGCATCCGTAGCCGAAGGAGGAAGGCTGTCCTCACCGTTAAAGGGATTGCCGTTCCTGTTGAGAAGAACTGTGCTTCCGATAACGATGCCTGCGATAAGAACTACTGATGCAGCCATGCTCAGAGTTGAGAGCCATGCAGGTCTTCTGCTGTGCTCAACACCCTCAACAGTGTCGTTCTCCGTCATTGTGATGTTCCTGTTGTTCCTGTCATATTCCTTTTCCATCTTCTTAAACTTCTTTTCGCTCTTGGCAAGTATCCTGTCGAGCTGCTTGTCCGATATCTCCGGACATTTGTCTATAAGTCTGTTCATTGAATCATTCTCCGCATTTTCAAGGAGATCAAATAATTTCTTCTCATTCATAGCTCTGCCGCCTCCTTATATAGTCATTCCGACTTCGACAAGCTTCGACCGCAGCTTGTCCATAGCTCTTGAGCATCTCACCCTGACAGCATTCGATGTCATCGATACCGCCTTGGCGATCTCTTTGGAATCACGGTTATAATAGAATTTCTGGATAATGATAGTCGCATCGGGTTCGCCGAGCTCGTATATCTTATCGAGGAGCACACGGCGGAGTTCAGAACGGTCAGCGTGATCTTCAACGCTGAAATCCGAGGCAAGCATTCCCATGTCCTCATCGTCTGCATCGGCAATATGATTCGCTCTGGCTGTCAGGCTCCGGAAAGCGTCTATCGCCTTTCTCTGTGCGATAGTTGATATGAGGTACTTGACGTCATTCGCCGATTCTGCATCTATCTTGCATTTCATGAACAGATCAGCAAACACATCGCTGACGCATTCCTCAACATCCTCCTCGGTGCCGCAGCCCCTCAGTTTATTGTAAACGATAGCATAAACATATCTGCCGTATTCCCTGACGAGAGCTTTATGACATTCGGCAGGCGATCTCTTTATCATCTCTGCCAGTTCCATGCTTGTCATTTTCATTCCTCCTTGATATGTATTTCGAGACAGTGCCTGACCGGTGCGGCTGTGCATTCCTGTCTCAGGTCGACCTTTCATAACCAATAATCGCAGCACCTGCATCAGGTGTTACATCTCCGGAGATATTTTTTTGTTATTTTTCATTTTAGCACATTTTACGGCGGTATTCAATAGGCGTGCATATAAAAAGAGCCGCCCATCACTGATGAGCGGCCGTGGTATATTACTTGTTTTTGTATTCAACTGCAGCCTTGTAATACTCATACAAAGCACACATTGCGTCATATTCAGGATCATTCTTGGGACCGGCTATGCACTCATAAGCATAGGAGAGCGCACCGGCCTTGTATACAGTCGTGCCGGAGGAGGTAGTGACCCTGACAGTATGCATCTCGTTGAGCCTATGCGCCGGGATGCCGGTGACTGATACCTGTAATCTGCCGTCGCTGAGCTGCTTCAGAGTTGCGGCCTTTCCGTCAACAGTCGCTGTGACATTGCCGGTATATCCTGATTCCTTCTTTATCTTGAAGTTGATGGCGGTATCGGAATCAAGTACAAGAGTATAGTTGACCTTCTCGATGCTGCCGTTGCTGCCGAATGACTTCTGCAGACCTCCAAGTGCTGAAAGATAGGTGTTCTTTCGGCTGTTATATGTCGAATGGGTTGTATAGGCCTTCTTCATACTTAAATGGTCGGTGCCGAGAGTCCAGGGCGAAGAGGAATACTTGGACAGATACCTCTGCATATAATAACCGTAATCGTTGATTCCCTTGATAAGGTTCCATGTCTTTTCTTCATCGTTCTCGTTGAACTTTTCAAGGTATTCCTCAGCAGTTGATACTGTCCGGAGCGTATGCTGCTTTCCGTCCGGTGTATAGTAGGTCAGGACAGCATTTACCTTGTCAGCCATAGAGACCGAGTTGAGCTTGCAGTTGAAGCCGTAGTAGGTTTTGCTGGCGTTCATCCTGCTGCGGTCGAACATGGCCTTCTGCGTTTTGCCGTTGACAGTGAATTCAACGAAGCATGAATCGAGCTTGTCATCCGGCACTCCGTTGAGGGCAACGTAGAAGTTGAGAGATATGCTTCCGCCGAGAGTCATGGAATTTGTCCTGAAACCGATATTTCTTTCCGTAAAGTAACCCGGCTTGCTGCTTCCGCCGTCGATGCGGGCATAGGTCTTGTCTCCCTTTTTGTAATATGCATAAGTCGATCCGCTTCCGCCTGTAAGCTTGTTGCAGTTATCGAACATTGTATCTGACTGCGTTACGCCGGCCGTGCTCCATTTGCTGCCTGCATAGATGGTTTTCAGTGCGTTGCAGCTGTAGAACATATGTGACATATTGCTTACCTTGCTTGTGTCAAAGCTGCTGATATCCAGCTCTGTAAGCTTGCTGCAGCAGCGGAACATATGATCGGCATATTTGAGACTCTCTGTATTCCATCCGGTCATATCGAGTGAAACAAGCGAAGAACACGCTGCGAACATATTGCTCATACCTGTGACCTTCGCTGTATTGAATCCGCTGAGATCAAGCTCACGGAGCTGACTGCAGCCGCTGAACATACCGTTCATCGCTGTTACATTGCTCGTATCGAATCCGCTCAGGTCAAGAGAGCCAAGCTTCTCACAGCCCGCAAACATATAGTCCATATCAGTAACATTGTTTGTATTCAGGGCTTCTATATTAACAGTTTCAAGTTTGTTGCAGGCTGCGAACATATGGGCGGTGTTCGTAACTCTTGAAGAAAAGTTTCCCAGTTTAACAGATGTCAGTAACGGGCAGTTATAGAACATAGCCTCCGCGGTTGTGACATTGTATGCGCCTGCATTACTGAGGTCTATAGTCCTTACATTGTTGAAGTGTGCAAACAGTCCGGTCGAGGTTTCCGGAAGGAGCGCACCGGGATCTGCAACTATATGCAATACATTCTTATCGGAATTCTGTCCGTTGTACTTTGCAACTTCCGTAGCAGATACTCTGCCGAGAAGATGCAGTGTGCCTGTTTTCTCATCGAACCGGCAGCATTTCAGGGTAAAATAGCCCGGCTGCCTGTAACTGTCTATCCTTGCATATTCGCCTTCTATGTAATTTGCATTATAGACTGTTCCGTTTCCGCCGACCAGCGAAGTGCAGCCATCAAACATATAGTATGCACGGCGTATATTGTTCCAGTCTGTGGAAGCATAGATCGTTTTCAGAGAATAGCATCCATCAAACATCCATGACGCATCTTTTTCGCTTTCCATAGAGAATCCGCTCAGATCAAGCTCAGTAAGCTTCTCGCAGCCGCTGAACATAGCTGTAAAATACTCCACTTTCTTTGAAGTGAAGCTGCTCATATCCACCGATTCCAGTTCCTTGCAGCCCTCAAACAAATATGCCATTTCGATAACATTGCTTGTGTCAAATCCGCTAATATCGACTGTTTTCAGTTTTTCACATCCATGGAACATCAAAGCAATCCTGGTGGCTCTGCTTGAATCCGCATTTGAGAGATCAACTGATTCAAGATTCTGCCACAAACGATCAGCTGGTGAAGGCTTGCAGAACATCGAATTGCAATCCTCCGGCAATACTGTTCCCGGTGCTGCCGTTACTGACTTTACACGGTCATTCTCCCTGTATGTCCATACGTCCTCTCTGGTGAACTTGTCTCCGTTGAGAGTGAGCACACCGGTGTTCACATTGAAGGTAACGCCACGCTGCGTGAAATATCCGGAATAGTAGGGCGGATAATCCGGAAAGGCCCGTTCAACATCCGTCAGACCGGCATTATATTTCGTTCCGGCGCCGCCGACAAGAGAGGTACAGCCGGCGAACATGGACGAACTTCTGAATACATTCGTTGTGTTGAATTCGTGGATAGTGATGGTCTTTAGTGCTCCGCAGCCCGCAAACATCTTCGTCATATCGTCAACATTATCGGTATGGAAGGATGACAGATCGAGAGCCTTCAGGCTTCTGCACATCTCAAACATACTTTCCATGCACTGAACATTTGCGGTGTCAAAACTGCTGAGATCAAGGCCCTCAAGAGAGGTGCAGTTGCAGAACATAAACTTCATGTTCGTTACCTGCGCGGTACTGAAGCTGCTCAGGTCAAGAGCGTACAGCACAGGACAGTCCATGAACATAGCGGTCATATTGGTGACGCTGCTTGTATCCAGGGCACTCAGATCGAGCTCCTCCAGCCAGCTGCATCCTCTGAACATCTCGCTCATATCGGTGACATTTCCGGAGCGGAAGCTTGTGCCGAAGTCAACGCTCTCAAGGCGATCGCATGATGCGAACATCCTCTCCATCCTTGTCGCTCTGCTTGCATCTGCCTGGCTGAGGTCTATCTTAACGACCGTTTTAAAGCCTTCAAACAGGATGCCGCAGTCGGCGGGAAGTATCGCTCCCGATCTGCACACGATCTTCCTGATCTTTGTATTCGACTTGAAACGCTGGACATCGTCTCTGGTGAAGCTGTTGGCGAGATAGAGAGTATCTGTTCCGTCAAATTCAGCATTGTCGTAAGCGGCGGCAGTAATGATGCTTCCGCCGAGTCCGGGAGAGATATCTCCAGCGGGGAGATATGCTCCGGCGAGAGTCAGCGCCATGACTGCTGCGACCATTTTTCTTGTCATGTCTTTCATATTGATTCCTCCTTGTAAATAAAATAATGAACGCTTTGTGCTGTGCTCCGTACACAGCGATGATACCTTAATTATAGCCGTATTTCCGCTATATGTCAAGGAGAAAAGGCATAAAGCAGAGCCTCCCGGAGGAGGCTCTCTCTGAAGGACAATATTATGAACTGAACCTGAATCTCAATCGTCTCAGATGATGCCCGCATCTATCTTCTGGATAGTGATAGCATCGCCGCCTGATATTCCCTCGATGCCGTCAATATCCGAAAGGATGCGCTGCTTCTCTGTCATCGGGTACTTCTCCTGATTGGATATGAACTGCAGCACCTTTACTGAATCGGCAACATTTACCTTGCCGTCGGTGTTGGCGTCGCCCTTCTTGTCCTCTGCCGCAGCAGTCTCCGCAGGCTCATTGCTGCCGGCAATGGGAGCGCCCTCATATATCGTGAAGTCTGCTGCACTTCCCTTACCGGACTGGCTGAAATACACTGATGCCCTGCACTTCTTCTTCGGTGTGACCCTGTAGGTGACCAGCTCGCCGTTACGGCTTATCTCCTCGACCTCTATGAAATCACCGGAAATATCAAATGTGTAGTCATCAGCACGTCCGTAAACCTTGACCGTCGGTGCAATACCGGAACCGTATACTGTCATTGTTGTGCTCTGTCCGACTGCAAGCTCTGTCTGGGGAGCTTCAACGATATCGCCTACCGTATAAGCAAGGGGCTCTCCTGTGATATCGAGAACTATGCCTGTATCGTCGTAGTTATCTGACATATCTATGTAGAATACCACCTCAGCCCGGCAGGTCTGTACGGCCTCGAGCTCATACGTCGTATACAGGTCGTCAGAGCTTACAGCTTCGATATGTGCGTAATCGCCGTTTTCGTCAATCTCCCATTCGCCGGTTTCTTTATTGTATACCTTGACATAGGGCTTATAGCGGCCGCTTCTTACTGTCATAACCGTTTTTTCTCCGATGACAAGTTCCGTATTCGGCTCTTCAAAAACAATCGCACCCGGTATGTCGACTATGTCCTCATCATTGGGCTCTTCTTCCTCTTCCTTGACCGTTATCTCGAAATCAGGATTAATGGAAGCACCGAGATTACTGAGATAGAATGACACTGTAGCAGCACACGGCTGCTTTGCAATGAGTCTGTATGTTGTGTATTCACCGTTTACTGTCCACTTCTCAAGTGCCACATATTCGCCGGTGCTGTCCTTTGTCCAGTCATCGCTCTGCGGATCGTTCTTTACATATACGATCGGCACATAGCCGTATCCCCATACCTCCATGGAAGTAGTCTGTCCGACCGTAAGCTCTGTATCAGGAGCTTCCACAAGCCTTGCTCCGCCGCAGCGGGTAGCCGTCGGCTCCTCACTCCTCGGTAATACTTCAAAGATAATGTTCTCAGCCTCTTCTCTGTCATCAGAGTTTACGATGAGCTCGAATCTGCCGGGCTTATTTGCCTTGAGCCTGTAGAAAGCCTGACTGTCATCCTTTCTCAGAAGCTCATAGGACATTACTCCGTTGTCCGTGCCGCCGAGAGTGATATTTTCCCCGGCAATACACAGTACCATGTTTTCACCCTCTGTGATGCAATTGCCGTCCTCGAAGAGTTCATCCATTGTAACAACATTGTTGTGATCAACGACAATGGTTTTTGAATAACGGGTCTGTCCCTCGCAGAACGATATGCCGACACTCGAATCGGTGTATACACAGTAGTTTTCAGCTGCATCGTGACTGATGGTGTACTGTCCCTCGCCCGGATCGGCAGGAACGGCAACAGAAGCTGTATATTCACCGCTTACCCACTCGGCTGCAATGAAAGCATCAGGGCTGTTGAACCTGATGGTTGCATTTATTCCTTTGACACAGTCTCCGGCGATGTTCTCAAAGCGGACATTCATCACAACAGGAGTGATATACTCTCCGCTCTCTGCATCCTTACAGTGAAGAGCAGCATTCTCCGGAATGTACGGATGCCCGGGTATACTGTTCCATTCCTCTATGGTCCCCTCAAACCATATATCCTCCAGTTCATCGCAGTCAATGAACGCTGCCGGGTCTATGCTCTTTACAGTTGCGGGTATAGTGACATTGGCCATCCCGTCTGCGAATGAAAATGCTGTGCAATCTATAGCGGTCACAGGCAGACCGTCAGCAGTGCTGATAACGATATCCCCTTCAACACCGTATGTACTGTAAACAGTTGCATGATCGCTGTAGCACATATAGCTTACTCCGTCATCTCCTGTCCAGATCCTGCCATCCTCTTCGGCATCAGCCGCATAGGCCGGCAAAGCAAACGGTGCTCTGCTCAGACTGTACGAAGGCATTGCTGTGACTGTGAGTGCTGCTGCCATTGCGGCAGCGATGATCTTTCTTGTTTTCATAAATTTTCCCTCCCAAAATAAACATTGTGATCCTTGTTTTCCGGATAACGAATTATCCTTTCACCCGCTTTAACGATCGGAGCACCTCTTATGTGCGGCTTTAATGAAAAATATTTTTATCTTTGTAGACATGAACAAAAACAACGCCGCTGTTTTGTGCAATTGCTCAGAAATCGTAAGCCGATCCTGCGGAGGTATGCCGTCTTTATGTGAGTACCGGGATACGCAGAAAATGCTATGTTTACGGCAGGCTCTGCACCTTATCATGCTGTTCATTTGTATACACAGGCACAAACGGACAATACAATGACAGTACAAATAGCCGATACTGAACAGTACAACTACAATCGTTCACAGGCATTGTGCACACATTTGGCACGCATATCTTATACAACTCTAACAATTTTGCCTGTTCCTGTCAAAAATAGCGCAAAAATGTATTGACAATTCACAGGCGAACAAGTAAAATTAGAGCATACAGCTTCGCATAAACAACACATCAATCTACGGCAATGTTTTTTCATATACTATATTTTATAATCTAAGGAGGACCATACAATGAAAAAAGTACTTGCAGCAATCACCACACTTGTTATGTTAGGCTCTTTCGCATCATGCGGAGCTGTAACATCACCTGAAAACACCGGCACCAACACCAACACACCCAAGGGCGACGGCACAAAGACAGTCGGCATCGCAATGCCCACAAAGTCCCTCGAGCGCTGGAACCGTGACGGTGAGTACCTCAAGGCTCAGTTCGAGGACGCAGGCTACAAGGTAGAGCTGAAATACTCCGACGACAAAACCGACCAGCAGAACAACGATATCCAGAGCATGATCGCTGACAAGGTAGATCTCCTTCTTATCGCAGCTGTTGACGGAAGCTCACTTTCCCAGACACTCGCTGACGCCAAGGATGCCGGCATCGCAGTAATAGCTTACGACCGTCTTATCATGAATACAGACGCCGTTTCCTATTACGTATCATTCGATAACTACACCGTAGGAAAGCTTCAGGGCGAGTATGTACGTGACGCTCTCGATCTCGACAACACAAGCGAGACCTACAATATCGAGTTCACAGCAGGCGATCCCGCAGATAACAATGCGCCCTACTTCTTCAACGGTGCTTATGATACACTCAAGAAGTACATCGACAAGGGCACTCTCAAGATCCCGTCCGGAAAGACCAAGTTCGAGCAGGTTGCTACCCTCGGCTGGGCTACAGACACAGCTCTTGAAAATATGCAGAACACACTTGCTTCCTACTACTCAGACGATGTACAGCTCGATGTTGCTCTCTGCTCCAACGACTCTACAGCCCGCGGCGTAACACAGGCTATCTCTTCTGACTACAAGGGCAAGAATTCTCCTATCGTAACAGGTCAGGACGGCGATATCACAAACCTCAAGAATATCGTTGACGGCAAGCAGTCAATGACAGTATACAAGAACGTAAACGAAGAAGCATCCGTTACTCTCGAAGTTTCCAAGGCTGTTCTCGCAGGACAGACTCCCGATGCAAGCCTTCTGAACTCTGTTACTGTTGAGGCTGCATATGATACCGAGTCATACAACAACGGCGTGAAGGTCGTTCCTTCATACCTCCTCGTTCCTTATGTTATCACAAAGGATAACCTCGATCTCCTCGTTGATACCGGTCTCTACAAGTGGGATGCCAACAAGAAGTATCTCGAGTCCACAGCTGAGACCACCTGATCGGAGAACACCTGATCACAGTATAGTCATATTGTCTGTAAAAGGGCGGGCTCTGCCTGCCCTTTTTCTGAGCGCAAATTACTCTGACAGACACTGAAAAGGAGAGATATACTTGGCAGAATATATTCTCGAAATGAAAAACATAACAAAGGAATTCCCCGGTGTTAAGGCTCTCGATAACGTAAATCTCAAGGTACAGCCCGGCGAGATACACGCCCTTGTAGGCGAGAACGGTGCAGGCAAATCCACTCTAATGAACGTACTCAGCGGCACCTATCCCTTCGGCTCCTACACAGGCGATATCGTCTACAACGGCGAGGAGTGCAGGTTCAGGAACCTGCATGACAGTGAGGAAAAAGGAATAGTTATCATACATCAGGAGCTTGCCCTCATCCCCGAGCTCTCCATAGGCGAGAATATGTTTCTCGGCAACGAGCGCAAGGGACTGTTCGGCATAAACTGGGACAGGACATTCCACGAAGCAGGAGAGCATATGCGTCAGGTCGGCCTGAAGGAAGAGGCCACCACGCTTATCAAGGATATCGGCACCGGCAAGCAGCAGCTCGTTGAGATAGCAAAGGCTCTCAGCAAGAACGTAAAGCTGCTGATACTCGATGAGCCGACCTCCTCACTCAACGAAGAGGATTCAAGGATGCTCCTCGACCTGCTCATCAGCTTCAAGAAGAAGGGCATGACCTCTATCATCATCTCGCATAAGCTCAACGAGATATCCTACGTTGCCGACAAGATAACCGTTATCCGTGACGGAGCGACTATCGAGACCATCGACAACGCAGAGCATAACATAGACGAGGCCCGCATCATCCGCGGCATGGTAGGACGTGAGCTCAGCGACCGCTATCCCGCCCGTGAACACAACGTGAGCGACAAGGTGGGCATGGAGGTCAGCGGCTGGACAGTCCATCATCCGCTGTACACCGAGAAGAAGGTCGTGGACAACGTCTCCTTCAACGTCCGCCGCGGCGAGATAGTCGGCTTCTCCGGCCTGCAGGGCGCAGGACGCACAGAGCTTGCCATGTCGATCTTCGGTCGCTCCTACGGCTCCGATATCAGCGGAAAGCTGAAGATAGACGGCGAGGAAAAGGAGCTGAAGACCGTCTCTGACGCAATCAAGGCCGGACTTGCATACGTGACTGAGGACAGAAAAGGCAACGGACTCATCCTTGCGGAGAGCATTGCCAAGAATATCACTATGTCACGCCTTGAAAAGGTATGCAGCAAGGGCATAATAAATATTGACAAAGAAAACTCCGTCGCAGAGGATTACAGGGAAAAGCTCCGTACAAAGACTCCTTCTGTACAGCAGTCAGTCGGTAATCTCTCAGGCGGAAATCAGCAGAAGGTGCTGCTTTCAAAGTGGATGTTCGCAGATCCCGAGGTGCTTATCCTCGATGAACCCACAAGAGGTATCGATGTAGGTGCCAAGTATGAGATATACTGCATCATGAACGACCTTGTGGCGCAGGGCAAGTCCGTGGTAATGATCTCTTCCGAGATGCCCGAGCTGCTCGGTATGTGCGACCGCATCTACGTTATGAACGAGGGCAGAATGGTTGCGGAGATGCCTGCTGCGGAAGCAACGCAGGAAAAGATCATGGCAGCTATCCTTCAGTCCGACAAACAATAAATGATCGAAGGAGTATAATATGAACGTAAAGACTTTCATCAAGAAATACACCATGGTCATTGCACTGGTCGTGGTATTCATATTCTTTTCCATCTGGACAGAGGGCAAGCTTCTGCTCTCACAGAACCTTTCAAACCTTCTGCTCCAGAACGCATACGTGCTCGTTATGGCCTGCGGTATGCTTCTGTGCATACTCACCGGCGGTAACATCGACCTCTCTGTAGGCTCGACCGTCTGCCTCATAGGCGCGATAGCGGCGCAGCTGATGTCGAAATACGGCATGAACGCATATCTCGTAATATGCCTGTGTCTCGCGCTTTCACTGCTCATAGGAATGTGGCAGGGCTTCTGGATAGGATATATACATATCCCGCCGTTCATCTGTACCCTTGCGGGTATGTTCCTCTTCCGAGGCATCGGACGTGCGATACTCGGATCAAAGAGCGTTGCCATCAACGACGAGACCTTCCTCAACACATTCGCTTCCTACATCAATATCCCCGGTCTTGACGAAGAGACAAAGTGGTCGGCATTCATTGCAGGTCTGATAATCGCCTGCATACTTCCCGTCGTTACCTTCCTCAGCCGTGCAAAGAAGAAAAAGAAGGGCTACAAGATGCCCTCCGCTTTATCACAGTATGCAAAGATAGGCGTCATCGACCTGCTTGTCATTGCCTACGCATGGAAGCTCGCAAACTACAAGGGAATCCCCGTAATGGCTCTGTGGGTGCTCGCTATCGTATTCATATACGCATTCATAACCTCCAAGACCGCCTTCGGCCGCTACTTCTATGCAGTCGGCGGAAACGAGAAGGCCACAAAGCTCTCGGGTATCAATACCAACAAGGTATACTTCCTTGCCTATACCTCCATGTCGCTCCTCGCAGGCCTTTCCGGACTTCTTATCGCAGCCCGTATCGGTTCCATCAACGGCGATACAGGTAACTCCTTCGAGATGGACGCTATCGGCTCATGCTTCATCGGCGGCGCCTCTGCTTACGGCGGAAGCGGTACCGTAGGCGGCGTTGTAGTCGGCGCTATCCTCCTCGGCGTTATCAACCAGGGTATGTCGATCAGAGGACTCGACAACAACTGGCAGTATGTAGTAAAGGGCGCAGTTCTCCTTATAGCCGTTATCTTCGACGTTGTTTCAAACAAGAAGACAGGCAAGGCAGGATAACCTCCATATTACCATCGGCCCGGAGCATAGTCTCCGGGCCGTATTTCAAGGGGATGATTCAGATGAAATACGATATTCAGAAGCGTGACAAGGCGCTGAAGGTTCTCTTCTTCCGTGCAGTAGTCGCAGGCTACCTCGGCTATCTCGGATTCAGCATAGCAACGGAAAAAAATACCGCCATGAACACGGCGGCAGCCTGGGCGCTGGGTATCCTTTTCATGGCCGTCTGCGCTGGCTTTGCAGTATATTCCATACGCCGCTTTCTGACGGATATGTCAGCTGCAAAACTCACAGATGCCGATGTCAGCGGGGAGGAAGAATGATGCTTGAAGAAGTAAAGGAGCTCTACAGCAGCTACACCGACAAGGTGATGCAGCTTAAGCTGAACAAAAAGCTGACTGACGGCATCTTCGGCATGGGCACAAGGATATCCGACGACCCCTGCCACGAGGACTTCGCAAAGGCGCTTGAAGACCTCCTTAAACGCTTTGAGGAGAGCTCTCCCGACAGCGATGAAGTCAGGGAGCTGCTTGAATACATCTACCTTTACCCCTACGGGCACAAGGATATCGTAAGCGTTTACTGGATGACCACAGCTGTACACAGCCTGACACTGGATATCATCAAGCTCCTTGATGCAAAGTCTGCATCGGAGCTGAGAAAGCAGTACATTACCCTATGCCCGAAGCTGAAACAGCTGCCCGTACAGAAAAAGATCTGCCGGGCACTGGCAGAAATAAGCAAATAAACAGAGAGCCGTACGGAGAAACTCCCCGTACGGCTCTTATACTATATCATGTTTTCTATCCCTTTCAGGAGTGTTTACTCAGCACTGATTATGCCTGCATCTATCTTCTGAATGGTGAGTGCGTCTGTTCCTGTGATACCTGCTGTGCCGTCTATATCGGCATTCTTCCTTCCCTGAGCGGTGAGAGGATATTTTTCATTATTCGTAACGTACTGTAGTACGGCTACTGCATCGGCGATATTTACCCTGGTATCAAGATTTGCGTCTCCGGCAGCAGCGGGAGCTGCTGTGCCTTCCTCAGCTGTCATATCCATGTTGAATTCTGCAAGAGCAGCCACGATGCTGTCAAGCTCTTCCTTGGCTGACAGACCGCCATACGATCCTCGTCCATGATGTCTGCTGAACTCATAGAAATTGGAATTGAATACCTTGTAATACTGAATATCAGGATTCTCCTCGAAATATGCCTGCTGTGCATCCAGGAATGCCTGTGTATCGCTGTAGTTCTTATCAAGCTCGCCGTATATATACATAAGCATACACTCAGTTTCAAGGAAATCGGCGCTTATTCCGTTGTTGTTGAAATCGAAGTTTGTCTCGAAATTATCGCGTATCTCCTGAGAAACGCCTATAACAGGCAGGAGCTCGGGATAGCGTCTTACCATTGTGCCGAAGTAACCCTTCTTGTAAGGACAGCTGAACTCGCATTCAAGATTGAACAGGATATTGAAATCAGCGTCATCTATCTTTCCGTCAAGGTTGATATCCGGCTTCGGAAGCTCTCCTGACTTTACCTTCCTGTAGTATTCCGGAAATGCTTCATTTATCTCTTCTCTTGTAAAATTCATGCGCTCCGGGAGCTCGATCTCTTCTGTCATGGGGCCGTATCTGATAGAAAGCTCCTCATAGAGTGCGAGATTCTCAAGTACAGGATAGCGTCTGCAGAACTCAAGATTGTTATCAGAATAGTAATCAAAATCGAAGAACTTCGGATCTGTCTCCTGACTGGTCACACAATACTCAGCAAGAGCCTCAACCATATCTTTATCGAAATCGTATGTGTACGCCGGTGCTATCTCAAAGAACCTGATAGCCTTCTCCATTCCGTTTCTGGTTATAGGTGAATCAGAGAAATCCATCCAGTCCGGCACATTGTGATACGTTGTACTCTCCGGAAAAGCGATATCACGCAGGAACTGATCATCACTCAGCTCGCTTGCAGTCCAGAGATTATAAGATGCATAAGCCAGCAGAGCTACATCCTGGAAATTGAACACTCCGTCCGAATTGATATCAACATCAACGATCCCTTTCTCAACGAGCTCTTTCATGATGTACGATCCGGTTCCTGTCACGTGGTTAGAATAATTATAATAATCTATGAAGCGATATATATGTGAAGTAAGGAGCTCCTTCTCCTTTTCGAGTTCCGCCAGCGTCAATACGTTTTCGTCCGCCACGATATCCTCCTTGGTGATACGTCTGATCTGTCCCTCTTCTTCACGTATATATATACTGCTCTCCCTGTATTTATAGTAATCCCACTCGCCGTCATCACGCCTGATAAGATCATTGGGGATCACAGCATTGTATTCGTCCGGACAGTTGTCAATATAGTAATTCGGATCAGAATACTCAATATGAGGGGTATTGCTGGATAAGAAATACTCCATTATATCATTGTAGCTGAGTTTGTGGTTCGTTTCGTCAACGTCATAAGTACGCCACATATACTCAATACCCGATTTCCACGCATCAGTTGCACACGTAAAATTGATATCAATCGTGGGAATTGAATCGTATTTCTCCTGTATGTAGTCGGGAACAGTGCAATCTCCGCGGCAATTTTCAATGTTATAGAACGCATATACATCAAAGATGTCAAATTTTCCGTCGCTGTTAATATCCAGCCATGATTCTCCGTTCTGCTCTATAAATGCTTTTACCGTCTGTACACCTAACAGGTAATCAGTATTCGCTCTGTATTCCTGCGCATTCGTGTTGATAGCCGTTGCATTTGAGAACATAAGGACCGACGTTAAAAATGCAGTATATTTTTTCACAATAAGACTCCCTTCGTATTCATAGTCTGAAACCGGAACAGTGTTCCATGTTCCGTTTCCGTTATTAACGTCCACGGCAATGGGTGATGTTGCCGTGATACATCCGGTGCCGCTGACTACAGCACCGCTCTGTGTCTGTGAAGCTGCTGCGGAGGTCTGGCTGACGGCAGCAGCAGTATTTGTATTCCCGGAAGTGCCCGTTTCAGCCGGAGCAACTGTGGTATGCCTGTCTGTCTTTTTCTCTGACCCTTCAGTAACAGCAGGAGATGTCGGAGTTACAGCCGGTCCCGTCTCCGATACGATCATATCGTCCGGAGGAGTGATATCCGGCGGCGCAGGCATATTCTTCAGGTATACACCTACACACAGCGCGGCAGCAAGACCGGCTGTGCCTGCGGCAAACCTGTAGAACAACGGTAACCTCTTATCTCTGTGTCCGGATGACGAGAGGTTTTCTATTTCGGCAAAAAAAGCATCTTTTTTATTTGATTCCAGGGATACGTATGAATCCTGTATTGCTTTCCTGAACTTTTTATTCAAATCAAAAACCTCCCATCATTCAAAATCTTTTTTCAGGACAGACAGTATCTTTTTTATCCTGCGGTCCATTGCGAACCTTGAGACTCCGTAGAGCTTGCTCAGAACACTGACAGGTACTTCATTCTTGTATCGCAGAAGTATGAGCTCGCTGTCCTCCTCCGGCAGCTTTCTTATCGCATCGGAAAGAGCCACTCCCGTGAGGACATCCTCCTCATGATCTGCGTCATCAGGAAAGGTATCAGTAAGTTCCTCGGAAGGCGTTTTACGGTAGTGGTCCGCACACAGATTGCCGGCGATCGTGTACAGATACTGCAGGTCTTTGCCAATGCCGTGATACTGCGGATGTTCAAGGAATCGAAGGAAGGTCTCCTGACATATGTCTTCCGCTACATCACGGTTATGTACTTTATAGAAGCAGTATCGTAAGATCCTATCGTACTGATCTTTCAAATCTAATGACATATTGACCTCCCTTCACAATGTATGACGTTCTCAAAGCCCCTTTGTGCGCTTTTAATTGTAAACGTTTGATTAATTTTCTGTTAATATATCATTAACACGCGCAGCTGTTATCATTTTATATTATACACCATTTAGGATGATTGTTCAAATCAGAACGGATACTGCACAGAAAAGCCCCCGGCAGAAATAAAGCTCTGCCGGGGGCCGTTTATTTATACTCAGCTTATTCAGCCTTCCTGTCTTTCACGGAAGAAATCCTCCGCAGCTACATCATCGCTTGCGGATGCTAAAGCATAGTATTCAAGGACGAGCGAAGCATCCGAGGAATCGATAAGTCCGTCCCTGTTCACATCGCCTGCGCTCTTTGTCTCCTCTGATCCCTGATCAGATATTTGATCTTAAAAATTCTTCAAGCCCGATATCGTAGCCTGCGCTGTTATACGCATAGAATGCAAGCAGCAATGAAGCATCGCTTGATGTGACTCTTCCGTCTCCGTTTACATCGGATACCTCAAGCGGAACAGAAGGCTCTCCGCCGGTTGAGAGGTTTGCGTATTCATCAAGCAGGCAGGAAGCATCCACAGCATCTACCATGCCGTCTCCGTTGATATCGCCCTTCCTGAGATCCTTCGGAGGCTCGGACGGTACAGTCGTTGTTGTCTCAGGCGCTATATCAGCCGCAGTTTCCGTTGTGGCCGCATCAGCTGTAGTCTCTGCAGGCTCTGCCGTTGTTGTGGCAGGAGCTTCTTCCGTGGTCGTTGCAGGCTTTGTTTCCGTGGTAACCGGTACAGCGGTCGTTACGGTTGAAACTGTCTCTGCCGGTGCGGTCGCAGCCGTTGTTTCCTCCGGCAGCTCTGTCTCAGCAGGATCGTTGATATGGATCGTCTTCTCCATGCTCTCTGTATTCTCAGTGCCTGCATATGACAGACAGCCCGTGCCGACCTTTACGGTAACGTCCGCAAGCTCGGAGTAATCTCCCACGAGAACAAAGGTGTCGGTCACCTCTTCATCTGTTCCGTGGAATACAGGCTCTATGGTGTATCCGGGGAAGCCCTCAACCGTAACTGTATTGTCATTTACAGAATCGGACTGCATATACTTGCCGAAACAGAACCTTATGCATCCGCTCTCCTCCTGATCATACCATATATCCGATACCTCGCCGGGTGCATCACTGCTGAGGGCGAACTCGATAACAGGATTCTCATCACGGACTGTTATCTTGCCGCTGTCGATCTGTTCAAAACCCTCTGCATTGCATACTATCCTCCAGTCACCCACAGGAGCTATCCATGCGAAGTGTCCGGTCTCGTCAGAGATCATGGGATTCTTCTGATATGTGTCTTCCGGATCCCAGGGCATCTCCCTGCCGTCCTCGTCTATACTGTAAATGGTTATCTCTGCCCCGCCTATGGGATTAGAAGGCGCTGCCTCGTATACAGTGCCGTTTCCTTTTTTAAGGAACACTATCTTTGCGGGATAGGAGAAGAAACCTCCGGTATAATCGATCTCCTCGCCGGCAGCCGCATCGGCCTTCGTTACTATAATGATATTGATACCGCCCGGCTCTCCGGCAGGAACATCAAGCTGTCTGGTAGCTGTCCATACGTCATTCTCCTCGTCGTACCTCGTCTCTATCAGCTGAGTTGAGACAGCTTTTGAGGTTATGCTGTTATTTGTGATGAACACCTTGCTTATAAGCTCGCTGTTGCTGATATCAAGAGTGAACTTTACCGTTCTGTCGGGGAGCAGCAGCTTGACGGGTGAAGCACATTCCGCAAAGGCATCTGTAACATCTGCATCGCCCTCCCACTCATTGACACGGAGCTTTACACTCCTTACAGCAGGCTCTGCCTCGGAGTAGACAACAGTGTATTCCTCTGTCTTCACGCCGTTGTATCCGGCATAGAATGTGAAGGTGTCACCCTCCTTTGTTTCCTCAGGAAGCACTACGGTAACGAAGAATCTGCCTGTAGCCGGATCAGTTACGGGAGAGTCTATGAGCTTGCCGTCCATAAGGATATCAACGGGAGTGTTCACAGGGCCCATTCCGCTGATCGTGAACAGTTTAGTGTTCACGGCAGCCGGAACATTGAGAACCAGTTCCTTTACGGAAACCCTTACCGAGCCTATGGGTTCTGTCCATGTTTTACCGTCTGCTGATTTAAGCACAAGATCTGAATCTATATCGAATTCGCCGGCTTCCTTTGCTGTAAGGGAGAAGTTCACCTCGCCGCTGCCGGTCGTGAATACGATCTCCTTCTCACCGTTACTGAACGTTTTGTTTTCCTCAACAGTACCGGACACCGCCTCGACTGAAGCCTCGTCCATTCCAAAGGATGACGGAACAGTGAGCAGCAGGGTGAAGTTTCCGGAAGCATCTGCAAAATCATCAAGAGCATCAAAGGAAACAGTGAAATTCACCTTTCCTCCGACAGCCGCACTTTTCACATCTGCCCTGATCTCCGACTCCGGGCGTGAGAGATGAACGAATCTCTCGTCCTTGAGCGAATAGCAGTGATAGAAGGCATCGCACTTTATATCAGCATCTTCGCCGGTATAGTTCACCTTTGAAAGGCTGCGGCAGTTGCTGAATGAATACTCGCATACCGTCTTGACAGTATCAGGAAGAGTTACCTCCTCAAGAGCTGTATCATTGCGGAATACGATGGAATTGAGCAGCGTAACGCCCTTTCCTAAAACGGCTGACCGGAGCGACTCGCAGCTCTCAAAGGCACTCAATCCGATATCAGTCACGCTGTCGGGGATAACTATGCTCCTGAGACCGCTCCTTATGAATGCTGATGAGTTTATGGTCTCAAGCCCCTCGGGGAGTTCTATGCTCTTCAGTGAATAGGTGTTCCTGAAAGCGTAAGTATCAATAGTCTTCAGAGACTCCGGAAGAACGACCTCTTCAAGAGAATAGACATTGCTCAGACAGCCATAGGGTATCTTTGCCATACCGTCAGCGAATATGACCTTTCTGAGCGTTTTGCATCCTTCAAAGCCCGACTGGCAGCTCTTCAGCGTAGAAGGAAGGGTTATCTCAGTAATTGCCGTGTTGGAAAAAGCATTTGTGTTTATGGTCTCAAGCCCCTCGGGGAAAGTAAATTCAGCAAGACTGATGCAGTTCTTGAAGGCGCCATAACCTATTGCCTTTATGGAATCCGGAAGTATAACAGTCTCTACCCCTTTGGCATCATCAAGACAGAATTCCGGTATCGTTACTGTGCCCTCTGCAAACGTCACCTGCTTAAGAGTCTTTGTTCTGAATGCGTTACTGCTATCCGTAAGAGTAGAAGGAAGAGTTATCTTGGCAAGGGCAGTATTATCGAATGCGCCGTACTGTATCTTTTCAATTCCCTCATGGAATGTAAAGTCAGAAAGGCTGCGACAGTTCTTAAAGGCAAAGCTGCCTATCGTCTTTACAGTGTCCGGCAGGATGACGGTCTCAAGTCCTGTTGCATCATAAAGGCAGGAGTCCGGTATGAGCTCTGTGCCTTCGGCAAAAGTCACCTTTTTAAGAGACTTTGTTCTGAATGCGTTACCGCAATCCGTAAGAGTAGAAGGAAGAGTTATCCCGGTCAGGGCTGTATTGTCAAATGCGCCGAAATGTATCTCTTCAAGTCCCTCATGGAATGTGAATGTGCTCAGACTTCTGCAGTTACGGAAGGCATAGTTGCCTATGTTCTTTACAGTATCGGGCAGGATAACAGTCTCAAGCCCTGTTGCATCATAAAAGCAGGATTCCGGTACAAGCTCTGCGCCCTTTGTAAGTGTTGCCTTTTTCAGTGTGGAAGTTCTGAATCCGTTGTTACAAACTGTAAGAGTAGAAGGAAGTGTTATCTCTGTCAGCGGTACATCGTCAAATGCGCCGAAATGTATCTCTTCAAGCCCCTCATGGAATGTAAAGGAGCTCAGACTTCTGCAGTTACGGAAGGCATAGGTACCTATCGTCTTTACGGTATCGGGCATGATAACAGTCTCAAGCCCTGTTGCATCATAGAAGCAGTCTTCGGGAACGGTCTCTGTACCCTTTGCAAATGTTGCCTTTTTCAGTGTGGACGTTCTGAATCCGTTGTTACAAACCGTAAGAGTTGACGGGAGAGTTACCTCTGTCAGAGGTACATTGTCGAATGCGCCGAACTGTATCTTTTCAATTCCCTCATGGAATGTGAAGGAGGTCAGACTTTTGCAGTCGCCGAAAGCTTCCGACTCGATGACCGTAACTGTCTTCGGTATGGTAACTGAGGTTATCTTTGATTTTGAACTGAATGCATTCGATCCGATAGCTGTTACAGGCTTTCCGTTGATCTCATCCGGAACCGTGATAACGGTATCCGAGCCGTTGTACTTACTGACAGTTATACCGGTATCGTTTCCCCTGTAGGAATAATCACCGTACCGCGGATCGGCAGCACAGGCAGTCATGACCGGCAGCTGGGCCGTATTCCACGGTGCCGAGACCGGTGTCAGACTGAACGACATCATTGATGCAGCTGCAGCAGCACAGGCAATGATCCTTCTTACCCTTCTGTTCATTTATACTATCCTCCGATAATTGAATTACGGCTCTTTGTCCGCACTTATAATTATACTCCATACCGGCAATAATTGAAAGAGTATTTACATAAATTGTAAAAATGTCGATTTGATGTTATTACCAGTACAGGCCGTTTGTGACAATGATACAATAAAATCGCACATGATAAGACAATATCCGCACCCGATTCCTGATCCGCAGCGGATTTTCAATTATGATTTTTTACTGGTAAATATGTACAATCAGCTATTATTCGTTTTATTTAACATAAATATTGACTTTTACAAATAATTATGGTATAATAAGTATAACTATACGGTCGGGAGGGTTGATATATGCAGGAACTGCTCAAACGCAAAAAAGGGCTCCACAGAACGGTGCTCATAGTTGATGACGATCCCATTGCAAGAGAGATTCTCGGAGCTATGCTCGGTGATATGTATACTATCCTGTATGCTCCCGACGGTGCGGCTGCCCTTGAGATAATCACAAATGAAAAGCTGACTCTTTCTCTCGTTCTGCTCGATCTGCATATGCCTGTGCTCGACGGCTACGGCGTACTGAAGATGATGCGCTCCGACAATGAATTATGGCGTATTCCCGTCATTGTCCTCACCTCCGAGAAGGGCGCCGAGGTAAAGAGCCTCCAGCTCGGTGCAGCCGATTTTATAACCAAGCCGTATGAAGTCCCGGATGTCATAAGGGCAAGGGTAAAGCACGCCATCGAGCTTGCTGAGGACAGAATAATAATTCACGAAACAGAGAGAGACGAGCTCACCGGACTTTTCAACAAGGAATTCTTCTTTGAGTACGGCAGGAGACTTGATATCCAGAACGGCAATATGCCTATGGATGCCATAGTGCTCGAGATCAGCCGTTTCCATATCTTCAACGAACTCTACGGACGCAATTACGGCAATCTGCTCCTTAAAAAGATAGGAAAGAATATACACGAGCTGGTATGTCAGACGGGCGGACTTGCCTGCCGGAGCAGCAGCAGCGGCTTCTGCATCTACATACCGCACATCAGCGATCTGCAGGACAAGATGCCGAAGCTTCTGTCTATGATAGACGAGGATCTCGGCAGCCGCAAGGTATGTATAAGAGTCGGTGTCTATTCCGATGACGGCAGCGGACTTGATATGGATCAGCGTTTCTCCCGTGCAGGCATCGCCTGTCAGAACATAAAGGACTACTATACCACATCCTTCGATATCTACAACGCAGAGCTCCACAGCAAGGAGCTCCATTCGGAACGCCTTATAAACGATATGGACAAGGCGCTCGAGGAGAAGCAGTTCAGGGTCTACTATCAGCCGAAATACAACATCAGGGATACAATACCGGTTTTCTCCAGTGCGGAGGCTCTCGTCCGCTGGTTCCATCCCGTTTACGGCATGATAAGCCCCGATGAATTCATAGCTCTCTTCGAGGATAACGGCCTTATCCGCAAGCTCGACAGATATGTATGGAACGAAGCAGCGGCGCAGATAAAACGCTGGAAGGAGGAGCTCGGATTCGTTATACCTGTATCGGTCAATGTATCGAGGGTAGATATCTTCAATCCGAGGCTCGTTGAGGTGCTTAAAGAGATCACGGAGAAGAACGATCTTGAAAACGGTATGCTGCTCCTTGAGATAACAGAATCCGCATACGCCGACAACGCACAGCAGATAATCAACACCGTAAAGACGCTTCGTGAGCACGGCTTCAAGATCGAAATGGATGATTTCGGAAGCGGCTATTCCTCGCTGAATATGCTCGCCTCGCTGCCCATCGATGCGCTCAAGCTCGATATGAAGTTCATAAAGAATATATGCGATAACAAGAAGGATTATCGTCTGGTAGGCATCATGATAGAGATCGCAAGACTGCTCGAGGTGCCCGTCATTGCAGAAGGCGTTGAGACAAAGGAACAGCTCGAGCTGCTGAAAAAGCTCGGCTGCGATATAATACAGGGATACTACTTCTCGAAGCCGGTGCCTGCGGATGATATCGCCGGTCTTATAACACCGGAGAAAAAGGGGGAAGCGCCATGCTGACACTCGATAAACTCAGGGAATTCGGCGCAGATGTCGATGAAGGGCTTATGCGCTGCATGAATAAAGAGGATTTCTACCTCGGGCTCGTGAACAGGATACTCGGCGACAAGAGGCTCGATCAGCTCGGACAGCAGATAGAGGCCAAGGATTTTTCTGCCGCCTTCGAGACCGCTCATGCGCTGAAGGGGGTATTCTCAAATCTCTCACTCACACCCCTCACGCTGCCGGTAATCGAGATCACGGAGCTTCTCCGCAGCGGTACTGACACGGATTATACTGCCCTCATAAACGAGGCAAAGGCACAGTACAGCAGACTGTGCAGCTTGTGATGCATAAATACAGACGGGAACAGTTCTTTTGAGTTGCTCCCGTTTTTTGCTGCAATATATAAAGAAAGGCGGTAAAGGGTATGGATAAGCAGACAGTAAAAAGAGCGCCGAAGCCGTATCTCTCGGGCTTCGACGTCTGGGCAATGGCCTTCGGCTGTATGGTAGGATGGGGCGCCTTCGTTATGCCCGGCACGACCTTCCTTCCCATAGCAGGCCCCATAGGCACGATAGCAGCAATGGCAGTCAGCACGCTTATAATGCTGATCATCGGCTACAACTTCGCATTTCTCATGAATCACAGTCCCGGGCCCGGCGGAGTATACTCCTACACCAAGGAGGCCTTCGGAAGGGACCATGCCTTTCTGAGCTCGTGGTTCCTGTGCCTGTCGTACCTCACGATAGTATTCCTCAACGGTACGGCTCTGTTCGTCGTACTTCGCACCATGCTCGGCGACAGCATACATACAGGCTACTACTACACGGTCTCGGACAATAAGATATACTTCGGTGAGATACTCGTCTCCGTAAGCGCTCTGGCAGGCGTCGGCGTGCTCTTCCTTACGGCAAAGAAGGTGCTGCATAAGATACATTCCTTCCTTGCAGTCATAATGATCGCCGGCATCTTCCTGCTCGCCGCCATATGTATCCCTCATGCCGTTTCCTCACGCGGACTCGGGCTGACAGTTCCCGGAACAAACACCGCTTACGGCATATACAGTATAATCTTCCTTGCACCCTGGGCATTCGTCGGATTCGACGTCATATCCTTCGATACCTACAACTTCAATTTCAGGATCACCAGATCGAAGGGCATCATCTTCTCCGGCATCATCGTTGCCGGTCTTGCGTATACGGCCATGGCGATAGTCAGCATAGCATCCGTACCCGACGGGTATTCGGACTGGACACAGTATTTCGCCGATCTCGGCAGTCTTTCCGATGTAAGGGCAGTTCCTACGTTCTATGCCGCAAAGTCGATTATGGGCGAGCCGGGACTTATCATCATCGGCATCACGGCTCTCTCCGCCGTACTTACGGGCATCATCGGCGGCTACCGTGCGACCATCCGTGTCCTTTCAACGATGGCGGAGGACAAGATACTTTCGGAATTCTTCTCGAAGACCGTACACAGCACCCTCTTCATCATGATATTCTCGATCAGCCTTGCGCTGTTCGGAAGAAATACCCTGAGCTGGTTCGTTGACCTTACGTCATTCGGAGCGATAGTGGCATTCGGCTATACCTCCGCTGCCGCATACAAGCTCGCAAAGGCGGAGGGGCTCAGGCCGGTGAAGGTATCGGGTCTTGCCGGTACGGTGATATCTGCGATATTCGTTGTCGTACAGCTCGTACCGAGACTCACGGCTATGGAGGCTATGGGCAGCGAGGCCTTCCTCCTGCTGTCGTTCTGGTGCCTTATCGGTTTCGTGTTCTACTGGAGGACGACCACACGCAGCACGCTCACAGAGTACAGCGGCTTTGCCACATCGGGAGTAACGCTGTTCGCCCTCCTTATCTATTCCGCACTGCTGTGGTTCGGAAAGCTCCTTGATTCAAAGAAGAGCATACCGGAGGTGCATTCATCCATCATCACCGGCGGAATCATTCTTCTTGTCATCATATTCACCGGCCTTGTGATAATGCTGTACATACAGAACCTGGTAAGAAGAAAGCACGAGGCTGCCGAGATAGAGAGGATACGTGCGACGGAGCGCAACAATGCAAAGAGCCGCTTCATGTTCAATATGTCGCATGATATCCGCACCCCCATGAACGCTATCGTCGGCTATACCGGACTTGCGCTCAAGGAGGAAGCCTCACCCCGGCTGCATGACTATCTCGTCAAGATAGACCGCTCCAACAAGCATCTTATGACACTGATAAACGACATCCTCGAGATGAGCCGCATCGAAAGCGGAAAGACGGAGATCGAGTGTATGCCCGCAGACCTATGCCGTATCTTCGGGGATATCCGTGAGATGTTCGAGGAACAGATGAAGCAGAAAAAGCTTGACTTCACCGTTGATACCTCGGGGCTGGTTAACAGGTACATATGGTGCGATGAAAAGAACCTCACCCGTGTGATACTCAATCTGCTGAGCAATTCCTACAAGTTCACGCCGGAGGGCGGCAGAATAAGCGTTTCGGTAACAGAGGAGGAGTGCGATGAAAACAGCTACAGCACATATGTGATAAGCGTCATCGATACCGGTATCGGAATGTCGGAGGAGTTCGTCGGGAAGATGTTCTCTCCGTTCGAGCGTGAGCGCACCTCAACCGTCAGCGGCATAGAGGGCACGGGACTCGGCCTTTCCATAACGAAAAGCCTGACCGATCTTATGGGCGGCACGATAGATGTTGAGACCGCCGCCGGAAAGGGTACGAAGATGGTCCTGAGCTTCAAATTCCGGCTTGCCGAAGAGAGTGAGATAAGCAAAGAGGAGCAAAGCAGCACCGCACTTGAAGAGATCGGATTCAGCGGCAGGAAGATACTCCTTGCCGAGGACAACGATATAAACATGGAGATAGTGAACATGATACTCACGCAGGCGGGCTTCACCGTAGATACAGCCGAAAACGGCAGCATCGCAGTTGATATGTTAGCTGCCTCGGAGCCGGGAGAGTATGACGCTGTGCTGATGGATGTACAGATGCCGGTAATGGACGGCTATACCGCAACACGAAAGATACGTGAGCTTGAAAACAAGGAGCTTGCAGGTATACCGATAATCGCCATGACGGCAAACGCATTCAGGGAGGATGCAGAGGAGGCGTTAGCCGCCGGTATGCAGGCTCACATCGCAAAGCCGATAGACGTTGACGTGCTGTTCGATACGCTGAGAAAAGTACTTGCAGAGAGCAGGTAAGGACAATAAAAAACGCCGTGCGGAGTTTCCTCTGCACGGCTATTTTTGTCTGAAAAGCTGTTTCTAAATATGGGATTCTCAAGGGGCTGCGCTCCTTGAGCGGAGTCCAGAGGCAGAGCCTCTGGCAGGGGGCGGGACAGAGTCCCGCAATCATCCGCAGGGCGCTTCGCAAGGGGTGAATTCCAAAACAGTCCGGGGGACTGTTTTGGAAGAGGGGACGCCTTGCAAGTGAAGGCGTCCCCTTATATAACTATGGTTTATTTCAGCACTCTTTCTATTGCCTCTGCCTTGCTCCTGAAAAGTTCTCCGAGCTCCGCATGGTGCGCGCTAACGTATTCCGCATCGCCTTTTTTGCAGGCCTCCTCAAGTGACCTTGCAAGTACTGAGACATCGTCTGCGCCGACTGTGGCGGATACGCTTTTCAGTGCATGGACGAGTATGCCGTACTGCTTCATATCCTCTGTCCGGAGCGCCTCTTCAAGCTCCGACATACGCTTCTCACAGGATCCGGCATAATCGGCAAGCATCTCCAGATAGAAGTCCTTGTCGCCTGCACAGTAATTAAGCCCCGACCCTGCCGCAATTCCGGCTTCTTCAAGCGCCGCCGCATCGAAAGACTTCCCGGATACCGGAGCATCACCGCTGTCCGGAAGGAATTCCATGACCTCGTCATCCTCCGGCAGGAACTCAATGACCTCATTCTCTCCGCCGGCAATGTCCGCCTTTGCAGACACCGGTAGATATTTCTCCAGCTTACCGCTGAGCTCCCCGAGACCTATCGGCTTGGAGAGATAATCGTCGAAGCCGGCTTTCAGATAGCTCTCCTTAGCGCCGAGCACGGCATTTGCCGTCAGTGCGATCATTGCAGTGCCTTCAGGGATAAGCCCCGACTCATTCAGCTTGCCGAGAGTCTCGATACCGTCCATCTTCGGCATCATGTGATCAAGGAATACTATATCGTAGGTATTGCTGCACATCAGCTCAACGGTCTTCTCGCCCGATGCTGCAAGCTCCGGACGTATGCCGAACAGCTTCAGCAGATTTGCCGCCACCTTGAGATTCATGTCATTGTCATCGGTGACGAGCACTCTTGCGCCGGGATACTGCGGATAGCTTACAGATTTCAGATCCTCCGGATCGGCACGGTGTTCAAGATCTCCCATAGGTGCTTTATCTGCAATACCCTGCCGTATCTCAAAGGAGAATACCGAGCCCTCGCCGTAGGTGCTCTCCACATTCAGTTTGCTGTCCATAAGCGCAAGCAGCTTTGTGACGATCGCCATGCCGAGTCCTGTGCCCTCGATATGCCTGTTCCTGGTCACCTCAAGACGTGAGAAGGATTCAAACAGCTTCTCCATATCCTCCTTGCGTATGCCGATTCCCGTATCACTTACTGATACCGCAAGCACAGCCTCATCGTCTGTCCGCTCCGCACAGCGTATATCAAGCGTTACCTTGCCCTTCTCGGTATATTTGACCGCATTTGTGAGCAGGTTCACTATGACCTGCATAACACGCACATCGTCACCGATAAGCTCACAGGGCAGCTTCGGATCGGCATTGACCTCAAGCTCGAGGCCCTTGCCCTTTGCACGCTCCGATACGGTGTTCACAAGATTGCTTATCATGGAAGCCGTTTCGTATCTGGCAGGTATTATCTCCATCTTGCCGTCCTCGATCTTTGAGAAGTCAAGGATGCTGTTGATCAGCGAAAGGAGAGTCTTTCCGGCAGTCCGGATATTCCTTGAGTAATCGAGTATGTTCTCGTCATCCGATTCACGGAGTATCATCTCATTCATACCCAGCACGGCATTGATCGGCGTTCGTATCTCATGCGACATCTGTGCCAGGAAATCGCCCTTGGCCTTGTTGGCGGAATCGGCAGCCGCTTTTTCAAGCCGCAGGATCTCCGCTTCATAGGCCTTCTGCTGCTCGCTGATCTTCAGAGCTTCAGCCTCACGTCTGCTCTTCTCCTCCTTGCGGTAAGCGAAGAAATAGAAGAGGGCGATGAGTATGAAAACGAGCATATTGGTTATGATGTTTATTACAAGCTGCGAATAGACATCGGAGAAAAGCTCGTCATTGCCGACCACTATCACCAGATGCCACTGATCGAGGATTGAGTCGGTGAATACAGTGCAGCGCCTGCCGTCGATATCGGATTCAAACCGCCCTGTCCCGCTGGACTCGAGCTTTTGCAGAAGATCATCTCCGCCTTTTACCTCGGAGAAATTGATGCCGTTGAGAGTATGATCGGAATGGGCGATAACAGTGCCGTTCTTGTCAACGATGAAGCCGTAGCCCTTGCCGTTCAGACTGGTGGATTCTATTATCTCCTGGATATGGGTGGTATACATATCGATCGCAACGACGTTCCTGCGGTCGGAAAGGTGCTTACAGAAGGAGATGACCATTTCGCCCGTCTGTGCATCGATATAGGGCGGAACGATAACGAGGCCGTTCTCCTGCTCAGCGAGCTGATACCATTCACGCTCAGTCGGGTCATAGTCATCCGGCGGCACCCATTCGAGGCCGTCGAGGTATTCACCTGAGATATAGCCGTAAAGTCCGGTGTAGTTCTGATCGAACTGGCTTTTGTATCTCTGCGTCTCGAGTATGAGATAATCCCATATCGTCTTGTTTGAGCGCTTGTCATTGACCATGAAATCCACGGTATCGGCAGTTACCCACAATACACTCCTGTTGGTATCAAGGTAGTTCCCGAGGCTCGCCGAGATACCGGAGATCTTGTCGGAGCCTACCTCGTAGATATTGGAGACGGATATCCTGTAGAACAGCGCAGAGGTGTATATCACCACGAGCACCATAAGGATAAATGTCGTAATAAGCGGAAGTGTCAGATTCAGTTTGCTCTTTTTCATTTTTTCATACCCACATAAAAGATCTGTGACATCCCGGATGCAGCAGAATAAGCGACATCCGGAACGGTTGCGTATGGAAGCCGGTGTCTGCCTGAAGCAGAGCGCACCGGCCGATGCTGTCAGCCGTAATCTGAATATGCCTGCACGGTAATTATCTGTATCTATTGTAACATATCTTTTATGAACAAATCAAGGGTTATGAGGGCTCAGACAAAGATTTATGAAACCGGTCAGACTGTGCGGAACAGATCATCCGCACAGCACATCCCGTTCAGAATCCAAGACTGCTTTCTGACAAACAGAAACGCTCCCCGGCCGGGAAGCGTTTCTTCTTTTATCAGAGAAATGTGATTATTTCTTAAGGGGAAGATCGGAAGCCTTTACAACACCTGCATCCACCTGCTGGATAACTATAGCATCGCTGCCTGTGATTCCTGACTCTCCGTCTACGTCTGCACTCTTCTGGCAGGCTTCGCTGAGCGGATACTTGCTCTGGTTCGCAATGAACTGGAGCACTGCTACTGCATCGGCTACGTTTATTATGCTGTCGCCGTTTGCATCGCCGCATACCGCAGCTGCCGGCTCTGTGGGAGCTTCTGTAGGTTCTTCAGTCGGAGCCTCTGTGGGCGCATCTGTCGGAGCTTCTGTGAGTACTTCCGTAGGTGCCTCAGTAGGTGCCTCCGTGATTGCTTCTGTAGGAGCCTCTGTCGGTTCCTCAGGATCAGCCTCTGCGGCAGCCTTATGCTTCGGTGAACTGTCGCATATCTCGTTGAAGAGCGCTTTCAGCTCCTGATCTGCCATCTTGCAGGCATCACGGTCATAGTGTCCGCCGGGGGTTGACCACAGCACCGGACAAAGCTGTCTTTCATAAGCCGCCTTGCACACCGAGCTGAGGAACAGTCTTACCGAATCCGGCTCCTTGCCCTTTGAAGGACAGCCGTACTCACCTATGATTACGGGTATGCCCTTGTCGATGTAATATTTCATCATATCCATATTACTGTAGAGCTCTTTGAAGTCTTCCTCAGTGCCCCATGTAGGACGTGCCTTCGCCCACTCTGCGTCCTCGTCCTCGAGTATGGCAAAGCCGGC
Source organism: Ruminococcus sp. (assembly GCA_017620025.1). Lineage (GTDB taxonomy): Bacteria > Bacillota > Clostridia > Oscillospirales > Ruminococcaceae > Ruminococcus. The sequence goes on from JAFZRF010000008.1 coordinate 66,835, forward strand.
GGGAGAGTAGTAATGCACGGATACTGCCATACGTCCGGCAGGATCGTCAGGCATCTTGAAAAGCGGATCGATGGTCCGGTCAAATCCAGTATTATATCCCGATATCAGCAGATGACGCTCAGGGTTGTTTCCTCCTGATCTTCTTACAACATCCACGAATTTCTGGTTTATCTCGTTTACAAGTCCGTAGGACTCAGCCTTTCCGTCCGTGCTTCCCCAGGGATTCCATACCGACTCCCAGCCGAGCTCTTCGTTCTGGGACTCGAACATGAGGTAATCGCCGTAGTCCTTGAAGCTGTCGGCTATCTGTGTCCACATGGTCTCATAGCGCTTCATGCACTCTTCCTTGTTGTCGGGGAAGGTATTTACCCAGCCGTTGTCCCAGTGGATATTGATTATGCAGTACATATCCGCATCGATGATCCAGTCAACGACCTCATGGATACGCTCGTCATAGGCTTCGCTTATCTTGTAGCCCTCGCCCATGATATTCGACCATGCTACGGGCACTCTCACAACGCCGAATCCCTCGTCTGCCATGCCCTGTATCATCTCCTGAGTGATGATCGGGCTGCCCCAGGCTGTCTCATAATCGGCAGGCTCGAGGATACCGTTTCCCCACTGCTCATCCACGTCCGCTATCCAGTCGCCGCAGGCTTCAAACGTATTGCCGAGATTGATGCCTATGCCCATATCGCGCACAAGCTCCATAGTAGTCATATCACGCATAGTTCCGTTCCTCTTTGGCAAAGCATCCGTTGTTATACACGATACGGACTGCAATGATATAGCAGTTGACAAAATCACACTGATTATCCCTGATCTTTTCATAGTTTCCTCCTGTAGTTATATAGGCATTTCTTACTTATATAATACAGCGAATGCACAGGATATTCAACCTATGAAACAATCTTCAGGTGCACAAAATCATCTTTATTCAAGACACTCATGCATTACTTTGCGGTACTGCTTCGGAGTCAGTCCGACAGCAGCCGTGAACTGCCTCAGGAAGTATTTGCTGTCGGTATAATCGCATTGCTCCGCGATCTCCGAGACATTATCATCCGTGCTGAGGAGCAGATGCTTTGCAAGCCTTATCCTCGAGCCTATCTGGTCCTGACAGAAGCTGATACCATAGAGCTGCTTGTACAGCCGGTTGAAGTAATTCGGACTCAGGCCGAACGAGCTGCTGACCTCCTCAAGGCTGTATTTCTGCAAAGGATTCCGTTCTGTATCCCTGTGCAGCTTATCAAGCTCACGGCAGTACGGCAAGATCTTCCTTTCCTCAAGCTCCTTCTGTGCGTCATCCATTCCTGATGTTATATCCCCGGCAATGCTGCTGAACATAACGTCCTCTCCGCAGAAGCTCATGCCGCAGTACAGCAGCGTGCCGGCATCCCTGTACTTTGTATAGGCCTTTGAAAACATTATCTCCGAGTACACTGCATCGGCAAGCAGCTGCCCATCCACAGCTTCAGACGGACAGATGAGCAGCAGTTCAAATTCCGAGATGCGCCCTGCGATACCTCCGTTTCCGCAGAAACGGCTCACAGTCTTTGCGGCGGCAACAAGAGCGCTTATCATCTCCTTTGAAGCGGCCTCCGGTATGAATACATCCTTATTGCAGACCAGCCTGAAGGCAGCCGCCGTTATGTTCACAGGCCTGTCTGTATTCTTCATAAGCTGGAAGGCCGTGCGCATACCCTCTCTGCTGAACAGACCGGTCAGACCGTCGTAGGATGCCGAGAGTGTGCTGCACTGAAGCAGGAAGTCTATATCCGTTTTCAGCCGCAGGAACTCAAGTCCGTTCGAGACGGATTTCAGCCAGTGACGGTAGGTGTCGTCATAGGTATCCGGCCTGTCGTACATAACCGCACAGCAGCCGAGCAGACGGCCCTTGAAGAATACCGGGTCAAGGTATATGACCGCCATACCGGGGAAGTGCTCAGCAAGCGTGTCCAGCTCAGACAGCCTGATAACGATATCCTCTCGTCTGGTGTATCTGTTTATATTCCTGCATATCAGCGTATCGCTGTGCTCCTCGTTCTCGCTGAACCAGTTCTCGAACAGACAGAGAACGATATCGCTCGCATTCCGGACGATGAAAAGCTCCTCGCCCATCGCCGAAACAAATTCGTCGTAGTTCCTGCACTCCGTGAGCCTTGATTCCATATCGGATTTCAGTCCCCAGGAAGCAAACTGATTCTTTGTCCGGAGGAATGTAAGCTCCTCCTGCAGTCTGTCCTCCGTATCGTCTCCGCACCGGCAGGTCTGTCCCGATATGAACGTGCCCTGCGGCGGATAATATACTGTCTCTTCTCCGCTGCGCCGGCTTACAAGGATATCGACAGCCGCCGCACCGAGAGCCTCCCTGTTACGCCTGTAGGTAGTGAGCAGAGGTCTGTGCATACTTCTCTCCGGGATATACTCATACCCGATAACAGCCATATGCTCCGTGATATCTATACCCGCCGCCGCAAAGGCGTCCAGCACTCCGAAAGCCATATAGTCATTGGCACAGACCAGTGCCTGCGGGTACGGCAGTTCTCCCGAGATATACCTTCCGGCAAGCTTCTCACCGGAATTGTACCAGAAATCCCCTTCGTACACAAGGCTCCCGTCATAGGGGATGCCATGCTTTTCAAGAGAGCTTCTGTAACCGCTGATACGGCTCTGCGAAGGCTTTATCGACAGAGGTCCGGTAAGGAGGGATATGCGTGTAAAGCCCTCCCTGATCAGCCTGTCAACGATCGCCTCCATATCCTTCTCGTCGCTGGTATTTACGGACGGGAAAAGCTCCGGCTCAAATCCCGGAAGGGAAGTGCCGGCAAGTATCACCGGGATATCCCGGCGCTTTTTAAGCAGATCGTGTACTCTGCTCCTTGCCGCAGTATCCACAAATGACTCCGAGAGCATGATGAAGGCATCAGCCCTGATATCCGATATAAGCTCATATATCATGTTGTCGGCGTTGTCGTGTCTTGCAGGCTCAAGATGATTGTAGAGGTTGGAAAGGACGAATACGGCTGCATTTTTCTTCTGCGCCTCTCCGATGATGCCGCTCAGTATCTGCCGCTGCTCGGTATTGTTGACCTCTGCGCCTATCACGCATATCCTGTATCTGTTATCGCTCATATCTGCCGTCCCTCCGTTCATCGTCCGCAGTAAGGCCCTCATCTTCCGAAAGCCCGATTTCAAGGTAATTATACCACTTTTTGAATAGACAAGTCAAGGAAAATACGGGGCATTCCGGCAGGAAAAGACGAACCGTCCGTGCGGAGAGTTTCCGCACGGACGGTCGTTTGGGATGATTATGTGGTTTCTTACTTTTTGTTGAAATATACATCCGCCTTATCCGTTCCGCCTGTGGAAACGTAAGCGTAGTATTCAAGTATCAGTGAGGCATCTGCGGAATCCACAAGGCCGTCACCGTTGATATCTGCGGCAGCCTTCTGAGCCTCTGTAACATCTCCGCCGCCGGTAGATACGTTAGCGTAGATAAGCAGTACCTCGGAAGCATCTGAGGAATCTACGACCTTGTCACCGTTTACATCTCCGATATTCTCCGGAAGAGTCTTTCCGGCAGGCTCAGTCGTTACGGGTACAGGTGCTGTAGTTGCCGGGGCTGCTGTTGATGTTGCAGGTGCAGCTGTTGAAGTAACGGGAGCTGCTGCTGTTGTAGTTGCGGGGGCTGCAGTTGTTGTAGTTGCAGGAGCGGCTGTTGTTGTAACGGGAGCAGCTGTTGTAGTTACAGGGATATCGCTGTCCGGGATCTTCTTGATATAGTCAGTGCTTACATAGCCGACAAATCCGTCGTACAGTACCTTGTACCAACCGGCTGTACCGCTCTCGTAAATATCAAGCTGTGTTCCCTTCGGGATACCTGCTATGATCTTTGATGTTGTATTGGGTTCTTTCCTGAGGTTGAGGTCGCCCGACTCAACTGCAACATATCCGCCGAAAAGTCTTTCCTCATCGAATGCGCTGAGTGTGTAGCTGCTGATAAGGAACTTGTCGCCGTCGTTCTCAAACTCGAATATGCCGTAGCCATCCTTATCACTTGCATCAACAGTTGACGCCTTGAAGCCGTCGGGATTCATGCTGATAACCTTTGCGCCGCTGTCAAGAATGAAATCGGGGTGAGCCTGTCCCATTTCTGTGGATCTGTATACAACACCGTCCTTTTCGATAATGCGTGCTTCGATATCCTTGATGATGCTCTCTCTGAGTGCTCCTGTTGTGCAGTTCTTTGCAACTTCCTTCAGTATGTCGGGTGATGTACTCTGATTCTGTACATTTACGAACTCGACGCCGTTTACCTTGATCCTGTCCTTTGAATCTCCGGTTGCAGCGGATTCAATATCCTTGAGGAGGTAATTGAGGGCGGTGATCCTTGATTCAGCACACAGCTTATAGTCCTCGGAAGATCTGTTTACGCTGTAGAAATCGCTTTCAAAGCTGCTTATCTTCCAGTCATCGCCATCAGCTGTGAATACCGCTCTGCTGTGTCCCTGGCCTGTAAGCGGATTGATCTGAACGGTGGTCGCTGTGAAGGACTTGTCTGTCTTGTCAGTAATGATAACGCCCTGCTTTGTGTCTACATCAATTGAACCTCTGCCTAAATCACGCTCATAGAGCACGCCGTCCTTCTCCACGAAGATATCGCCGCATCTATCAATGAACTGCTTGTTGAGATCGCCTGTGGTGTTTGCGTTGATGAATGCCTTGATGTCGCTCAGTGACTTGTAATTCTTGTCTATTACCTTGAAGTATGTATAGTCGCCTTCCTTGATAGAATCTGTATTGCTTGAAGCGAGTGCGCCTGCAAGTATATTGTCTATTTTAGTGTAGTTGTTCATTTTCTCAATAGCAAGCTGCTCTGTTCCGTCATCCCAGGCTGTATCTTTTACAATGCGGGACATATCGCCGTTTCCGCCGGTGATAACATCCGCATTCATCTTGTGGTAGTAGCCGCCGAAGACATCTATTGCTCCGCTTTTGAAGAGCACCAGAGGAAGACGTGTGCCGTCAATGTACTCCTCCTCAGACACTGTGATCTTGCCCGAGGTCTCTGTACCCTTGCTGTCAGTGTAAACGAATGTGCCGTCTTCCTTGACATCTATGACACCCATATATTCTGCACATAAATCTACAGAATACTTGTCCTTGGCCTCTTCAAATCTCCATCTGCCTGCGAGCTCCTTAGCATCAACGGCAGGTGCCGGATTTGCAGTAGTCGCAGCCGGTGCAGTTGTTGCGGGAGCAGCAGTTGAAGTAACAGGAGCTGCTGCTGTTGTAGTTGCAGGAGCGGCTGTTGTAGCGGGTGCAACTGTTGTTGTAGCTGCAGGGATATCGCTGTCCGGGATCTTCTTGATATAGTCAGTGCTTACATAGCCGACAAATCCGTCGTACAGTACCTTGTACCAGCCGGCTGTTCCGCTCTCGTAAATATCAAGCTGTGTTCCCTTCGGGATAACTGTGATGATCTTTGATGTTGTATTGGGTTCTTTCCTGAGGTTGAGGTCGCCCGACTCAACATCTACATAGCCGCCGAATAATCTTTCCTGATCAAATGCGCTGAGTGTGTAGCTCTTGATAAGGAACTTGTCGCCGTCGTTCTCAAACTCGAATATACCGTAGCCGTCCTTATCGCTTGCGTCAACGGTCGATGCCTTGAAACCGTCGGGATTCATGCTGATAATCTTTGCGCCGCTGTCGAGAATGAAATCGGGGTGAGCCTGTCCCATTTCTGTGGATCTGTATACTACGCCGTCCTTTTCGATAATGCGTGCTTCGATATCCTTGATGATGCCATCTCTGAGCGCTCCTGTTGTGCAGCTCTTTGCAGTTTTCTTCAGTATGTCGGGTGTTGTATTCTGATCCTGTGCCTTTACAAACTCAACGCCGTTTACCTTGATCTTGTCCTTTGCATCTCCGGCTGCAGATGCTTCAATATCCTTGAGGAGATAATTGAGAGCGCTGATCCTTGATTCTGCACAAAGCTTATAATCCTCAGCAGATCTGTTGAGGCTGTAGAAATCACAGTCAAAGCTGCTTATCTTCCAGTCATCGCCCTCTGCTGTGAATACCGCTCTGCTGTGTCCCTGTCCTGTAATCGGATTGATCTGAACAGTAGTTGCTGTGAATGACTTGTCTGTCTTGTCTGTTACGATAACGCCCTGCTTTGTGTCCACATCAATTGAACCTCTGCCGCCATCGTGAACATAAAGCACTCCGTCCTTCTCCATGTAGATAGTTTCACTTATCTCAACAAGCTGCTTGCTGAGATCGCCTGTGGTGTTGGCGTTGATGAAAGCCTTGATGTCATCAAGTGTCTTGAACTTTTCATCTGTCACCTTGCGGTACTCATACACGCCTTCCTTGAATGCTGCCTTGTCATCGGAAGGCAGAGCACCTGCAAGTATACCGTCTATTCTGGCGTAGTTGTTCATTCTCTCAATAGCGAGCTGCTCTGTTCCGTCATCCCATGCCGTATCTTTTACAATGCGGGACATATCGCCGTTTCCGCCGGTGATAACATCCGCATTCATCTTATGAAAGTATCCGCCGAATATCTCCTTGGTTCCGGCTTTGAAGCTCACCAGGGGAAGACGTGTGCCGTCAATGTACTCCTCCTCACTTACTGTGATCTTGCCGGATGTCGCTGTGCCGTTGGTGTCACTGTAAACGAAAGTGCCGTCTTCCTTGACGTCTATAACACCCATATATTCTGCACATAAATCTACAGTATACTTGTCCTTTGCCTCTTCTAATCTCCATCTGCCTGCAAGCTCCTTCACATCAACAGTTGAAGACTGCGCCGCATCGGCTGTAACGGCGGATGCCGCATCGTAAGCATTTAATCCGACTGCTTCTGCGCTGTTTGCTGAAACTGATGCCGGGATCATCGAGAGTACCATACTGAAAGCTGCAAGATAAGAAACCATTTTTTTCATAATCATAACCTCCGTTTTCTTGATAGTAAGTGTATCTGATATAATCTTCAGAACAACTTCTGTATCGATTACAGTTATATTATAGCACGTATTTTTTTGCCGTGGTCAATAATTACAAATTTGTAATTGCAGGTGTCCGTTTTATTGATTTCCGCTGTTTTTGAAATACTCATCCGGCGTATCCGTTCCTCCTGTTGACACATAAGCATAGTATTCAAGTATCAGCGAGGCATCTGCGGAATCCACAAGGCCGTCACCGTTGATATCCGCAGCATCCTTTATATCTGCCGGAACATCATCTCCTCCGGTCGATGCACCGGCGTAGATAAGCAGCACCTCGGAGGCATCTGCGGAATCCACGACACCGTCGCCGTTGACATCTCCGGTATATACCTCCGGCTTCTTCTCGCCATTGATCCTGATGAATCCGCTGTATATGCCCTTGGTGAATACGTAGGTCATCTGTAACCTGCCTGCGTCATCCTGCTGTGAACCGATGAATGTATCGGCCGCCACATTATCTGCCACGTATGAAAGACCGAAGGGATAGACATCACCCGGCTCGGCGTTTTCAGGCACGAGAAAATCAACGGTAAATATACTTCCGGCATCCAGCATTATATCATCCGGTGAATACGCATAGAATACCAGCTGTCCCTCTTCAGCCATTGCAGAACCTGTTGTGAATTCCTTCAGCGCCTTGCCTTTTGTCAGTACCTCACCGGCTGAGTTTTCCACGACCGTCAGGCGGGTATCGTAGAAAAAGTGGAACTTGATATGGCTGACCGGTTCTGTTGCACCCGTCAGGCTGAAATATACACGCTGTACCTTTCCCCGGGAATCTTCCGGTTCAAGTCCGATCTTGTCGAAATACAGCATTATGCCGCCTTTATAGTCACCGGGTCTTATGGTCGGCGAATTCCATTCCCTTGGCTGTATCCATTTTCTTCCGTCATAGGGGACCTCCCTGTCATCCTGATAGTTATAGGGGTTTTCCGGTTTCACTTCAGGATCTTCGGCGGTCTGTCCGCCTGCCGTGACTGCCGCCGGCAGCGCTGCCGATCCTGCTTCTGTGATACAGCCTGAGTGATATGCCGACAATATGAATGCTGCGCTTGTTATCACCGGTATTAAGCGAGCCGGTATCCTTTTTTTCATATAGGACCTCCTGTGGGGGTGCGCAGCAGTATCCGGCCGACTCCAAGATCATGTGCCTTTCCTGATATGCAGCTGCTTTCACGTTTTATATCACCTATTATAGCACATCACTTATAAGATGTAAATATAAAGGAAGTGCCGGAGAGCATAGCGCCGCATTACATGATATCAGAATAAAAAGCCGCCCATACGGATAAACATCCGCATGGACGGTCTTCCTGTATAATGTTTACTTCTCGTCCTTGAAGTATACGTCCGATGTATCCGTTCCGCCTGTGGAAACGTAAGCGTAGTATTCAAGTATCAGTGAAGCATCGCTTGAGTCAACAAGTCCGTCACCGTTGATATCGGCTACAGCCTTGACATCAGCTGAAACGTCATCTCCGCCGGTAGATACCTGAGCGTAGATCATCAGTGCCTCAGAAGCATCAGAGGAATCAACATTGCCATCCTTGTTGATATCTCCTACAGCCGTTGTCTGAGTCTCGCTGCTGCCGCCGGCTGCTGTCGTAGTTACCTCCGGCTCTTCCACAGCTGCTGTTGTTGTTGCTGCTGCCTTTGTCGTTGTATCAGCAGCCTTCTCTGTGGTTGCTGCCTGCTTGGTTGTTGTATCCGCAGCCTTCTCTGTTGTTGCTGCCTGCTTTGTTGTTGTGTCTGCTGCCTTCTCTGTGGTTGCTGCCTGCTTGGTTGTTGTGTCGGCTGCCTTCTCTGTAGTTGCTGCCTGCTTTGTTGTTGTGTCTGCTGCCTTCTCTGTGGTTGCAGCCTGCTTGGTTGTTGTGTCGGCAGCCTTCTCTGTTGTTGCTGCCTGCTTTGTTGTTGTGTCTGCTGCCTTCTCTGTTGTTGCTGCCTGCTTGGTTGTTGTGTCAGCAGCCTTCTCTGTAGTTACGGCCTGCTTTGTTGTGTCAGCAGCCTTCTCTGTGGTCGCAGCCTGCTTTGTCGTTGTGTCTGCAGCCTTCTCTGTAGTTGCGGCCTGTTTGGTTGTTGTATCTGCTGCCTTCTCTGTTGTTGCAGCCTTTTCAGTAGTTGTTTCTGCCGGCTTATCAGCCTCAGTTGTTGTTTCGACGGTCTTATCGGCAGCTGTTGTTGTAACCTCAGGCTTAACAGCAGCTGTTGTAACTTCGGGTTCTGCTATTTCCTTTGGAGTGATGGAGATATCGTACATTGCATAATCCTTGTTCTCATAGTAATTGCCGTCTATGCGGAATCTTACAGCTGAGATATCGGAAACATCAAGTGAATAATCGATAGGATCATTATCTGCTTTCAGTGTGATCTCATCGACCACCTTGTTGTCTGCTACTACGTAGAATACTGAATCACCGGTGTTCTTTCCTTCCATATAGTCTAACTTGAAGGATATATTTTCCAGGTTCTCGGTATTGTACTTAACATAGGCATATCTGTTTCTGGTGTTAAGTACAATGCCCTCTTTGTATGTCTCGCCGCCGACGTCAAAGGTCTTTGTCTTCTCTGTACCGTCATATATGGTGACATTTGAAGTATCAAACTTGTCAGCGATCCATTCCGGTGTGCTTGTGTATACCGGTATAACGCAGGGCTTTACTGTTGCAACAGAATTCATCGATATATCACCGATACCGTATGCGTAATTTCCATAGTATTTTAAGTCTACGTATATACGTAAAAGGTCTGTGTCTGAAACATCAATTGTATAGTCTCTAAGGGGCATATTCCATTTCAGCTCTACCTCATCCACGACTTTGTTGTCACAGACGATAGACATCGTTGCATCCTCAAGATCGGTATTATCAACGTGTCCGACAGTGAAGGATATACTGTCAACATTTTCCACATTGAACTGTTCATAAGCGTATCTGTTATTTCCGCTGAATACGATACCCTGATAATATGTTCTTCCGCTCATATTAAATGAATCGGTCTTTGATGCGCCGTTGTATGCGGTAGCTCTGCTTGCGTTGAAACCAGCCTTGAACATTTTTTCCGGTGTACTGTATTCCGGTACTACACATTCCTTCTTCACCGGATTTCCGTCAACAGAGAAATCTCCGAGACCATAGGCGCTTTCACAGTAATATCCACTGTCGAAGTAGAACCGCACCATTGAAGCATCTGATACATCAAGTGTGTATTCCTTGAGATTCATGGTAGAGGAAAGTTCTATCTCGTCCTCTCCTTTGCCGTCAAGGAAGATCGTAAAGGTCGCACCATACAGCTCTGTTCCGTCGATATGTCCTATCGTGAAACCGAGAGTATCAACATTCTCAACATTGAACTGTGCATAAGTATATCTGCTGCTTCCGTTGAAAACAAGTCCCTGATAATAGGTCCTGCCGTTCATGTTGAAGGATTTTGCGTTTGATGAACCGTCATATGTTGTGACCTGCAGCTCGTTGAATCCGGCTTTCAGGAACTTCTCCGGATTAGCATACTCGGGTACAGTCTCTGTTTTCTTTACGGGCTTTCCGTCAATTGAGAAATTCGCCAGAGCATAGGAGTTGTCACGGTAAGCATCAAAATCGATATAGAAGCGTACAACAGAAGCATCGGATACATCGAGAGAGTATTCCTGAGGATTCCTTACAGAGGAAAGCTCTATCTCGTCCTCGCCCTCGCCGTCAAGAGTGATCTTGAGAGTTGCGCCGTACAATTCTGTACCGTCTACATGACCGATAGTGAAATCCAGAGAATCAACATTCTCAACATTTAACTGTGCATAGGTATATCTGCTGTTTCCGTTGAGTACAAGTCCCTGATAGTAGGTGCTTCCGTTCATATTGAACGATCTTGTAGTTGCAACGCCGTCATAGACAGTTGTGCCGTTTGTATTGAATGCAGATTTCAGGCACATCTCCGGATTCTCGTATGAAGGTGTCTCATACGTCTTGCTGACGGGCTTTCCGTCAACGGAGAAATCAGCTAAAGCATAGGAGTTGTCACGGTAAGCATCAAAATCGATATAGAAGCGTACAACAGAGGCATCTGATACGTCAAGCGAGTATTCCTGCAGGTTCATCAGTGAAGAAAGCTCGATGATATCCTGCTCCTTGCCGTCAAGATAGATCGTTAGGCTCGTAGCGTACAGACTTGTTCCGTCAACATGGCCAATAGTGAAATCAAGGGAATCAACGTTCTCAACATTGAACTGTGCATAGGAGTATCTGTCACTTCCGTTCAGTACAAGTCCCTGATGATAGGTCCTGCCGTTCATATTGAAGACAGAAGTGTCTACTGTGCCGTCATAGGCCGTAACCTTCCTTTTGTTGTAGCCGGACTCGAGAAATGCCTCCGAGCTGTCGTATGACGGTGTCTCGCTGGAAAATGCCGGAGCAGCACTGTCTACAGTGAAATCTGCCAGAGCATAGGAAGCATCATGGTAGCCGTCGAAATCGAAATAGAAACGTACAGAAGAAGCAGACGATACATCAAGAGTATACTCCTCCGTATTCATTAAAGAAGAAAGCTCGATAACGTCCTTTTCCACGTCGTCAAGGGATATCGTAAGGGTTGCAGTGTATAGCTGTGTGTCATCCACATGACCGATATCGAATGTCAGTGAATCGATATTCTCGGTATTGAACGATGCGTATGCATAGCGGTTCTCACCTGAGAACTCAATGCCCTGATAATAGGTGTTTCCGTTGATTTTGAAGCTGTCTGTTGAATTTGTGCTGTATACCTTCACACCCTTGGTATCATAGCCGTTTGAAATGAACTCTTCGGCAGCTCCGGCAGCTACTGCTGTTATCGGGATAACAGTGTCATGCAGGATACCGAGCCCCTGCACGCTCATAGAGCTGCTCATGACGGAGAATGCGCCGGAAAAAGCTATCAGCCTTTTCATGATTTTCTTCATAGATCTACCTCCCGGATCTGATAATATTTTCTCTCCCATCCTTCTGCATGATACCGGGCAACCCCTTTTTCCGCTGCTCACTGCAAAAGTTCTGAAAGACACGTATAATGTATCATAAAGATACAGTTTACCATATGATATTATAACTGATTACGGAAAGAAATGCAATAGATTCATAAAAAGTTAACATGGTATATACATCAGGTATATTCATTTCATGCAATATGCCTGTGCTATGAGTTATGTAACGGCTCGGAATAAGATATCTGACGGACTGCATTACTATTTGTAGTATCAGGGCGCTGTTTTCTGACAACTAATTGAAAAACGGCACAACAAACCGGAGGGGCTGCCATAAGACAGCCCCTCTCTTTATGCTATTGATTTATTTCGCCGGTGTGTCTCAGAACTCCTCGCCTGCCGCAAGCGCCCTGAAGAATCCTCCTGAATCGAGTTCTCCTCCGGTCTGCACATAAGCGTAGTACCTGAGTACGCCGGATGCGTCGTTTGAATCCACGAAGCCGTCGAAGTTGATATCGGCCGTCCTGAACTGCTCTCCTGAGAATGCCGCCTCGCCGCCGGTAGAGGTATTTGCGTACTCCACAAGTATCTCGGATGCGTCGGAAGCATCTACAAGCTCATCGTTATTCACGTCGCCGAGTCTTGTATCGTCATCGTCCTCAACAGGCGGTCCCTCGGAGGTGATATCGAGCTTTATCGTCACCGGTTCGAGCGGATTGCCGTTGTAGGTCTTCACGCCGTCGGTTATGACGAGAGAAGAACCGGTGAAGTCCTCGCCCTGGGATATCAGCCATACCATGTTGGAGAACGCCGTATCGTTGCTCTCTGACTTTACGTTCTTTATCCTGCAAGGTATCTTGTCGCCGTTCTTGTCGGTAAGGTAGATGCTGTCCTCCGTTACAGAGCTGTCCTGCAGGAAGGTGGTGAACCTGATCTCAACACGGTTCGTATAAGGCACTACCTCCGCCGGCTTTGCGGTCGCCTTGCTTATTATCGGGATGAGTATGCCGAGCTGTACAGGAAGTACCGGCAGCCATTCGGATGCTGCGTCCTCGTAGCCCTCCTTGGATACTCTTACCTGCCATTCGCCCTCGGGTACGTCCCATGCGAACCAGCCGTCATCAAGCGTTACCTGCGGATTTACCTGATCGTAGTCCTCCGCATTCCAGAGCACGGCATCGCCGTTCCCGTCCTTGTAGTAGATCTCGGCAGTCACTCCTTCTACTGTATTCTCGGGAAGAACTTCGTATACATATCCGCTCGGATCTACGCCGTAATTTGCCTTGGCTGTATTGCCTATCTTGTTCTGAGGCTTTCTGAATATCTTGCTGTGATTAGCCTTCTCACGTTCATTATAGCTTTCATTGATTTCATATGCCGCATAGCTTATTACCGCACCTGCAAGAAAGGCAGGGAATGCAGCGATACCGCCGACAAGCGCCAGTGCTCCTACACCGACAGTCAGTACTCCCGCTCCGACTGTTGTTGCTACTCTTGCGAAATAGATATTTTCTTCTTCCTGCTTGATTCTCGCGTAGTTATTCCTGATATAGTCATCCCTGTCCTTCATATATTCCATCTGATCCATCGCCGCACCACGACTGGAAGTATATGCGCAGATATCAGCCGTTCCCGTAATAACGGTTGCTGCTGCCGAAACACCGAAACCAAGATTCTGTGCAGCCTTGCTCTTTAGACCTTCGCTCAGTATAGCCACACGGGCATTCTCCTTCTGAGACTTCAAATGTTCTTTCAGGCTGCTGTCATCCTTGACATTTATCATAGGATTGATGCTTAATGTGTTCTTTGGTGCAGTTTCGGTAGTTTCCTCGACAGGTATCATTACCTCCTGATCTGATACTATCTGTACACGGAAAACAGTCTCCTCAGTATTCATGTTTGTGTCAGCGACAAGCATTCCCGAGAGTGAATCGTAAGGCTTTGCGCTGAGGAAATCGTATGCCGTGGAATAATCTGAAGAAGCATCTTCCGGGATATTCATCTTCTTTGTCATAGCTTCGACAGCTGTTGTGTCAGAAAGCATTATTGAAGAATAGATGTGTATATCGCCGTTTTCGTCCTTCATTTTTATGCCTGATGTCAGGAATCCGTATTTTCCGGGATCTGCGGCTATATCTGCTGCGGATACGCTGCCGCTTCCGAGGTCAACGCTGTCAAAAACTCCCTGATAGATAGTTATGCCGATCTCATCCATTCCGGGATTGAGTTCACGCAGTTCATCAGACAGCTTATGATCAAGGCGTATGAGAGTGGTATCCTTTGTAGCTACATTAGTTGATATCTCGACTCTGCTCAGCAGTTCGTCAACAAGATCAACTTCTGAACCCATAGGTTCCGGAAGATCCATATAGTCCAGCTCAGAATCCTCAAAGCTCAGCGATACCTTATCATCCTTCACAGTCCTTACAAGCATATTCTTCTCCTGCTTCGGCACCTGTACTATGCTCAGATCGCCGGGAACAACGGTATCAAACTTGCCTGTGCCGGACCACTTGCCTGTCTCTTCGTCGTAGTCGAGAGGCAGGGCTGAAAGGCTTCCGCCTTTCTCGGAGGTCACATACAGCTTTGCGATATTGCTGCTGTCGGATACCTCAACATCGAATTTCAGACCGTATTTCGGGTTGATGGTTATATATGGCTTCTTGCCCTTGAGGAATGCATCCGTCATATCGGTCTGTCTGCCGATATGATCAAGCGTTACGTTCACCAGCTCGGGGAGATCCTCCACGATGTATACAGTCTTCACAGCAGAAGTCGCTTCACCGCATACTGCGTCCACCTTGATCTCTGCCTCTTCGCCCTCGTACTTCACCTGAGCGACATACTTTCCGGTGTACTTATTCGACTTTACGGTAACATTGTCCTCCTTGTTGATACGTACCGTGACCTCACTGTCTACCGGCGCATAGCCGCTTACAAAGAAATCAGACTTGCCGTCAGTCAGGCAGGCGCTTTCCGGTGCGCTGAGCGATACCTCGCTGCAGTCGATATCGTCTATTATGATATTTCTGCAGTCTGTTCCGTATTTGTCATCTGGGTGGATGTATGCCTTAATCCATGACGAAAGGTTTATCTCATCCTTTCCGTTGGAACGCATACTGAAACGGATAGTTCCTTCGGGCTCAGTCACGTTGAATACCCATTTGCCGTATTCATTCTTAGCCTCTTCGGAGAAGCTCTCCTCAACGAACGCACTCCTGCTGACCGTGTCAACATAGATGTTTGCCTCGCTGAAAACATCACGGAAGCGGGGATTTATGGAGTAATGTATGCTGTAGTTCGTAAGTGCGCCCTCAGCTGTTGAGTAGGAACTGTTCGTGATGAAGAGTCCGTTCGGCTCAACGTAAGCTACTCTCTGATCCCACATATTATCCGAATAATCGAAAGCTCCGGTCTCATACGGCAGCTCCTCGAGAGGACAGTCTATATCAGTGAGCTCGGAGCATTCCTGGAATGCGCCTTTCTTTATGAGCTCTGTGGTGGAAGGAAGAACTATCTTCTGTACGGAAGGGCACTCATCCAGCACATATTCTGGTATCTCCTTCATGCCCTCTTCAAATGTTACCGTAGTTAGATGCTTTGTATTTCTTACGATCTGCTCTGCTTTCGTAACGCCCGCCGGGATCGTCAGCTCTGTAAGGTTGGTCTTGCTGAATGCGTCCCTGCCGATAATCGTCACGCCGGAAGGAATGCTGAACTCAGCGATAGGGCAGTTTTCGAACGCAGATTCGCCTATCTCCGTAACGCTGTCAGGTATCGTTATGCTCGAAAGATCATCACAGCTGATAAGACAGCGGTAAGGTATCTTCTCAATGCCGTCCCTGAATGTCACCTTGCGAAGATTCGGGGCGGATGAGATCGACCAGTTCGACTCTGTAAGCGTGCTCGGCAGTTCAAGCTCCGTCAGCGCATCACAGCCGCCGAATACTCTGTATCCGTTGATCTTTGTAACGCCCTCGGGGATATCTATGTGCGCCAGCTTCGGACAGTCCGCAAAGGCATAACCGCTGATATCCGTGAGCGTGCTCGGCAGCACTACCTCGGTAAGCTCCGGCAGATACGCAAAGCGGCCGTGTATCTCGGTTATTCCCTCTGCGTAGGTCAGCTTCTCTATGCCTGATCCATAGAACGCGCCGCTGCCGTCATAATCTCCGGGATATGGCAGCTGCATGGGTACATACAGCTCCTTGAGGTTCGGAAGATTGCTGAAGGAGTATCTTGAAAGATCCTCAAGGCTTGCCGGGAGATCAACGTGCTCTATCGCTGTGCAGTTTTCAAACGCCTGCTTTCCTATGATCTTTACGCTGTCCGGTATCTTAGGATCGGTTATCTTCTCACAGTTGTAGAAGGCGCCGTATTTTATCTCCTCCGGAGCATCCGGCCAGTTTATGGTCACAAGATCCTTGCAGCCCGAACATATGCCTTCCGGTATCACCTTGATGCCTGCGCCGAAGGTTATCTCGGTCAGTCCGCTGTCACGGAAGAAATCTCGTCCCTCCGGATCGAAGTTCCATGTATCGGGAATGCTTACGGACTTCAGCGATTTCAATCCCATGAAGGCTCCTCTGCCTATGAAGTCGAGCTCTTCCGGGATATCGAGCACCTCCAGCTCCTCATTGCCGTAAAAAGCATCGATGCCTATCTTCCTGACGCTATCCGGTACGTGTACCTCTGTAAGACCGCCGCAGCATGAAAAAGCATTGTTTCCTATCTCCGTTACCGAATCGGGTATGACAAGCTCGCCGAGATAGTCTGTCCAGCTGAGCAGCGAATCCGGTACTCTCTCCATGCCGTCCTCGATGATGACCTTGTTGATCTTGCTGTAGGTGAAAGGACGCTCTGCCTGTTTCAGAGTTGCCGGGATAGTCAGAACATCGAGCGCCTTGTATTCGTTGAAGCACCAGTTGTTCATCTTTTCAAGGTGAGAAGGAAGAACGATCTCCGTAACAGTGCTGTTGCTGCCGTATTCATAATGCCGGAAATCGTTCGTCCTTATCTCCGTGACATACTTTCCGTCGATAGTAGACGGGAATACGATCTTTGTCTTGTCATACTCCCTTCCCTCTTCACGTCCCCTGATGGTGATCGTGCCTTCCTCGTTGACGATGTAGGCAAAGCCGTCCTCAGTATAGAGGAGCTCCTCCTCATCATCAGCCGCTCCCGCTGTGATCTGCGGAAATGCCGGGAAAGCACTGAAGACTGTGAACACAGCGCTCAGTGCGCCGGAAATCAGCCGTTTTTGCAGGTTTATACTCATATAAACGCCTCCCTTATAAAAGAAGACCGCATGACATATCCGGAAGCTGAGATATACAGTTACGCCAAGGGTAAACAGTGCTCAGGTTTATGGACTATGGTCATACGGTCGTTATAGACATTATAGCAGATTTTAAACATTATGTCAATTGATTTTGTTGATATTGTCAGAAAGTACAATGAAAGGAAGGATTGTATGTGCTATATGCCGAGGCGGAGCTTCCGGCAGGATGTAAGGCAGAGCCCGCAAATATCCTCAGATTGCTCCATGATAACAGAACAGGCAGCCGTGACGGCTGCCTGTTTTTGACTATTGAAAGCTTACTTTATGACGGGCATTTCATCGGTGCCTGTCAGGATGCTTGCTGTGATAACATCTTCGCTTTCAAAAATGATTATCTCAAGCTCAGGAGTTGTGTAGAATTCCATTGTATTGTCCTTTCTCTTACTTGGTCGTATATGCCTTGGCTTCGTCAGCGAGCCAGCTGAGAGTTCTTACTACGTCAGCAGCTGTATCTGAATAGCCGCTTACTCTCTTTGAAAGACGTACATAGTCCATTACGCTGTACTTGAATTCCATCTTCTTTGAGGTATCGCTCTTCTTGTAAACGGATATCTCGGAAGGTGTATAGAGCTTCATCATGGAAGCATTCTTCACAGCATCAACGTAGCAGAGGCCGTCCTCCTTCTCTGTGGGAGTTACGCTCTTGCCGTCAACCATGAATGTGTAGTCCTCTGCTGCGCCGTCAGTGAGCTTGAAGTAATGTCTCTGAACTACGCCTGAACCGAGAACGATGGATGAACCCTCGTAGGAAAGACCGGAAAGGTCATTAGGTGCTGTAAAGTAGTTTGCATCGTTGACAACTGTCTTGGAATAGCTGATGCCACGGTCGATGAAGGAGGTCCAGGTGTCTTTGATGTCAAAGTTGAAATGGCGCTGTACTGCACCGCCGTAAACGAGCATTGCACGGATAAGATCCTGCTCCTTGGCATACTTGACAGGATCGGCAAGTATCTGATCTGCATACTGTCTTACTGAGTAACGAACTGTATCAACAGTATCGCCGCCGACCTTCAGACAGATGATGTAGCTGCAAGCCATCTCCTTTGCAAGAGTGGGCTGGAGAACATAGTAATTGCCGTCTGCATCCTGCCTGAGAGGCAGATCTGCGTAACGTCCGGTTCCTACATCTGTTATGAACATTGCATAGGCAGAGCTCTTTTCCTCTTCTGTAAGGGTATCCGGCAGATCAACAGACAGGCGCAGACCGATAGTACCGTTCTTGTCTATCTCGATGCCGGCGGATTTAAAATGTCCCTTGTCCTCGTTGAGGATATAGGTGTTCTCACCGCTGTTGTTTATAATATTATCGGTTACAACATTGGTTCCGGGATCCTTTTCATTTGCCCAGAAGGTGCCTCTGTTGAAGGAATCGGCTTTGATCGTGTGTATGCCGGAGCCTACTTTGATCTTGCTCAGACTGTAGCAGACACTCAATGATAATTCATTGCCTGTGCTGTCAAGTGTCTTCTCATTGAAGTTGCTTGCATCAAGCTCTTCAAGCGAGTGGCAGCTGCTTATGATATCCTTGAAACTCTGACAGCTGTCTACTTCAAGGGGAGTCAGATCGAGCTTTTTTAATGATTCGCAGCCGGAGAACATTCCTTCCATTCTGCCGACGTTGGAAGTATCAAACGAGCTGAGATCAATTGACACAAGTGAGTTGCAGGAGAGGAACATATGATACATATCTTTGACACTTGATGTCTTGAAACCACTGAGATCTATCGAAGTGAGGGCATAGCAGTATGCGAACATCTGATTGAAGGTCATTGCGCTGCTTGTATCAAGATTTTTCAGATTCACATTCTCGAGACGGTTGCAGGAATAGAACATAAGGGAGAAGATAGTAACATTAGAAGTATTCAGACTGCTTACATCAGCAGAGCGCAGCTCTGTACAGTCAGCGAAAAGACCGTATAGGCTTGTGAGTTCCGGGCTGGATGCTTTCAGGCCGGTAATACTTTTAAGGCTCATGCATCCGTTGAACATATTCTCCATTGTTGTTACAGCGGAGAAATCAGTCTTTGACAGATCAACGCTTTCAAGCTTCTGACAGCTGCTGAAGAGGCTGCCGGCATTCTGTGTGCGAGAGAAATCTGCTCCGGTCAGATCGACTGTTTTCAGCTTTTTGCAGCTGCTGAACATACCGTATGCGTATTCGGGGAAGACTGTACCGGAAGCACAGGTGAGCTTTGTTGCTTTTTCCTTGTACTCAGACGGAATTCCGGGTGCATACTGAGGGAAAACACCGGATAAATGAAGCACGCCTGTGTCTTCGTTGAAATCGATCGAATATTCCTTGGTCTCGTCTTCAGCGTTTGCTGTGATAGACAAATCAGACATCGGCAAACCGGAGAAGCCTGCAGGTGCTGCACTGCCGATAAAAGCCAGAGCCATAACAGCCGCAACTGTTTTCTTCAATAGTTTGTTTCTCATCATAATACCTCCATGACTGTTGTGATCAGATAGTACGTTTTCCTGCTGCATCCGGAACGGATATGCCGGAAAACGGCTTTGCCGCCGGATATTATTATATTTATTTTCTTCAATAATTATAATATTTACAGGCAGCGCACCAAAGCAATAATATCATATTTGTACAATGATGTCAATATCGATAGTTGCGCTGTTGCCGGTAACTTGCCATTAATTGCGATTTTGTCATTTTTTATACCGATCCGCCGGACCCGCAACATAATTTAACCCCCTCAGAGCAGCTGCACGAAAAGTGCAGGAAGCTCTGAGGGGGGATTATCACAGCATCAGTGCGGACGTTTAATCCGTTACGTTATTTCCTGCTGTTTTGTGAAATACACATCCGCCGCATCCGTTCCTCCTGTTGATACATAAGCATAGTATTCGAGTATCAGCGAGGCATCTGCGGAATCCACAAGACCGTCCCTGTTGATGTCTGCGGTGTTCTTCTGCTCCTCTGTCATCTCTCCGCCGGTCGATACATTGGCGTAGATAAGGAGTACCTCGGAGGCGTCGGAGGAATCGACAACATCGTTACCGTCCACATCTCCGATATCTTCCGGAAGAGTTTTTTCCGCAGGCTCAGTTGATACAGGCTGTGTCTCAGCCGGCTCTGTAGCTGTTGACGGAGCCTCTGTTGTTGCGGGTTCTGCCGTGGTCGTGGTGGGTTTTGCCGTAGTTGTTGTAGTGGGATTGGCCGTGGTCGTGGTAGTCGGTGCAGCCGTTGTAGTTGTGGGCTTGGCTGTAGTCGTGGTGGGTTTAGCCGTTGTGGTCGTAGGCTTGGCCGTAGTTGTTGTAGTCGGTGCAGCCGTTGTTGTAGTGGGCTTAGCCGTAGTCGTTGTAGTGGGGGCAGCCGTTGTTTTGGTGGGCTTAGCCGTAGTTGTTTCGGGCTCTTCAGTAATATTTGTGGGCAGAGCAGTATCAAAGCTGGTTGTAGCCGTTGTAACGGGAACGGCCGTAGTAGTAACAGCCGGCTCTGTGGTTGCCTCACCGTCAAGTGTCTCAGCCGTCAGGCTGTTCTCCTTGGCATATATCTCAGCAGTCGAGCCCTTATATCCGACGATTATCGTATCACTGACATTTGCTATATCACACTGCGGATTTCTGAATATTATCTTCTCGCATTCAGCTCCGCTGCCGTAGCTGTTATTGTTCCAGTCGATCTGGCACCACTCTGCGTTGCCGTTCTCGTCACGGTATATCTCCCTGACAGCCATATAGGGTATCTGACCGTATGCGCTGACAGATGCCGGAAGGTCGAGTACCTTGAGCTTGCAGTTGTACATCTCGCACCAGTCCATGTCCTTTACCTTCTCAGGTACAACAAGCTCCTCAAGAGCGGTGCAGTCAAAGAATGCGCCGTCCATTGCCTCGCCCGTACCGGAAATGAACTCAACGGAATCGGGCAGGTCAACGTGCTTCAGATAACTGTTGCCTGCAAACGCCATTGAAGCGATGACCTCAGTGCCGTTCGGAACGATATAATGCTCATCCTTCTTTCCCTTCGGATAGACCTTGAGCGTCTTTCCTTCCTTATCGAAC
Organism: Ruminococcus sp.; assembly: GCA_017620025.1. Lineage (GTDB taxonomy): Bacteria > Bacillota > Clostridia > Oscillospirales > Ruminococcaceae > Ruminococcus. The sequence goes on from JAFZRF010000008.1 coordinate 88,163, forward strand.
AGAACGCCGTCAGCAGAGGAATAATTCTTGTTCTTCGCATTTACGTTCACTGCCGTAAGTCCGTTTGCATCAAGTGCATTGGCACCTATTCTCTCAACAGAGGCGGGTATGTTTATCTCACTGATATCAAGTCCTGCAAAGGCGTTGTCAGCGATGAAGGCTGTGCCGTCCTTGACGGTTATCTTTGCACCCTTCTCAGGAGCGCCCTTGTAGCCAAGGAGAGTATCGCCGCTGTAGAGCAGACCGTCTTCATGATCATCATAGAACTTCGAGCCCATAAGACTGTATTTGTTCATATACGGAGCAGAGCCGTGTATCTCAACAGTCTCAAGCGAGGTACAGCCGTCGAAGCCGCCGAAAAACTCCGTGTCCTTTCCGAGCTTTACCGCTGTCAGCTTCGTGAGCGCAGAGAAGGCCTCGCCCTGGAACGCCAGCTCAACGCCGTCCTCAACTGCGAATTCTCCCTCATAGCCCTCGGGGACTGCAAGTATATCCTTACGGACTGCATTGTTGTTCAGCTTGTACTTCTGTGTGGTCTCGTCATATTCGTATCTCGGAAGGTGTGCATATCTTCCGATAGCACCGTTATAGGAGAAATAAGTCTTATTGTCCTCTGCGACATTTATCGCTTTAAGCGAGGGCATATCGTATACGTAGCCGAGATATTCAAGAGTTGAGGGTACGTTGATGACTGTGATATCATGATTCTCTGCCAGTATTGTTCCGGCTCCCATTTTTGTAACGCCCTCGGGGATAGTAATCTCGCCGGAAAGACGTTCCGCTGCTTTGAGTATAACGTTCTTATCGAAGTATAATTCCTTTGCGATCATGAAACCGTTCTCGACATAGTACTTTTCGCTGTCAGCTGCCGGCTTGACAGGAATACTGTCCGGCATCATCTGTATCGAGAATGACGATAAGCAGTCGGGCACGGTGACAGAGGTGAACCTGTCAGAGGGATTATAATTCTCGTCGTAAAAAATGCTGTAGTCAACAGAATCGACAGGGAGCTTATCGATCTTGTCCGGGATAACGATATCTCCGGATGCCTCCTCATCAATACCGGTTATCTTTACTTTGCCTGCCTGTGTGACCGTATACCGGAAAATGTCATACGTCTTTTCCTCCTCCTCAACGCTTGCCGCAGCAGCACTGATGAGGTTCTTCGCAGGCCCCGCAGTTACCTCCGCTACTGCTCCGCTGTTGAGCGTCAGCGCCGTCACTACGGCGATCAGCTTCTTGAATACCATACACGTTCCTCCTTTATAAATTCAGATATCTACCGTCACTGTAATTGCGGTATACCTTTATTATACATATAAAACAAAACTTGTCAAGACTATTAAGCAAATTTGTTTTCTTGTAATAAAAACAAGTTCTGTGTCAGTGATCCCCGTTTGTCTCTTCAGTCTTTACTCTGAAAGGGGATATCAGTCACAAATAAGCCGGATACAGTTGACGCAGCCTATAATTTTGTAGTATAATTTCATTAACAAATACCGTATCCGTCGCCGACGGATAAAGAAGGGAGATATTCATATGAAACTGACACCTGACGAGCAGATATACATGGTCAACGGACAATCGTTCTTCTGCATGGGCGAGCTGCCGGAAAAGGACGTGCCACGGATCCAGATGCTTGACGGCGGAACGGGTCTCAACCTGGATCAGCTGTTCGGAGATATGCTCACCAAAGTTTCTCATCCCGCTAAAGGTACAGCCGTATTCCGCAAGGTCCTCAATCACTTCTTTGATCCCGGTTCGCTTGAAACAGCGGAGGAACGTGAGCTCCATGACTGGCTGCATGATCAGCTGCAGGCACTGATACCCGAGATGACTGCCCCCGGCTGCTTTCCGCCCGGTATGATGCTCGGTGCGACCTGGGATCCGGAGACAGTATATGAAGTCGGCCGGGCACTTGGCCATGAAGCCCGTGCCTACGGCGTTCATGTTCTACTCGGAACACCGAATATCAATCTGCACCGTGATCTCAGAGCAGGACGTCTTTTTGAAGGCTACTCCGAGGATCCTTACCTGATCTCTCAGCTTGCACCGGAGCTTGTCCGGGGCGTGCAGTCCCAGGGCGTCGCCGCCAATGTCAAGCATTTTGCCGCCAACAATCAGGAGACGAACCGTCAGGGCATCAATGAGATAATCCCCGAGCGAGCACTGCGTGAGCTTTATCTTCCGGGCTTTGAAGCCTGTGTCAGAGCCGGCTGTGCAACTGTCATGGCAGCATATAATCAGATCAACGGCGTTCCCTGTACCGAAAACAAATGGCTGCTCACAGACCTCCTGCGTGATGAATGGGGCTTTGAGGGCCTTGTCATGAGTGACTGGTACGCAGTTTATCATCCGGCTGCAGCTGTCAATGCAGGCTGCGATGTGAATATGCCCGGGCCCGTCTCTTCAGAACCGCTCCGGCAGGCTTTTGCAGAGGGCTCTCTCGATCCGGAAAAGCTGGCTGTATCGGCAGAGCGTGCAGCTGAACTGGCACAGAGATATGTGCTTCCTCCGACCGGTCATATCGACCGTGAAATGACAGACAATGCTGCCTACAAGGCCGCAGCAGAGGGTATCGTCATGCTCCGTAATGCGCTCTGTCACGACGACGCAGCACATTGCTGTCCGCTGCCGGCATCATCCAGGATCGCGCTGACAGGTACGCATGACGGGGAACTGCTGGTCTGCGGCGGAGGCAGTGCGTGCGTCTGGACGAATCGCAATACACATCTGTGTGAAGAACTCCGCAGGCGGTTTGCAGATGCACAGACCGGCCTGTACAATGACGCCGATACGCTGATCTATGTGCTCTGTGTTCCGGGACAGGAAGGCAACGACCGGAAAACGCTCCTTACAGATCCGGAGGAAGAGAGAAAGATCCGCATACTGAGCGACTATGCAAAGCAGAATAATATGCGCTCCGTGCTTATCATGAATACGGCAGGACCTGTAACCGGACTGGCGATCGGATACTGGGATGCAGTGTTCTGGGTTTCTATGCCAGGTATGCAGGGAGCTTCGGCGATAGCAGATATCCTCTGTGGAAAAGTCAATCCTTCCGGCCGTCTGCCGCTGACTGTCCCGTACAATGAAGATGATATGCCGACCTTTCTGAATTTCCCCGGCGACGGCATGAACGTGAACTACGGCGAGGGCATTTTTGTCGGCTACCGCTATTATACAACCCGCCTGCACCGCAATGCGGATGCTGACTACATAAATATGTGCTTCGGATACGGCCTGTCATATACAACGTTTGAAGTGAGAGATCTGCGTATTGAAAGCAACGATATACATAACGGGATTGAACTGCTTGCGGAGGTCGAGAATACCGGAGATATTGCCGGAAAGACCGTGGTGCAGGTCTATGTGCATGATCCGTTTTCCACGCTGACAAAGCCGGTATGTACACTCGGCGCCTTCCGGAAGGTATATGCAGAACCGCATCAGACAGTAACCGTTCGCCTTCACATCGACTGGCGTGCCTTTGAAAGCTGGGATCCCGATCTTCACACATGGACACGCGAGGACGGTATTTATATTCTCAATGCAACCGTCGAATCGCCGGATAAGATCGACTGGCATAAACGTGCCGACATCACTATGCGCTATGACGTGAGATCGCCTTACAGCTGGGGTGCAGATACGAGCATCAAGGAGATATATGAAAACCCGGAGCTTAAAGCAGCGCTGCGCCGGTTCATGGATGCGCACGGGCTGCCCTGGGAGAATGTTCTCACAACATATGAATACACAGCAAAGGACAGCGTCAGCCTGATGCTGAAGAATGCAGGCTGCTCCGATGAAGCATTTGCAGAGTTCACAGAGACCCTGCGGCAGATGCGGTATCTGAAGAAATGATACCGGATATGAGGTCCTGTCAGCTTAAAAAAAGTACTGTTTCAATAAGTTCGAGATTCTAAAGGGGCTGCGCCCCTTTAGCGGAGTCCAGAGGCAGCGCCTCTGGTGGGGTGTGGGGCAAAGCCCCGCATTTTTCCGCAGGGCGCTTCGCAAGGGGTGAATTTCAAAACAGTCCGGGGGACTGTTTTGGAAGAGGGGACGCCTTGCAAGTGAAGGCGTCCCCTTATAATACTATGGTTTATTAACAGACTGACCGGATATCAGGCCCCTTATTCTGCATCATTACGGTATTGCATTTTTATGTAAAATGTGTTATGATAAAAACAAAGCGGGGCATAAATCCCGCTGCAAAGGAATGTTGTATATACGAAAGGAGCGAAGTATGGAAGATAATCTGATGCGTATGGAAGGATGCGGCAGTATCCCGACCGGACTGCCCGGAGGCTTTTTCGTTTATGAGGCGCAGGGCGAAGAAAAGATCCTCTTTGCCGAGCAGAATATCATCAAGCTGTATGGCTGCGAGACCTTTGAAGAATTCATAGAGTATGTCGGCGGTTCTTTTCAGGGCATGGTGCATCCCGAGGATCTGCACAAGATCGAGAACCAGATCCAGGCACAGACGCTTTTCGGCGAAAAGCGCCATGACTATGTGCGCTACCGCATTGTGACCAAGCAGGGAGATATACGCTATATCGAGGATTTCGGACATCTGCTCCACATGGAGAACGGAAAGAGCGTTTTTTATGTTTTCATCGTGGATGTTGACAGGAATGAATACCTGAACATCAACCGTAATTCATTTGCTGAGGCGGAGCTGCTTTCCCGCAGTCAGGAAACTGATTCGCTCACAGGCCTGTTCAATATGTCCTTTTTCTATTACAAGATACAGAAGCAGCTCTCCCAGCCGGAATCATGGCGGCAGGAAATCGCCTTCATCTATTTTGACATCCCGAATTTCAAGCTGTATAACGAGCGGCACGGTTTCAAGCTCGGTGACGAGCTGCTCTGTGACCTTGCCCGTGTGATACGTGAAATCTTTGTCGGAGCAACCTCTGCCCGTTTCTCCGATGACCGTTTCTTCGTCTGTGCTGTCGGCTCCCGTGAGGAGATCATTGCAAAGGTCGAAACCGTCTATAAGAGTATGCTTCTTGCTGATGATATCAACAAGAAGGTCCGTATCAAGGCCGGCATCTATTTCCAGGACGGCAATCGTGCCGAGGTAGGTCTTGCCTGCGATCACGCCCGTCTTGCCTGCAGCAGCATCAAGCGCCGCCATGATGTAAACTACTGCATCTATGACGAGCTTCTGCGTGAGAAGCTCCGCAAACAGCAGTATGTGGTAGACCATGTCGAGGAAGCAATCGAGAAAGGCTATATCAAGGTTTTCTATCAGCCTGTCATCCGTGTAAAAACAGAAGAAGTCTGCGGCTTTGAAGCACTTGTCCGCTGGATCGATCCGAAGATCGGAATGCTTTCGCCGGCTGATTTCATCGAAACGCTTGAGCAGTTCCACCTCATACATCTGGTCGATCAGTATGTTATCAGGCAGGTCTGTCAGGATTATAAGCAGATGACAGCAGCCGGAGAACCGATCACACCGGCCTCTATCAATATTTCACGTCTTGATTTTGAACTCTGCGATATCTTCGGCTATGTCGAGGAGATGTGCAGGATGTTCAATATACCGCACAATATGATCGACCTTGAGATCACTGAGAGTGCGCTGAATTTCAATGAGGGATACATCAAAAGCGAGTGTGACCGTATGCGGGCACAGGGCTTCCATATCTGGCTCGATGATTTTGGCAGCGGCTATTCTTCACTGAATACAGTTGCGGAATATGATTTCGATGTGCTGAAGCTCGATATGGTATTCCTGCGGAATCTGAGCCGCAATCCCAAGACAGCGGAGCTGCTGAGGTATATCATGAAGGGCGCAAACGGTATGGGACTTTCACCGCTCTGTGAGGGCGTTGAGGATGAATCACAGTTTTTGTTCCTGAAGGAAGTAAACTGCGAATGCGCACAGGGATACTATTTCGGCAAGCCTATGCCGCTGAACGATCTGAGGAGTTTCCTTGCAGAAAAAGGCCTGAAGCTGGAACAGCACCCGCAGACATGACTTCTCTTCACAGGTCATGTGCGGTCAGATAATTGTTTTGGAAGGATAGTTTAAAAAGAGCCGTACGGTTTCCCGTACGGCTCCTTTCATTTACATCTCGTCTATACCGCATATCCTGTATCGTTTTGCAGAGCCATTCTCTGCAGCATCATTATTATACAATAGGTTCATCCAGCTGTCAAATGAGTTCTTTCGTGCTTTTATGATATATATGTTGCAATCTATAATTTTTTTCATGCTTCTACTCACCGTTTCATGTTACAACAGTATAATTATTATAATCGTGTATCGGGAAGTCTGTAAATATCCTCCGGAATAATCCCCCAATTCCCGCAGATAATATTACCGCAATCCAATAAACGGAGGTAATGATATGAAAGCAACAGGTATTGTACGCAGAATCGACGACCTCGGCAGAGTCGTCATACCCAAGGAGATACGCCGGACGATGCATCTGCGTGACGGTGATCCGCTCGAGATATACACCAACAGCGACGGCGAAGTCATTTTCCGCAAGTACTCGGCGCTTAATGAGATGAACGAGAATGCAGCTCATGTGGCGGAAGTCATGCATAAGACAGCCGGCTGTCCTGTAGCGGTATTCGACAAGGATCACGTCGTAGCCGTTTCCGGGATCCCACGCCGTGAGCTTGCGGAGCGCCGTGTCTCACGGCAGCTTGAAAACCTTATGGACGAGCGCAGCCAGTACTTCGCTCTTACCGGACAGGAGCATCCCTTCCTGCCGGCAGAGGGCTCGGAACGCCGTGCGACCGGAGCTGTGCCTATAATCACAGCCGGCGATGTTTCCGGAGCGGTGGTATTCCTCGCATCGGAGCACGGCAGCACCGTCACAGAACTGCAAAAAAGCCTTATCACAGCGGCTGCACAGTTCCTTGCCCGCCAGATAGAAGGATAGAAAAAAGCCCGGAAGCTTCTGCCTCCGGGCTTTCATTATCATACTATATCATTTTATCTTTCAAGCTGATAGTCACCATCATCATATTCCTGATCGTCCTGCTGTGGTTCAAACAGAGGTTCAGCCGATGCTTCAGCATCCATCGGTCCGGTCTGTTCGCCGCTGATTGTGGTTTCCGGTGTCTCTACCGGATCGCTGATATCTTCAACAAAGATATCATCATCAGGCTCAACAAGCTCTGCATTATCGAGTACCTTCTGAATGACATCCGGGTCTGCCGACTTGATATATGCTATGGAAAGTACCCTGCCATCATCAAACGATCTGCTTATGTTTCTGAATGCACCTTCGTTATTCAGATCATTATTCGGTTTCTTTGATACAAATACTCTGACAGACTCTTCAGGTGCAGCATTAGCCCATTCAATACTTTCTACAAGGCATACTAACATAAAAGGTTCGCCGTCAGCATCAAAATAGAAATGCGTTTCCGGATCGTAGGTCAATCCCTCCGGTATCCAGTTAAGTCTGAACAGTTTTCCGCTGGCATCCAATACAGGTGACCATTGTTCGGAAGGATTTCCGGCTTCTCTTTCCTGTGCTTCAACTATCCCGATATTTTTCTCATGCTCTTCCAGTGTCTTTGCAAAATATGCCTTTCCGCTGACCTTTGAGACAACATACCAGTAAAAATCAGAATGATAGCTTTCAACAGCCTCAAGCACATAATTTATCGTTGTCTCATCGGGACAGCATATCGGTGCAGGGGGAAGTCCCTCGGATTCATAGGTATCATATTTTGCGGTCACGCTGCTGTCGATCCCGATATTTTCAAGGATTTCGCCATACCTGCCGGTGCACTCAACTGAAAGATGCGGGAAGTTCTCCGGATCGTCAAGTCTGTTGAGTATAACAGTAGCTATCATCAGCTTGGTATCATTGTTCGGGCTCTCCTTCTCAACGATGGAGCTTATGGTAAAGAGCTCGTTGAGAGTCATGTTATTTCTCTCGGCTGCCTCTTTATAACCGTTGTCTCTTATGGTATTGACAGCTCTGTTGTAGAACTTCTTGCATATATCCTCTGTGCTCATATCCTGGTTGAGTGTATACTCGCCGGGAATGATGAAGCCCTCCATATTCGGTGCGTCATCGGATACAGCGCCCTCGGGCAGCAGATCACGGCAGTTGTTGAAGGCTGCGATGAAATCCTCGCCCTTGCAGAAGTTATACTCATCCAGCATGATGGCTGCATCATAGATAGTGCAGCCGGCATGGATCATGACCTTCTCGCCGTTTTCGTCTTCCTCTGCTGTCCTTTCTACAGGCTTGCCGGTCTCTGCATATACGAGCCTGAAATTCTCGCTCATCTTTCCTGAATCCTCTACAGATACGCCGCTGCGGAAGAACATGGAAACGATATATATACCGTCTTCTCCGTGAACGAACGATCTGATTCTTGCAACAGGCTCAGCCTGCTCCTCTCCGATGACATCGGTATTTCTCATCGGGATATCTATTACCTCGGGCATATCGCCTTCCTCGTTGAGATGTACATCAAGCTGTATGGTCGAGAACCATCTTCCATCCGCATCGAAGTATGCGTCCTTCTCAGCGTCGTAGTATACTCCCTCGGGGAGCCAGTCAAGAACATAGGTAACGCCGTTCACTACGGGCTTGTCATTCTCGGCTTCTTCACTCAGCGGCCGGCCTGTCTCTGCGTCTATAAGATAAGCATTCTCATTGACTCTGTCTGTCTCTTCGTGAGGGATATCCCTGTTGAATTCGAGCAGGAGCATATATACCTTTTCCTTTGTTGTGATCAAAGCACATGAGTAAGTTACCTGTGCTGTATCAGGAGCTTTCAGGCGCTCCATTGCGATCTCTCCCGGTATACTGCCCGCAGCTGCCTCATCGCCGTCAGGGAAGTCCCTGACGATTATCTCCGCTGTCATGTACCAGTTGCCTTCCGCATCAAAATACTTATCCTCGGCAGGGTCGTAGTATACACCCTCGGGAAGCCATTCCGTAACATAGGATACTCCGTCAACTACAGGCTTTGCGGGCTCAGCTGCCGGCTCTGTTGCCGTGGTATCTGTGGAAGGCGCTGTCTTCATATCAAGGAAGCCTGCACCGTAAATAACACCGGGTATCAGCACTGCCACCGCTGCCACACCTGCAAGGGGAGCCAGCCATTTTCTTCTGCTGCCGCTGTCAGTTACCTTTATTCTCTTCCTTTCATCATTTTCATTTAAAACGGCCTTGCCGCTATTCTTTACATTATTGTCCTTCAGCATAGCGTCCCTCTTCTTTCTGTAGCTCTCGGAGAATATATGCTCATCCGAAGAACCGAACGCATCATCAGTGATCTTTTTCCATTCATTCTTATCAGGAAGACCCTTCATAGCTATTCTCCTTTACTGTTTATTAAGAAGCTTTTCAAGGCGCTTCTTTGCACGTTCAAAACGCTTCCGTGCAGCCGGTTCCGATATTTCCATCCTTCTGGCTGTCTCGCTCCATGAAAGACCGTCAACACAGTGCAGTTCAACAAGTTTTCTGTCCGGCTCGCTGAGCTCTGCAAGCAGCTCTCTGCCTGTGCTGAATATCCTCTCCTCAACACTCTGCGAGGCATCTGCTACTCTCAGAAGCTCTTCATCTGCATACGGTTCTCTTTCAAGGGATCTCTTCTGCTTCCTGTACTGGGTTATGGAGGTGCTCTTTATGACCTTCACAACATACCTTTTAGTCTGCTCACTGTCAGGGTCACCTATCCTGCCGATATGCTTTATCAGTCGCAGGAAAGCCTCAGATACAGCGTCCTCTGCGGACTCTGTCCTCTTCAGCACTGCAAAGGCTATCCTGTACATTGGCTGTTCGTAAAGCTCATACAGGCGCCTTATTTTATCAGAAGCGTTTTTATCCATGCTATCACCTCATTTCGGACGTCCTGTATAATATAACATATTTCACAAACGTTTTGTGACTTATCAGAGATATTTTTTTGTTTTAACATTACAGCAGTGCCTTTTCTGCATATCATTGTGTATTATAGCCGAAAATCCCCATGAGATTTGTCATGTTTTTTCTTCGCAGATACTTGAAATAATACGGGTTTTATGGTATAATTGTAAAGCTAATTGAAATTTACGTACAGTCAGCATAAATAAATACTAATTCCGGAGGTAACAATATGTCAGTTCTCGAGATCATCGGCGGCATCGCTCTCCTTGTGATCTGCGTTGCAATAGTATGTATCTGTCTCGCACAGGATCAGAAGTCACAGGACAGCCTGTCCGCAGCACTCACAGGTGCAAGCACCGATTCTTTCTACGGCAAGAATGAAGGAAGATCAAAGGAAGCGATCCTTAACAAGATCACCCGTGCACTGGGTATAATCCTTTTCATCGTAACTCTTGCAGTAAACCTGATACCGCTCTTCACCGACAAGTAAGCAGGACGCCCCGTGATAAAAGTCATGGGGCTTTTTTATTTATGACAGATCAAGGCTGTACAGGAAAGGAGAAACAATATTGACAAAGAAGACAACAGAAAAGACCGATATGGTAACAAGCTACAAGCATAAGATAGTGACCTTCCTCAAGGCATACAAGAAGGATATAATGCCGATAAACGAGCTCGAAACGAAGTGCCGCACAAAGAAGGGCGGAAAGGGCGGTCAGGCGGATTTCGCCGAGGCCTTCTCACAGCTCCGCACCGAGGGCGTTATCACAGTACGCAAGGGCATGAAGGCAGCACTCTGTTCAAGGCTCGGTATGCAGACAGCTACAGTATCCCGCCTCAGCCGCACCTTCGGCTTTGCAGTAACAGAGGACGGCACGGAATACTTCATTCCCGGCAAGTGTATGCTCGGCGCAATGCCCGGCGACAAGGTGCTTATATCTGATATACGCTCCCGCACGGGAGAGCCCGAGGGACAGGTAGAGGATATACTTGATTTCGGCTCACAGATGCTCACAGGCCGCATTGAATTCGAGGACGGCAAGCCATACCTTGTGCCGGATTCCGCATCCCGCAGCCATCTTATAATCGTCCGTGAGGAGAGCGTTGCTTTCCATGAGAACGACAAGGCTATGGCTGAGATAGTATACCGCGGCAGACGCCATGCAGAGCACAAGGTAAGGATTACCTCGGTATTCGGCAGCTCCGAGCTCGCTTCATCCTGCGCACAGTCCGTGCTTGCAATGCACGGCGCTCCCACAGAGTTCCCGGAGGAGGTGCTCAGGGAGGCAAGAAAGCTCTCGGCATCGGGAGTACAGGAGTATGCGCTCAACAACCGTGAGGATCTCCGCAGCCTTCCCATATTCACCATAGACGGCGCAGAATCAAAGGACCTTGACGATGCGATATCCGTCGAAAGGACTGATACAGGCTATCTGCTCGGCGTTCATATCGCCGATGTATCACACTATGTCCGCGGAGGCAGCGAGCTTGACAAGGAGGCTCTCAGGCGCGGAACGAGCATATACTACGCCGACCAGGTCATCCCCATGCTCCCGAAGGAGCTCTCCAACGGGATATGCTCACTCAACCCGGACGAGGACAGGCTCACTCTCACAGCCTTCTGCGAGCTCGACAACGACGGAGAGCTCACAGGCTACCGCTTCTGCAAGAGCGTGATACGTTCCCGTGTAAAGGGTGTGTACTCCGAGATAAACGCCATGCTCGACGGCACGGCCACACAGGAGACAGCGGAAAAATACTCCTGCGTATCAAAGGAGATACCACTTATAAATGAGCTTGCGGACAAGCTCATCGCCAAGCGCAGACGCCGCCGTGCACCGGAGCTTGAGACCTCCGAGAGCAAGCTTATCATAGGCGAGGACGGTATCTGCTGCGGAGTAATGCCCCGCACCAGCGGCAAGGCTGAGCGCATCATAGAGGAATTCATGCTCACAGCCAACGAGGCTGCCGCAAGGCTTGCCGGCGAGAAGGAGATACCCTTTGTGTACCGTGTGCATGAAGCGCCGCCCGAGGAAAAGACCGCCATGCTCTGCGAGATGCTCCGCAAGGCGAATGTGGAATATCCGCACTTTGAGGAATTCAAGCCCGCACACGCCACGATGATACTCGAGGGCGCAAAGGATACCGATATGTATCAGGCCGTCAACATGATGGTGCTGAGGTCTATGGCAAAGGCGAAGTACTCCGACGAACCGCTCGGACATTTCGGCCTTGCACTTGAGGACTACGCACATTTCACCTCACCGATACGCCGCTATCCCGACCTTGCGATCCACCGCATCATAACTGATATACTCGCCGGCTACGACCAGAAGTGGCTGACCAAGAGATATGAGGGCTTTGCGGCCAAGGCCTCCGAGCTCTCGAGCAATGCTGAGGCAAGGGCTGTGACGATAGAGCGTGAATGCGAGGATATCTACAAGGCCGAGTATATGAAGCAGCATATCGGAGAGGTCTTCACAGGCCGCATCTCCGGCGTTGCCGATTACGGCTTCTACGTAGAGCTGCCCGATACCGTTGAGGGTCTCGTGCATATCCGCACTCTGCCTGAGGGCGAATATGACTACAACGAGCCCGTTGCTCTGACGGAGCGCTTTTCGGGCGTATCCTATACTCTCGGCATGGAGGTCAGCGTACTCTGCTCGGCGGTAAACGTCAGCGAGGGCACGATAGACTTCGTCCTTGATGAGGAGGACTGAGCATGAAAGGAAAAGATATGAAAAGAACGACAGCCCTGATAGCTGCCGCCGTGCTGCTCTGCGGCATGACGGGCTGCAAGGGCAAGAGCACAGACAGCAGCACTGCAGATACTCCCGCCGATACGACATCTGCCGCAGCCTCTGAAAATACAGACAGCACCGAAGAAGGCACTGCTGAGGCGACAGCTCCCGCAGAATCCGGCACAAAGGAAGCTGACAGCAGCACTGCTGATACCTCTGATACAAAAAAGGCAAAGGACGACAAGGGCAGCACCACGACGACCGCTGCCGGCAGCGGGGAAGAGAAGGCTGTATTCGAGTATAACTCCGACGGCGCTGTATCCTTCAACGAACCCGCAGAGGAGCAGTCCGATGATGAACTTATCGAAGCCGGACAGGCGCTTTTCCGTTCCGCCTGCGAGACTGACTGGAGCTTCACTGTAGGCTCGCCCTACGAGCTCGATATGAACAAGTACCTTGAGAATCAGTTCGGCTGGAAATTCTATCTTGTTACTACTCCGGGAAGAAACTCCATAGCCGATGTCGAGAAGGACTACTACAAGGTATTCAGTGACCGCTATCCGACGGCTCTCAGCGAGGTATTCATGGAGGACGGCAGTCACGTATACGCCCTCAACGGCGAACGCGGCATCAACAACTATTATCAGTACTCACAGATAACGGAGATAACCTCACGCACAAAGGACGAGGTATTCTTCAACGTAAGGAACTACTACGACGATTCCGCCTACGGCGGTCCCGGCCCTTACGAACAGGATGAGGAATTCTCCGCAGTCATCGGAAGTGACGGCGTATGGAAAGCCGGAAAGTTCAGACTGCCGTACTGAGGTCAATTCATAATTCATAATTCTTAATTCATAATTGATGACGATAAAAGGACGCATTTTCGTGCGTCCTTTTTTAATGACGATAAAGTTTATAATATACAAACATCACACATTAAGTTGCCCGTGCGATAGCCCGACAAGACCTGCTGTTACGGAAGAAAAGCAAAAGCTGACAGGAGGGGGTCAAGGGGAGAGTGAGGGGGAGTCCAGAGGGGGAGTGGCAGATTATAATATGAAGTGCAACAAATAAAAAAAGAATTGACTTCATCTCGTCCAAGGTGTAAAATTGAGTTTACCACAACACCAACAACACGGAGGACAAGATGAAGTCATATACTCATTTTACACTAAAAGAACGAA
>JAFZRF010000009.1 GCA_017620025.1 Ruminococcus sp.
CTCAGGCTGATGTTGATCGTATTGTGGCTTTAATAAACGCTCGTCCTAGAATCTGCCTCGGGGATAAATCTCCTGATGAAGTTTTTTGTTGCACTTGACTTGACAATCTGCCTGCGCCCCTTTAGCGGAGTCCAGAGGCAGAGCCTCTGGTGGGGTGTGGGGCAAAGCCCCGCATAACCGCAGGGCGCTTCGCAAGGGGTGAATTCCAAAACAGTCCGGAGGACTGTTTTGGAAGAGGGGACGCCTTGCAAGTGAAGGCGTCCCCTGATAAAACTACGGTTTACAGCAGCCAAACGGCTCCCATTACGGGAGCCGTCTCAGTAATTACTTTTTCTTCTTTGAGTCCTTCTTCTCGGGAGCCTCTTCAGCTTCCGCTGTCTCTTCCTCTGTCATATCCTCGTCGTCTGTATCTTCATCCTCGTCATCCTCTTCTGCATCGGCAACAGCAAGCTCAGCCTTTCTCTTGGCGCTGTCCTGCTTTATTGCCTCAACTACTGCAACAGCAAAGAAGAACATCAGTGCAAGTCCCTCTAATGCTACGAGCGGGAGCTTTGCGTTGCTTACGATTCTTCCGATTCTGTCTGTTGCTGTATTTGAAGCAGGAACGAGAACGTTGTAAGCGTTCTTGAATGTTACATTCTTGTAGTAGTCCTCAGCTGTAAGGCTTACGCTCTCGATGAGCTCGTTAACCTTGTCGCTTAAAGCTGCGAGCTGCTCCTCGACCTTTATCTTGTCAGCCTCGCTTGAATTGGTATGCTTCTGGAGAGCTTCCATTCTGTCCTTGTAGTAGTTTATCCTCTGCTTGGTCTCTGCTACATCATCTGTAAGTGTGAGCTTGCTTCTGAACATTCTGTCGTACTGCTCGGAAGCCTGAGTGATGGTCTGATCGATATTTACATCACTGTTATTGATGATCATTACCTGATCCTTCTCATAATGATCAATAGATTCCATTACGGATGCGAGCTGCTCCTCATACTGTGCCTGCTGTCTTTCAAGAGCCTTGATCCTGTACTCGTAATAATTGAGTGCCTGATCCTTGTCCTTGGTGACATTGTTTACGGAAATGATAGAGGAGATCTGATCAAAGTTTACATCACGCACTGTGCTTATGGACTGCGCAAGGTCATCAAATGTATATCCTGTTACCGCTGAACGGAAACGTGTGGTATCCTCATTTGCAAGAGTCTTTACATACTTGCGGAGCTTTGAAAGACTGTCGTCAAGCACGTCAAGAGACTGTGCATAATCATAATCTTCGTAGTTTATAGCCGTTACAGCCGCACCGATCGACTCGTTGTAGCCGTATTCCTCATAGAACCAGTTCTGATACTGGTTGAGTACCTCGTTGAATACATCAACAGCCTCGGAGGTAGTGAACTCTGTGTTGTTGTAATCGAAGTACACCTGGAACTGTGTCGGGAAGTATGTAGTATCCAGCATAGCCTGAGCAGCTGCAAGGTTACCGCTGTTTGCAGTCTCGTATACGCTCTTGTATGCAGTGATACGGTCGATAGCATCCTGAGGAATGATATCCTTGAAGGAGATGCCCTGACGGATATTCTCAAGCTCGAGCAGATCCATGCCGAGATTATCAAGAGCCTTCTCGATTACGGCAGGATTCTTGATGGTGTTGATATCGAACTTTCGTCCGCTCGGATCCTTGCCCTTTTCAATACCCGAATAGGAGAAGCTTACAAGTGCGGTAAGCTTTGCTTTCTTAACGTGGGTCGTGAGCACTGCATAGCCCACTGCGAGCATTCCGATCACTATCGCAGATATCAGCCATACACCGAAGTACTTTCTGATCTTCTGAAATATGGTGACAACGGAGAGAACGACCTCTTCTTCCTTATCCTGAGAGTTATTGATCGTAATATTCAAATTCTGATCTTTTGTATGCTTAGACATTTTTACCTCCTGTTTATTTCCGCCGGAAGACGGTTTGAGTCTTTCTGAAAGCAGTGCTGCATATCCGGAATACCGGCTCTGCGAGCGCTGCCTAAACTATGATATCACGTATTCGCCGAAAAGTCAAGATTTTTCTGCAATACCGCCGATCAGACCGCATGGCCCTTCGAGCGGATGACTGCTGTTACCTTATCAACATAGGTGCGGCAGATCTCTTCGGAGGGAGCTTCTACCATTACACGCACAAGAGGCTCTGTTCCGCTCTCACGCACAAGTATCCTTCCGGTCTCGCCGAGTGCCTCTGCGACCTCTGCAACTGCTGCCTGAACATCAGGATCTGCCTGTGCAGCAGACTTATCCTTGACCTTTACGTTCTCGAGCACCTGCGGATATACCTTGAAGGGCGCTGCAAGCTCGGAGAGCTTCTTCTTGCGGGACATGATGACCTGCATGATCTTGAGGCTTGTGAGGATACCGTCGCCGGTGGAGGCGTACTTGGAGAAGATGATATGGCCGGACTGCTCTCCGCCGAGGAGACAGCCGTGCTCCTTCATATACTCATATACATACTTGTCGCCTACTGCGGTCTTGGCATACTCCACACCGATCTCGTCAAATGCCTTGAAAAGTCCGAAGTTCGACATTACTGTAGCTACAACAGTGTTATTTACAAGGTTACCCTTCTCCTTCATATATCTGCCGTAGATATAGAGGATGTGGTCACCTGAGATGACGTTTCCGAGCTCGTCTACACAGAGGCAGCGGTCGGCATCGCCGTCATACGCAAATCCGACATCGAAGCCGTTCTCCTTTACGTACTGCTGGAGCACCTCGATATGTGTGGAGCCTGCGTTCTCGTTGATGTTCACTCCGTTAGGCTCTGCGTTGATAACGTGTGTCTCTGCGCCGAGTGCCTCGAATACCGCCTTTGCGATAGTCCATGATGCACCGTTAGCACAGTCGAGAGCCACCTTCATACCGCGGAAGGAATAAAGGCCGAGGGAAATAAGATAGCCCATATATCTGTTTCTTCCGGCAACGTAGTCAACGCTTCTTCCGATCTCTCCGCCTGTTGCGAAGGGAAGCTCGGGGTAATCCTGACCGAAGGCGGAGAGCTTGCCGTCAAGGTAAGCCTCAACGAGGGTGATGACTTCATCCTCCATCTTCTCGCCGTCGTGATTGATGAGCTTGAGTCCGTTGTCGTAGTAGGGGTTATGGCTCGCAGATATCATGATACCGCAGTCGAAGCCGTCAACTCTTGTAACGTAGGCTACTGACGGAGTAGTAGTAACGTGGAGCAGATAGGCATCCGCACCGGATGCAGTAAGTCCGCCTACGAGAGAATACTCGAACATATAGCTCGAGCGGCGGGTATCCTTTCCTATAACTATCCTCGGAGCCGAGGTGTCGCCGTTTCTCTTCTTGAGCTCGCCGTAGTACCAGCCGAGGAATCTTCCGACTCTGAATGCGTGATCTGCTGTAAGATTGACGTTAGCAGTACCTCTGAAACCGTCTGTTCCGAAATACTTTCCCATTTTCATTATCTCCTTTATACTGTATGTAGCGGTACACCGCTTAGAACACGATAGTATTTTAATTATAACACAAAACAATGTCCACGTCAATAATAAATGTGCGTTTTCTGCGGAATATTCTTAACTTCCGGACATATCAATTATGATATGGGGAATGTGTGCCCCGCAAAGGATACTAAACAGGAAAAGGGAGGACCTTATGAAGGAGATATCATCGGCAGCAGACCAGAGCATCATCCTCGAAAACCGCAGAAAACTCACGATAACCGGCATGACAGACGTTGACAGCTTCGACGAGAGGACGATATGCCTCTACACTCAGCTCGGCGAGCTCACGGTACAGGGGAGCAGCCTTCACATCGACTCGATGAGCATCGAGACCGGAGATATGACGATATCCGGAGAGATACGCTCACTGATATACGGCGACGAGCAGCGCAGGCATCCCCTCTCTGCCATCGGGAGGCTATTCCGGTGATGCTCCTCAATGTGCCGGAGACCTATTTTTCCGTCAGCGAGGAGCTCCGGCTGTTCGCTCTTTCCTGCGTCATCGGTGCGGGGCTCGGAGTATGGTACGATGTATTCCGCCTGCTGCGCCTTCTTCTGCCGCACAGCAGTCTCCTCGTCGCCGCCGAGGATATCATCTTCATTGCAGGCTGCACCGGCGTCTTCTGTATCTTCACCTCTCTGTGCGTGCGCGGCGAGCTGCACTGGTGGTATCTCCTCGGCAGTATACTCGGTGCTGTGCTGTATCTCCTCACCCTCGGCAGTCTTGTCATGCGGGCGCTTCGCCGGCTGATACTGCCGGTAAAAAAGGCTTTTGTGCTAATTGGTCAGGCGACAGGGGGTATATTTGTAAGATGTTCCAAAGTTTCGGTTATATATTTTAAAAAACTCGCCGTACTATTGATGAAATGCCTGTTTTTGTTGTATAATAATAAGGAATCTAAAATCAGAAAGAACGTGGATAACGTTGTTCGGAAAGAAGAAGAACAAGGAACACAAAAAAGGTCTGTTTAACAGTGGTCTCGTGAAGCTGTTCACTGCTGTATTCGTACTAAGCTGCTTCGCTGTCATCATAGTTACCAACAAGGACTCAGCGGAAAAGCAGAAGGAGCTTGATGCGATCAACGAGAAAATCAGCGCTTACGAGCTTGAAAACGCCGATCTTCAGCGAATCCTTGACAGTGACGACCTTTCTCCTTATATGGAGCGTATCGCAGTCGAGGAACGTAACTATGCCTACCCCGACGAGCGCAGATTTTATGATACATCAAGAGATTAATCTCCGCTGTACGTAAGCTACGCAGCCGGCACTCTGCGGGCAGGCACGTCACGGATGATAAAAAGGAGTTATATATTTTATGCAGCTGGAAATCGGTAAGATCTACAACGGAACAGTCAAGGCGATCACCCAGTACGGAGCTTTTGTGGATGTTGAAGGCGGCGGCTCGGGTATGATACACATCTCCGAGATCGCAAACACCTATGTCAATGATATCCATGAATTCCTCACAGAGGGTCAGGAGATCAGAGTCAAGGTGATCGGCATCAACGAGGCAGGAAAGGTCAGTCTCTCGCTCAAGAAGGCGCAGGAGGATGACGGCACCGCTCAGAAGACAGAATCAGCTGGCGGTCAGCAGAACAAGCCGCGCAGGGATAAGCCCCAGCGCAGCAAGCCCAATATATGGGAACCTAAAAAGACTATACCTCAGTCAGAGATGACTTTCGAGGACATGATGTCGCACTTCAAGCAGACCAGCGAGGAACGTATCGGCGAAGGGAAGCGCCGTACAGACCGCCGCAACGGTACGAGAAGAAAGTAATACATACCGTCCCGCCCGGGACGGTTTTTTGCTGAAAGGAGGGAACTGTCATGAAGATCAATCTCGTAGAAGAAAGCATAGCCTCAGATTTCAACAAGTCGATATGGACGAAATTCAACCGTGCTGTAGAGGAATACCAGCTGATACAGGAGGGCGATAATATCGCTGTATGTATATCCGGCGGAAAGGACTCGATGCTCCTTGCACTCTGCATGGAAAGACTAAGGCGCTTCAGCGGAGGAAAATTCTCCCTTCAGTTCCTTGGCATGGATCCCGGATACAAATGGCACGTCAAATCCCAGATACTCAAAAACGCAGAAAAGCTTGGGATACCTCTTATCCTGCGCCCGACAAGGATATTTGAATCCGCCGACAAGGCCGGCAAGCATCCCTGTTTCCTGTGCTCAAGGCTCAGAAGAGGCTGGCTCTACAAGACTGCCAACGAGATAGGCTGCAACAAGATCGCACTCGGTCATCATTTCGATGACGTAATAGAAACGATACTCATGGGTATGCTCTACGGTTCACAGATGCAGACCATGATGCCGAAGCTGCACAGTGAGAATTATGCAGGCATGGAGCTTATACGTCCGCTCTACCTTGTGCGTG
Organism: Ruminococcus sp.; assembly: GCA_017620025.1. GTDB lineage: Bacteria > Bacillota > Clostridia > Oscillospirales > Ruminococcaceae > Ruminococcus. The sequence continues at coordinate 5,882 of JAFZRF010000009.1, forward strand.
AGGCGGATATCATACGCTGGGGCAAATGCAATCATCTGCATTTCATACAGTGCGCCTGCGGTGTATCCGAGACCAACGAGAACAGAGGGACAGGCTCCAAGAGGCAGGAAATAAAGGAGCTGCTCGCACAGCTGAGGGAAACGAATCCAGCCGTGGATATGAATATCTTCCGCAGCGCCGAGAACGTGAACCTGCAGACACTGATATCCTATCACATAGGAGATGAACGTCATCACTTCCTTGACAACTATTCCGAGGGAAGAACGATACGCGGCACTATTTCAAAGAAGCCGGAGACAGATACAAATAATGAATGATACAACCGGGCGCACTTCAAAACGTGCGCCCGGTTTAATTCATAATGCATAATGCATAATTCATAATTACCCAAAGCCAATTATTTAATTCGGGATTCGGAATGCGGAATTAATGGTATCGCCGTGTATATAGCGTTTGTAGGGACCGCCTTTGGCGGTCCGCCTCTTTTACGCTGGGAGCAGACGCTGTAGGGACGCCCATCAGGCGTCCGCAGGATATGTGCGATTACCGTTAGGTAGGCGGGCTGCCGAAGGCAGCCCCTACAGAATGGTGGCATACACAGTGTGGCGGGGCGATGTAGGTATCGCCCCCTACACCCGCCAACAAAAGTAACAGTGCAGTACAAGTTGCCCGTGCGATAGCCTGATTTAGTTTGCAAGTCTTAAAAAAGCAAAAACCGGCAATGGGTGGAAGAAAAGGGGAGAGGGAAAAGAGAGTCCAGAGAGGAAAACCGTAAGGGGAAAGGAGGGAGGGAAATGCCGGTTTTTGCTGCGGTTTTCTTTTTCCCTCCCTCCTTGCCCCGGGAGGTGTTCCTCTTTGGCTTTTGTATGAGATTTAGCAAATCTTGAAATATGGAATAAAGAAATCTTTAATTTACGTTCTCTATTTCAATTGACCGTAATTCATAGTTGTACTCACAAATCCAGAGGGGGAAACCATGGGACCCGGGTGAGGAGAAGAAAACCGCAGTAAAAGCTGACATCCTCCCCCGTCCCAAGGTTTCCCCCTCTGGACTCCCCCTTCCTTGCCCTCCACCCCCTCCTGTCAGCTTTTGCTTTCTATCGGAGGCAGCAGGCCTTGTCGGGCTATCGCACGGGCAGCATAATGTGTACTGTTACTTTGTGTATCGGGAGATGTATCATGTGTAGGGGGCGATGCCTTCATCGCCCCGCCACATGGTTATGTGCATATGTAGGGGCTGCCTTTGGCAGCCCGCCTCCCTAACGATAATCGCGCATATCCTGCGGACGCCCGATGGGCGTCCCTAAACTTGGTATACTTGCAACGCAGGACAAGCGGACCGCCAAAGGCGGTCCCTACAGTTGCTGTTTTCGTAATGGCGCACACACACTGTGCGCCCATACATTTCATAGCATCGCCGCAGGCGATACCGCTAATTCCGCATTCCGGATTTAAACATCCTTCTGCCTGCTTCCATTTTCAGTAAAATATCAATACCGATTGACTTTAGCCTATAAATACTGTATAATATAATCAAACATACTACAGGAGATGATGCTATGAAAGCAGGCAGGATAATTGCGTTTCTTACAGCGGCGGCGGTCGTTCCCGTAATTCCGCTGACGGTGAGCGCCGGGACAGCAGGACCGGCAAAGAGGATCATAGGCTACCTCCCGGAATGGCATTACAAGCCCTACGCCGACCTTGACTACTCCGCTCTTACGCATATCAATATAGCCTTCTTTGAGCCGGACAGCAGCGGTGAACTGCAATGCGACATTCCCGACAGCGAAATGAAAAAGATAGTTGAAAAGGCACATACCAACGGCGTTGAGGTATATGCTGCTCTCGGCGGAGCAGACAACTCCTCCGGCTTTTACGACTTTATTGACACTCCCGGAGAGATGGCTTCCTTTGATGAAGGCATCATGACGCTCTGCGGGAAGTTTGATTTTGACGGCATAGACCTTGATATAGAGGTTGGCTCGTCCGACAGGATATGGAACGTCTACGGCGACTGGTGCAGTGACCTGCGTGAGCGCTGCGATAAGATCGATATCGGAATGTCTACGGCTACGGCACACTGGGTAGCCGAAAAAGTATCCCCTGAGACCTTCGCTCTCTTCGATCACGTCAATGTAATGGCCTATGACAACGACGAGGACAGGTACTCGCACTCCTCCTATGAATATGCAGAGGTGTGTCTCGATTACTTCCTCAATACTAAGAAGATACCGAAGGACAGGCTCGTTCTCGGTGTACCGTTCTACGGCAGAGGCTATGACAGCAGCGGTGCGCTCGACTGGAACAAGGTCATGACCTTCTCTGAGATAGTGGCAGAATCGCCGGAGAACTACGCTCTTGACAGCTATAAGGGCATCGCCTACAACGGTGCTGAGACTATAAAGAAAAAGGCAGAGCTCGGCCGTGACTACGGCGGCATCATGATCTGGGAGCTCACTCACGATGCAAAGGGCGATATGTCGCTTCTCAAGGTAATATCCGATACCATCGGCAAGGCAGGAGATACCATCGTGGGAGACGTGAACTCCGACGGCGTATTCGATATCTCTGACGCAAAGGATTTGCAGGGCTGGCTGCTCGGTGACGGCACTCTCCTTAAAGACTGGCAGGCCGGCGACTTCACCGGCGACGGCATTATAGATACCTTCGACTTCGTGCTGATGAAAAAGGCACTGGCAGAAACGCCTCAGGAGGACAACAGCATAGTCGTATCCGACATAGAGGGCATATTCACAGCAGTGCGTAACGCAAAGCCCGGTGACGTTATAAAGATAGCACCCGGTACCTATGACTACACCCCCTACTACGGCGCTCAGAAGATAGACACAGAGGCGGAGGGCACAGAAAACGCTCCTATAACGCTGACTGCGCTTGATCCCGACGATCCGCCGGTACTGACCGGCAATACCACCGAACACGGCTATGTCCTCCACATAAAGGGCGACTGGTGGATACTTGATAATCTGGTATGCACCAACTCGCAGAAGGGCATAGTCCTCGATCACTCCGATCATACCGTTATACGCAGCTGCGAGATATACAAGACCGGAGCAGAGGCAATAGCCCTCCGTGACGGCAGCTCATGGTGTACGGTGGACAGCTGCAATATACACGATACCGGACTGGTCTCACCCGGTTACGGCGAGGGAGTATACGTCGGCAGCGCCAAGAACCATACGGAGTTCGATCATAAGAGCGATCATAACCGCATAATCGGCTGTGTATTCAAAAATATAGCTGCCGAGGATATCGATATCAAGGAGTACACGACAGATACGGAGGTCGGCTTCTGCACCTTCTACGGCGACGGCATGACAGGCGAAAACTACGCCGGAAGCTTTGTTGATACGGCAGGAAATGACTGCTATATCCACGACAATACCGGCTACCGCAACGGCAACCCGAAGATAGTGGCCGCATTTGAAATACACGACCAGGTGGACGGCTGGGGCTATCATCATGTATTCGAGAACAACACCGTCTACATGGATCAGCCCTACGGCGCAGAGAATACAAGCAGGCCGATGTACGTTGTTGACGGCTGGTTCAGCGATTTCACCGTTAAGAACAACAAGGTCGATTACGGTGAGGGGCTTGTCGATGCAGATAAGCCGGAATTCTACAACTCGGATCAGGTGACGTTCGGGTAATTCACAGAAAAGAGGCAGTCAGAAGACTGCCTCTCAGCTTGTATAAACACCTTAGTTCTTTTAGGGGACGCCTTCACTTGCAAGGCGTCCCATCTTCCAAAACAGTCCCCCGGACTGTTTTGGAATTCACCCCTTGCGAAGCGCCCTTCGGATAAATGTGGGACTCTGTCCCACGCCCTGCCAGAGGCGCTGCCTCTGGACTCCGCTAAAGGAACACAGTCCCTTTAGAATCCCGAACCTATTGAAATATCTTCATTTCATACAAAATAAGGCAGTCCGAAGACTGCCTCGTTTTTCGTTATGAGAGCCACTTGCCCATATCAGATCCATCCGTTGCAGGAACGCCGGATGCCGTTATGACATCCTCGCTCTCGAATGTGATTATTTCAAGCTCCGGTGTTGTGTATCTGTTGTTATCCATTGTTTTTACCTCTTTCATTGATCATTTCCCTGTTTCGTGGAACTTCTTTGCTTCGATGTAGAAGCCGTAAAGGGACTTGCAGAGATCACGGAGCGCCTTGTCGGAATCACCGAGTCCCTCTGCCTTTGCAAGATACTGCATTGCGCTGATATTGATGCCGCCGGCAGTGAATATGGTGTCATTGAGCTTCAGAAGCGGGATATCAGCCACCTTGACCATTATATACCTGCCGTCATTCTCTGCGGTGTATGCAGCAGTGAAGTCATTGCTGCTGAGCTTTGCCTCTATCTCCTCCAGTGCAGTTACGGCATCTGCGCCGTTCTTTACGGCAAATGCCATATAGAAGGAGTTGTCGGCAGCGAAATTCATGTTCATTCCCTTGTATGAAGAGAACTCAAGGCTGAGAGCATCGTTTAATTCCTTTGCTGTGAAGGTCTTACAGTCAACGGCAGGGATGCTGTCGACTGTCTTCAGTGAAGCTTCGGTATCCCCCATATTAACAAGGCTGTCATCCTTATAACCGAAATATACCTGAGCAGCAGCGCCGTACCTGAGCATGGCTCTTGCAGTACTGCGATATACACTGTACTCGTCGTTGTTGATAACGGCGTAGAGATACTTGCTTACTGAACAGAGCCTGTCTTCGCCTGTCAGCAGCGGCTTGTCGCCCTTCTTTATCTGAAGATCGCTGCTGTCGCCCATATTCTTTGCCGGAGATGAAATATTTATCACTCCGCAGTCGGGATTGGTCCAGTCGATCGCTGTGCTCTCGTCGTTTATAAGTGCGGTATAATCGTTGGCTGTGGTACCCTCTTCACGGGGGATCCTCACTCTCAGGATCATCCTTGTGCCGTCGGATGTCAGCTGCTGTGTGATGCGCAGCTGCGGGATCTCAGTATCCTCAGCGAGAGGCTGGGTCAGATTCTTGTCTGAGAACTTCTCTCCCTCTGAGTTCACATAGTAAGCAATACGGCCAGAAGCTTCATAAGTAGGTGCGATAGCCGGGAAGGATGCAGTTATTATATTCATCTTTGTGTTCAGCACCGGATCACCGGATACGATAACCTCAGTTGCACCCTTGGCGTATATAGCATATCCGTTCTCGCCGGTGGTGATGCTGCCCTTTATAAGCTCTATTGTAACATTGTTGCTTCCCTGATTATAGATACCGGAACCGTTATCGGTATTGCACTCAGTACCGTTAAGGGTTATCTTACCCTTATATCCGCTGCCTGTAAGCACGCAGGAGGAGGTATAGGGATCTGTGCTGCCGCTTGTGCAGTTGATAACACCGCCGTTGAGATTGAGATCTCCGGTATTGCCTCTCAGCGAGAAGGCGTTGCTTCCGGAGGTATTGATCTCACCGTCATTGAAGTTGATGACAGATATGCTTCCGTTGAATCCGAATACAGCCTGATCTCTGGTGGAGCCGTTGTAGGTTCCGCCATTGATATTGAGCGTTCCGCCGCTTACATTGATTATCGTTGCGCCCTGGGTCTGTATTTTTCCTGTTTTAGCTTCACTGCTGTCAATGATGGTAAGCGTGCCGCTTACGCCGATCGTTCTTCCGTTTGCATTCAGGGTATTTCCGCTGAGATCGAGCACCACATTCTTTCCGGCAGGTATACTTAGACCTCCTGTCGCCGTGACATCGTGCACGAGAGAGACCACAGCGCCGTCTTCCGCAGCGGAAAGCTCTTCACAAAGAGTATTCCAGTTAAACTCCGCTTCTTCTTCCGCATATGCTGTTATTGCAGGAATGCTGATAACTGCTCCGGTGCTTGCTGCAACTGTACCCGCAGCCATCATCAGTGACACGGCGAAAGCCGCTGTCCTTTTCCAACTGTTCTTCATTTTTTCCTCCTTGATTTTCAATGGATTTATTCAATGCCAGAGAAACGGCATTATTCTGATTATATCACATCACAGCTGATTATTCAACTGTATTTTTGCGCTGCTGAAAAATCCGCCGAAGAATTACAGAACCTTTTTTCAGTGATGTTTCCGGCTCGGACAGCCAGTACAATGATCCAAACTGATAAGGGGACGCCTTCACTTGCAAGGCGTCCCCTCTTCCAAAACAGTCCCCCGGACTGTTTTGGAATTCACCCCTTGCGAAGCGCCCTGCGGAAATATGCGGGACTCTGTCCCGCACCCTGCCAGAGGCTCTGCCTCTGGACTC
>JAFZRF010000010.1 GCA_017620025.1 Ruminococcus sp.
AAGAAAACCGCAGTAAAAGCTGACATCCTCCCCCTTCCCCTACGGCTCCCCCTCTGGACTCCCCCTCACTCTCCCCTTGACCCCCTCCTGTCAGCTTTTGCTTTTTCAGAGACAGCAGGCCTTTTCGGGCTATCGCACGGGTGACATAATGTGCGCTGTTAGTTAAGTTGTGGCTTTCGGACGGGGTGTAGGGGGCGATGCCTACATCGCCCCGCCATATGGTTATGTGCATATGTAGGGGCTGCCTTCGGCAGCCCGCCCACTAACGTGAATCGCACATATCCGGCGGACGCCCGATGGGCGTCCCCTACAGCGTTTGCTTCTGGCACAAACAAAAAAGCGGACCGCCAAAGGCGGTCCCTACATACCAGAATGCAGATGCGGTGCGATGTAGGCATCGCGCCCCTACATTCAGATCATCGCCGGCTGGCGATACAGATAATTCCGCATTCCGAATCCCGAATTAAAGCAAGCAGCTGAAAGCTTACCGCCTAATTATGAATTATGCATTATGAATTTACAAAGGGGCGCACAGTGTGCGCCCCTTAATTACGGTATTGTTATAGTTATTACTCGTCATCCTCCGACGAATCTTCTTCGGCTTCCGCGCCTGAATTTCCTGCGCTGAGTTCTTCCTCTGCCTCGAGGAACTGTGAAAGAGTCATATAACCCTTGCACATCATAAGGAACTTGTCGTTGTAGTCATCAACAGTAGATGCTGCTACGGAGATCATATAACGGAACATCTCCTTGCCGAGAATGCTGTCGATATAGCACTCGGTCTGTCTGTAGCGTATCCTGCCGGAATCGATGCTGAAATCGAAATTTCCGTCCATAAGTCCGTTATTGGCTGTTGCCACCGCCATAGCCATATCCGGACGGAGCTCCTCCGGCACTGTGAACGGCAGGTTGGATATGAAGCTGACTATCTGACGCTTCGGGAATACGAAGATAGTGAACTCCATTGGTATATCATCGCCGTGTATGGTACAGGTTATCACCCTGTCATCATCATGTGCCACATAGTGAAAGCCCATTTCATCGAACATCTCACATATCGTCTCATAAGTCCTCTGTGCCTGCTTCTCAAGCATCTCGTTATCCATTTATCTTCCTCCTCAAGCCTTTTCTATCTCCTCTGCAAGCTCACGCAGCTTTGCAAAGGCTGCTTCCTTGTCCTTCAGCGGGTCTGTAAGGCTCACTGCACCCTTGTGCAAACACCCGGGTGTGGCCTTGCGTGCATTGTCTGTCGCCTTTGTTGCACTGCCGCTCGATGAGCAGGCAACAATGAAAATGTTCTTGCCGTTCATGGGATATTTTTTCAGAAAAGCACCTATCGCCGGAGGATAAGTATTCGCCCACACAGGAAAGCCGAGGATTATATTGTCATATTCCTCCGGATCCTTTTCTATCGGTCTGAGGCCGGGATCCTCCTTCATGACTGCGCTCTTACCGCCGAGCAGAAACTTGCCGAAACCCTTTTTAGGCGGCTCCTTTTCCACAGTCAGACGCTCTGCATCTATGTCGGGGTACTGACTGAGAAAATCCGCTGCACAGGCTGTATTTCCTTCAAACGAGTAATATATCATAAGTGTCTTCTTCATAATGTCCCCCATTATCACGCATCACTTTCCGGACACGTCAATGTATATAACAATTATAACATTTTCCTTCTTCTATGTCAATACAGATCACTCCTGCACCGGATTTATTAAAAGAACAAAATTTCTGTTTCTTATTGAACATATGTTCTTTTAATGCTATAATAGTTATAAGAACATATGTTCACAACGGAAGGAGGTATCGTCATGGAGAACGGCGGACATATCTATATAGCCATAGACCTTAAATCGTTCTATGCTTCTGCCGAATGCGTTGACAGAGGGCTCGATCCTCTTGACGCAAATCTTGTGGTCGCAGATACGAGCCGCACGGAAAAGACAATATGCCTTGCCGTCTCCCCTGCCCTCAAGGCATACGGCATCTCCGGCAGGGCAAGGCTTTTCGAGGTCATAAGTGAGGTCGAAAGAATAAACAACGGCAGACAGAGAAAGGCGCCGTACCGTCGATTCCGCGGTAGCTCCTGCATCGCCTCCGAGCTCAGGGCAGATCCCTCGCTGAAACTTGAATACATCGCCGCTCCCCCGAGAATGGATCTCTACATGACTATAAGCGCAAGGATATATACCATATATCTGCGGTACGTCGCTCCGGAGGATATCCATGTATACTCCGTGGACGAGGTATTCATAGACGCAACCGGCTATCTCAGGACATATCACTGCACTGCCCGTGAATTCGCTTCGATGCTGGTGCATGAAGTCCTTGACGAGACCGGAATAACGGCTACTGCGGGTATCGGCACGAATCTCTACCTCTGCAAGGTCGCTATGGATGTACTTGCAAAGAAGATACCCGCCGACAAGGACGGCGTAAGGATAGCCGAACTCGATGAAAGGAAATACCGTGAGACGATGTGGGAGCATACTCCGATAACCGATTTCTGGCAGGTCGGGAAAGGCACTGCCCGGAAGCTTGCCGAATACAATATGCGTACCATGGGCGATGTCGCACGCTGCTCGCTCGGCGGAGAGTACGACTGGTACTCCCCGAAGCTGCTCTACAAGCTGTTCGGAGTACACGCAGAGATACTCATAGACCACGCCTGGGGCTGGGAGCCCTGCGGCATGAAGGAGATAAAGTCATACCGGCCGACGAACCGCTCTCTCAGCTCCGGACAGGTACTTCCCGAGCCGTATGAAACGGACGGCGGAAGACTGATCGTACGTGAGATGACCGACCTGCTCGTGCTTGACCTTGTGGAAAAGGGCATGGTGACGGATCAGATAGTCCTCAGCATCGGCTACGACCGTGAGAACACCGGGAATGAGCGGCGTATTGAGGGATATACCGGCGGATACGTCCTCGATCCCTACGGCCGGACTATACCGAAGCCCTCGCACGGCTCTGTGCGGCTCGGGGAATACACCTCCTCCACGAAGCTCATCATGCAGGCGGTATGCGAGCTGTACGACAGCATAGTTGAGGACGGTCTGCTGATACGGCGAATAAACGTTGCTGCAAACCATATCATACCGATGACTGAACTGAAAGAGCCGGAGAACATACAGCTTGATTTCTTCACCGACTTCGAGGAAACAGAACGTGCAAGGCAGCGCAAGAAAGCTGCCGATGAGCGTGAGCACAGCTTGCAGAGCGCTCTTATCGGCATAAAGGACAGATACGGCAAGAATGCCGTGCTCAAGGGAATGAACCTCCTCAAGGGCGCAAGAACTATCGAAAGAAACGGTCAGATAGGCGGACACAGAGCAGGCTGATGTCACAGTTTCATCACTCTGACGCAGTATTATATACAGAAGCGCTTCACACGAAAGGAGAATGCCTATGACTGACAGCGAATACCGCAGCCTCGCGGAGAAGTCGCCTTTGAAGGCGCAGCGTGCGCTGTTCGACGAATACTACCGCTATGTATATGCCATAGTGTTCGGCAGACTGCGCAATAACGCAAGCCGTGAGGATATAGAAGAATGCGTCAGCGATGCGTTCTCTGAGATATACCGCTGCTGCGGGAACAGCTCCGGCCATGACGGAGAGCTGCGAGGCATCGTCGGCACGATAGCAGACAGGACTGCGATAAAGGCCTATCACAGGCTCTCGTCACGCATACGCCCCGACAGCTCCATTGATGACGGCAGCGCCGATAATATCGCCGCACCCGATGATGTCGAGAGCGAGACAGACCGCTCACTGATGCGGCAGAAGCTCCTTGACTGCATCGCAGAACTCGGCGAGCCGGATGCTTCGATAATACTGCTGCGCTACTACTATGGAAGGAGCTCCGGCGAGACTGCCGCAGAGCTCGGGCTCACTCCGGCAGCGGTAAGGAAGAGATGCAGCAGGGCGGCGGAAAAGCTGCGAAAGAGACTGTCCGATGAGGGCATAACGATATAAGGAGGGATCCTATGAAAAAGAATGACATTGATCTGAGTATCCTCGGAACGGACAAGGAGACCGCCGGCAGGCTCGCTGACGGGTTCGCCGTACCGGAGGAGGGCAAGGAAAAGATATTCAGGCAGAGCCTTAAAAAGTACAGGCAGGGTGCAGATACCGCCGCTGCCGGAGACTCGGTGCAAGGCGTCGAGAGATACCGCAGGCCGGTATGGGGCAGGATCGCCGCAGCTGCCGCTGTTGTTGCCCTTGCAGCAGCCGGAACGGGTACAGGCCTGCTGATGCTGAAAGGCCGTTCCCTGCCGCCTGCCATGTCAGAGCTGCCGGGCGGCGAGGAGGTAACCGAGGTGCCGGAGGAGACAGAAGCTCCCGCAACGGAAGCGCCTACTGAGGCTCCTACCGAAGCACCTACAGAGGCTCCGACCGAGTATTTACGCGAGCTTGAGATACTGAGCGACACGATGCGCACCATTACAGATGAGGATCATATTCAGATCATATATGCCGGTACGGAGGATTACAGGCAGAACGGTCCTGCACGTCTTGACAGGGAGAAGTATATCGCAAAGTTCAGAGCGGCTGCGGATACAGAGGCTCTCAATACCCCGGAGCTGAAAAGCTACATCTATGATATCATGCTCAATTCCCTGCATTACTTCGATACCATATCAGGTCATCACATTTTCATTTCTGCCGGCAACAATATTGAGACCGACTTCGGCTTCGATCAGGTGAACCATTACTCCTGGGAGGAGGAGAAAGATGAGGATAGAGGATTCTCATGGGCGGTATACAATTATGACGGCACTCATTACGATGTCAATAACCAAAGCATGGCATATGAGACATTTGTTTCCTCGGAAGAAAGCATTGGTTTCAACCTCGGAACGAATGACTGGATGATGCTCAACACAGCGGGAGAAAACGTAAGCAGCATACAGCCTGATTCATCTACGCTCGGAATAACGTCCAACACAGGATTTGCTCCGCAGCTTCCGCAGTCGCACCTCCACGACCTCAGCGCATGGCAGATACTCAGCGTGACCGAGGTCAACGGCATGGAGTGTGCAGAGATCGAGGGCGACTGGTGGAAGGGACATTATAAGCTCTATGTCGATCTGCACCATGGCTTCCTTATGAAGTATGACAACTCAGACGGAGATCACTATGAGCTGACCGACCTTCGTATAGATGAGCCCGTTGAGAAGAAGACATTTGATCCGACAGGATACTCAGGAACAGACATATTCGGCAACCCCGTACAATAACACAGGAAAGCAAAAGGCCGCTGCCCGGATATCCGGACAGCGGCCGTATCATTTTGTGTTATTCCTCTGTGCCAACTGATGCGATAACATCTGCAAGGAGGTTTGCGGGAAGCTGCTCATATCTGAGGAAATCAAATGTGAAGCTGCCGAGACCTCTTGTAGTCTGACGGAGGTACATTGCAAAGTCGTGCATCTCACGCATGGGAACTTCTGCAACGATAGTCGTGATACCGTGGCTTACAGGCTCCATGCCGAGAACTCTGCCTCTGCGCTTGTTGAGCTCGCCCATGATATCGCCGGTGTTCTCGTCGGGTGCAGTTACCTTGAGCTCGCCGATAGGCTCGAGCATTACGGGGTCTGCCTGACGGAGACCTTCCTTGTATGCGATGGAAGCGGCAGTCTTGAATGCCATTTCCGAAGAGTCAACGGGGTGGTAGGAACCGTCAACGAGGATAGCCTTGAGGCCTACTACAGGACAGCCTGCGAGAACGCCCTTTCTTACGGACTCCTCGAGACCCTTCTGTACAGCCGGGAAGTAGTTCTTCGGAACTGCGCCGCCGAAGATCTTCTCCTCGAATACGAGGGTATCGCTTACGCAGGGCTCGAACTCGATCCATACGTCACCGAACTGGCCGTGGCCGCCGGACTGCTTCTTGTGTCTTCCCTGTACCTTTACCTTCTTGCGGATAGTCTCCTTGTAAGCTATCTTCGGTACTGTCAGGTTGATATCAACACCGAACTTGCTCTTGAGCTTGGCTGCTGCAACCTCGATATGCTGCTCGCCGAGACCGCTGAGTATCTGCTCCTTGGTGCTGTCGTCCTGTGTATATGTGAGGGTGGGATCCTCTTCGATAAGTCTCTGGATGCTGGTGGAGATCTTAGCCTCGTCGCCCTGAGCCTTAGCCTTTACTGTCATTGAGTAGCAGGGCTTCGGGAACTCCATAGCTGCGAAGGTAACTACCTTTGAAGCATCGGAAAGCGTATCGCCTGTATTGGCGGAGATCTTTGAAGCTACAACGATCTCGCCGGCAGAAGCCTCTGTGAGCTCGGTCTGCTTCTTTCCGCAGAGGCTGTAGAGCTTGCCTATCTTCTCGGCAGAGCCTGTAGCGGAGTTCACTGCATCGCTGTTGGCCTTGAGCTTACCGGACATTACGCGGATCATCGACATCTTTCCAACGAAGGGATCGGCGATGGTCTTGAATACGTAGGCAGACATGGGAGCGGAAGCATCACAATCCACTTCAATGGGATCGCCTGATGCTGTCTCTGCCTCTGCCTTTGCGACCTCGTGAGGAGACGGGAGCAGAAGCTCGATCTCCTTGAGGAGCATATCTATACCGGCAAGATCAACTGCTGAGGTGCATACTACAGGAGTGATGATACCTCTGTTCATGCCGTCGTGGATACCGTCGATAAGTTCCTTCTGTGTGAAGGCCTCGCCCTCGAAGAACTTCTCCATCAGCTCGTCGTTTGTCTCGGCAACAGCCTCGGAAACGGCAGCGATAAGTCCGTCAACACGATACTCGAACTTCTCGGAGATCTCAGCTGTAGGCATATCTGTCTCTACAGGGTTGCCCTTTGCGTCGTACTTGTAAGCCTTCATCTCGATGAGGTTTACATAGGATACGATCTGGCCGCCGCTGATAACAGGTACTACTACAGGGCATACCGTAGGACCGAAAACGGTCTTGAGCTCTGTGAGCACGTTGAAGAAGTTAGCGTCCTTGTCGTCGATCTTTGTAACAACGAACATTGTGGACTTGCCCTGCTTTACAGCCTCGTCGTATGCCTTTCTTGCACCGACCTTGACGCCGGACTTAGCGGATACGGTGATCATTACTGTATCGCTTGCACGGATACCCTCGATCATCTCGGCTGCGAAGTCAAACAGGCCGGGAGTGTCAAGCAGATTTACCTTGAAATTATTGTATTCAAAGGATGCAAGAGATGTGCCGATAGAAATTGCTCTCTTGATCTCCTCGGGATCATAGTCGCAAACAGTAGTACCGTCAGCTGTCTTACCCAGTCTGTCGGTCGCTCCTGCCTTATAAAGCAGAGCCTCTGCAAGTGAAGTCTTACCAGAACCGTTGTGACCTGCAAGTGCGATATTTTTTATTTTGTTAACATCATATTCTTTCATATTAGTTTACTCCTCTGCTTATGGAATTATGTGCAGTTTATACAACCACAATTGTAATTATATCTCATAGCAGTATAAAATGCAATAGTTTAACTAACTTTTCTACATATTATCTTACACTGAACGCTCTTCCTTGTATAATTTGCACAAGAGGTTTCTGTTGTTTATACTTCCGGTATTCAATATTCTAACAAGATACAGTATTCCCGCATAAAGCAGCAGCCATACAGATACAAGTATGACAAGTCCCGGCAGCTTTTCCGGATCCGTCGCTGTACAGCGGCAGACAAGCTCCGCCGCAGGGAGAGAAGCCGCCGCTGCCAGTACCGGCACAATGACAGTCTCCACCAGGCGGAGCTTTGTACCGGAACAGCGCAGCACCCTTGCAAGGCGCATTATGTTCCCGAAGATGTTGCTTGCGTAGTAGGATACGGCAATACCGGCAAATCCGGCAACCGGTACAAGGATAAGTACTGCGGCGATGCGAATGACATATTCCGCAAGATAGTTGAGCGACGAGAAGCCCTGATGTCCGAGCCCCTTGATAAGAGCTTCAAGGACTATCTCCATGTATATGAAAGGAACGACAGGTGCAATGGCAGCTATCATCCTCCCGCCTGTCTCGCCGCCGCCGAGGAGCTCACCGACAGCAGAGCCGGTACGCATAAGCACCGCCGACGCCATAACGGCATACGCAAGAGTGCCGCGCAGCAGCCGTGAAGTCATGGATGCGATGCGTGATCTGTCGCCGGCCGCTGACGCTCTTGCCGACTCGCTCACTATTATGCCTGACATGGAGCAGAGCACGACCGAGGGGAAGAACAGCGTCGGTATGACTATGGCCTCGAACACTCCGAAAAGGCTGAGTGCTGCATCTGCCGAATCGCCGTACTGCCTGAGACAGAAAGGTATCAGGGCATCATTGGTGCTGCTGAGAACAGAGGTCAGCACTCCCCCGCCCATCATCGGAAAGGCAAGAGCGGCATACTGCCGGAAAGAGAGAGTCCCCTTTCCCGTGCTCCTGTGCGGCTGACGTGCAAAAAGCATCAGCAGAAGCAGCAGCGAAGAGAAACAGCCGGCGGAAACTGAGATGATAAGTATGCGGCAGAAATCCGTGATATCAGGCTTTCCGGCAGAGAGCGTGAGCGTGACAATCAGAAGCGACTTCACCGCAAACTCCGTAACATCGCCTGCCGCTGCTATGCCTGCTTTCCGGACGGCGTTGAAATAACCCTTCAGGCAGGCAGAGGCCGCTCCGGTCACAAGAGCAGCCGGCATGATGCGAAGAGCCTGCATCATCTCCTCGCCGCCGAAAAACCGCCTGCTTATCGTCCCCGAAAACAAAAGGAGGAGAGCCGATACCGCTGTGCTCAGTATCATGCAGAGCCTTATCCCGTGCAGGAGGACACGCTCCGGCGAACCGTTCTCCCTGCCGAGCTCGCCGGAGATAAGGCGGCTCGTGCAGAGAAAGGCGCTGCCGTTGGAGAGTATCCCGGCGAGCGACAGAAAGGCGCCCGTAAGTGAGAGCATACCCGTAGCCGAGGCTCCGAGGCGGCGGGTTATGAAAGCATTTATCACTAAAGCTGCTGAGTCAAGCAGCAGCTGCATGGCGGTCAGAAGTGCGGTATCACGCATCATCTTGTTATTCAGTATTCTTTTCACAGTTCTCACCTCTCCGTCTATTCTATGGCGAATAATTTAAAAAAATGCAATCCATTGACAAGACTGAATTAATGGTGTATAATTATATTGCATTTCAGAAAACGGAGGAATAATCATGTTAGCATTCATCATTGTCGCACTTATCTCAGCCACCATCATAGCGGTCACATACACCGGCTATGCCAGGAAGAAAAACGCCTGTTCACAGATAGTCGAGTGCAGGCTCATCACGTACGATGAAAAGATACACGCCGCCCCGGATCTAAGCGAGCCCGGAATTTTCACGAACTATTACGAGCAGCAGATGAAGTCTGACCGTGAAAGATTTATGGACATAGGAAGACGTGCTCCTGTCGAGTTCTCCCCTGTATACGCCTATACAGTCAACGACAAGGTCTACAAGATCAGAAGCAATATCTACACACCCAAGAGAAACGAAGCTCTCGGAAATATAATCCCGCTTTTCGTAGATCCCGATCATCCGGAGAGAAAATTCTTCCCGGAACCGGAAAAGGCAAAGCTGACATATATCTGTGCCGTTGCAGCAGCAGTGCCGGTAATAATGCTTCTGTTCCTTTTCCTGTTCGGAGAATAATACAGTGTTATTAAGGGGACGCCTTCACTTGCAAGGCGTCCCCTCTTTCAAAACAGTCCCCCGGATTGTTTTGAAATTCACCCCTTGC
The DNA here is from genome assembly GCA_017620025.1 of Ruminococcus sp. GTDB lineage: Bacteria > Bacillota > Clostridia > Oscillospirales > Ruminococcaceae > Ruminococcus. Next base: position 9,723 of record JAFZRF010000010.1, read on the forward strand.
GAAGCGCCCTGCGGATAAATGTGGGACTCTGTCCCACACCCTGCCAGAGGCGCTGCCTCTGGACTCCGCTAAAGGGGCGCAGCCCCTTTAGAATCCCACACAAATGAACAACGAACTAAAGCCATGAGAACATTGAACTGCTCCATGGCTTTTTTATCTGCATTTTGCGTCTGCGGATTGACTAATGGCCGGAAACATGGTATAATCCATAAAGCAGATCATGCACAGGAATCGTGTGCTGACGGAGGTAATACTATGTCTTATGAGATAACAGCAGAGCAGCTTGGCGCAATGGCGCCGAAGGAATATATACTTATTGATATGCGTGACAGCTCGGCCTTTGAGTACGGCCATATCGACGGCGCTGTCTCTATGCCCGGAGAGACCTGCCTTGATGCAGAACTCCCCTCAGACAAGCTCGTCGCAGTTTATTGCAGGAGTGGCATCATAAGCCGTGAGCTTGCGGACAAGCTGCGTGACAAGGGATATGACGCCTACAGCCTTGAGGGCGGCTATGCCGACTGGCTGCGTATAAGGCTCGAGGGCCTTCAGATAACGAAGGATGTTGAGCACAGCATACAAAAGAAGTTCAAGAAAAGCATCTGGTGCAGATTCACCAAGGCGATAAACGAATACCAGCTCGTCCAGCCCGGCGACAGGATAGCTGTCTGCATCTCCGGCGGCAAGGACTCCATGCTGATGGCAAAGCTCTTTCAGGAGCTCAAGCGCCATGACAAATTCCCGTTCGAGGTGAAGTTCCTCGTCATGGATCCCGGCTACAGCCCGGAGAACCGCCGTGTTATCGAGAAGAACGCCGAATCCATGTCAATACCCGTAACGATATTCGAATCGGATATCTTCGATTCGGTATACAACATCGAAAAGAACCCCTGCTATATCTGCGCCCGTATGCGCAGAGGCTACCTCTACAGCCATGCACAGGCACTCGGATGCAATAAGATAGCCCTCGGTCACCACTTCGACGACGTGATAGAGACGATACTCATGGGTATGCTCTACGGCGGTCAGGTACAGACCATGATGCCGAAGCTCCACAGCACCAATTTCCCGGGAATGGAGCTTATTCGCCCGATGTACCTTATCCGTGAGGACGATATCAAGCACTGGAGAGACTACAACGGTCTGCATTTCATACAGTGCGCCTGCAAGTTCACGGATACCTGCACAACCTGCGATCCGGACAGCCGTTCCGTCTCGAAACGCCTTGAGATCAAGAATCTTATTGCTCAGATGAAGAAGATAAATCCGCAGGTGGAGAAGAACATTTTCCGGAGCGTCGAGAATGTGAATCTCAGTACCGTAATAGCCTTCAAGGACAAAACCGGTGTACATAATTTCCTTGATGATTACGACGCTGAAGACAGTGAATAACGGTCACTTTTTTGACTGTAATCACGTTTCCACATTATACCAACAGTATTAAACAGCTTTTCAACACTTTTCCCACACGCTTTCAACCCCGTTTTTGTCGTTTTGATATAAAAGGATGTTGCTGCTTTGTGCATTATGTAGACTTTTATTAAGTTGCATCTTTTATATTGACAAACGAAAAAGACGGGGGTATAATTGATATATGGAGATAAATGCGGATATGTTGTCGGTTTTACGAAGAAAAAAATATAACAAAACCGAATGCGACTTTCCGTGATTTCAGAGGTGTAGAATGAACAAAGAAAGGGAACCCGGAACGGCTCATAAGTTCAGACTTTCAGGCACGGCAGTTTCCATTTTTGTTCTGATCATTTCCGGCATTGCCGCAGTTTTTTACGGCTGCAGCAAGGTCCCGGCCGCTTTAGGTGCGGAGCAGTCCGCGGCAGAGTTATCTGCTGAGGGCAGCAGCGGGATACCCGGAGATACGGCAGATCAGTCCGACAAAGGGAACACTGCGGTGCCTTTCGTTATCTATCCCCACCGTTCGGAGTCAACAACTGAATTCAGCGACGATCTTGACGCAGAGGCTGCGGTTCTTTTCAATGCCTCGACCGGTGAGATAGTTGCCGCAAAAAATGAGGAGGCTCCGATCTTTCCTGCGTCACTTACCAAGGTGATGACGCTCATCGTTACTGTCGAAAACGCGGAAAGCCTTTCAGACACCGTCGAGATCACTCAGGATATGATCGATCCGATGGTGGAAGCGGACGCCTCAAGATGCGGATTTGAGCCCGGAGATACTCCCACGGTCGAGGATCTGCTCTATGGCATGATACTTGCTTCCGGTGCGGATGCCACCCTTGCGGCGGCTGATTACACCGCCGGCTCGGAAACTGCCATGGCCGCCATGATGAACAAAAAGGCTAAAGAGATCGGTCTTCACGACACCTATTTCACCAACGTGACCGGTCTTCACAGCGACCAGCATCACAGTACGGTATCCGATATGGGTACTATCCTCGCATACGCCATACAGAATGACCTGTGCAGGAAGATACTCTCAACGGAATACTACGAGCTGGACGCAAATGAGATGTGTCCCGACGGGATAGAGCTCCACAGCACCCTCAAAAGCCGTATGTACGGCGATGAGATGCCCGGAATACTCGTTCTCGGAGGCAAGACAGGATATACAGATAAGGCAAAGTGTTGTGTAGAAAGCTTTGCGGAGGCTGACGGTGAGACTTACATCCTTGTTATCGCAGGAGCGACAACAAATTGGAATGCAGTATACGATACTCTTAGCTCTTACAGTATCTACTGCATAGGGGGTGAAAGCTATGAGCCTTCCAGATATAAGAAAAGAGAGAAATAATTATCAGCACTATCCCATTACTGATAAGAATACAGCACTTTCATACAATACAGCAGAGACTGAGGCTTACAGCGAGACCTTCAGCCCCGCATTCCCGAAGAGTCGTGAAAAGACCCGCAAGGAACGCACAGAACGCTATGAAAGAAGAAACACGATGCTCAACACAGCATTGTGGGGATTATATATATTCGCTATCGGCGGCGCTGCTTTCAATGCAGTGTTCAAGAAAAGCACATACGAGATAACCGCCAACCACGGTAAATTTGCTGCACGTCCTTCCAACTCAGTTATCGACTATGTACCGGAGGGAGCAACTACTCCCTACTCCCCTCTTGCAAAGGGCGAGACACATACTCAGGTAGCTCTCAACGAGTTCCAGATGACTGATACTCTTACAATGGATGATGTACATCACGGAACTCTCCTCCTTGTTGACGAGGAGCATCCGATACAGGACGGCGGAAAGGCTGACACCATAAGAGTCAGCGATACCATGAACGGCTACTATGCTCTCATCAGTCAGGACGTAAGACTTGCCCCCGAGGCAGTATCTGCACTGAACGAAATGATGGAGGCATACGGAAATATCAACGGATACGGCGATTTTGTCGTATACGGCACTACCGAGACATTCACCGGTGAGGGTTCATGCTGCCCGCAGTATTTCCCCGAGTCGCAGACAGGCTATACCGTTGATCTTGCTGTATCGCTCGGCGGGCTCCTCCCCTACGACGGCGAGGACAGTCAGCGCTGGGTCGTTGAGCACTGTGCAGAGTACGGCTTCATTGTACGCTATCCGCAGAACAAGGCCGCTGTAAACGGTCACGACTATGTTCCGTGGCATCTCAGATACGTAGGCAAGGTACACGCAGCCGCTATGGTAAAGAACAACCTCTGCCTCGATGAGTACCTGAGCTATGTAAAGCGCTATACATTCGACGAGCCGCTCGTTGTAACTGTCGATGACAAGATGTATCATGTCTTCTACACCAAGGCCGAAGAGGAAGGACCTACACACGTTCAGAGATTCCTTGACGGAGGATATGAGGTTTCCGGCAACAATACAGACGGCTTTATCGCAACTATCTGGAAAAACGACTGACAGGTCATACCGTGTTTAGCGGGATGACCTGTTTTTTTATCCGCAGAGCAGTATCATCTCCTGTGACACAGAAAGCCGCCAATAGTAATATCACTTGACTTTTACAGCCTGTTGTGATAGAATAATATCAATTTGATATGAACAACACTCAGAAAGGACGTACTATGAACCCGCGTATCAGCTACAGACTTTTAAAAGAACTCATCAACCCAGATACAGATATCACCCTTATGTCCGACGACGAATTCGATGCTCTGTCCCCTGCCGCTCAGAAGAAAGAAGTACGCAGGGCAATGAAATCAACAGGGATAAAGAAATCGGATCTCAGAGCGGCTTTCAGGCCTACCGATATAACAGAACACAAGGACTCTTCCGCCACACTGATGGTCGTAACAGCGCTCTCCATGCTGGCCGGCTTCATTACCGCCATCACAGGACTTTGCCTCACGGAGAACAACGAAGAGCTCGGGGGGCTGATCGTAGTAATAGGTCTTATACTCGCCGCAGGAGTACCTGCTGTATGCTTCTTCCTTGACAGACTCGAACATGACAGAACACTTAAAAGGATGGAGAAGGATCCGAAATATGCCGGCATCCTTAAAAGGATACGCGGCGAAGAGACTGCCGACACAAACTTCTCCGATGATACTCCGCCAAAGAAGGTGCTGCTGACAGGCGGTACAGGCATAGCTTTAGTTGCTGCCTCGCTTATATCGCTCAGCATATTCCGCAGCACTTTTCTCGGTATATTATTCGGTGCACTTTTCTTCACCGGATTTACCCTGCTCTCGATAAGTTTCAGGCTCAGCAAGAAGCGTGATGCAGCGATAATGATGAATTTCCCGGCTCTGATCGGCCTTATCGTGATGATACTGCACCTTACCGTACTGATAAAGCATGAGATGTACTACGCTTCGGTTCTGGTATGCAGCATAGTATATATGATCACTCTCCTGCTCATGCCGGTGATATTCAATCTGATAAAGAGAACGCGCTGTACAGTTACTGTGCCGGCAAAATGTGTTTCCGTAAAAGAAACCAATCCGGCAAGCAGAACGAAGAATTCTTACCGTGCTGTCTGGAGATACAGCTATAATGGTGTGGAGTACCTTCACGAGGATATCTCCTCAACCGAATATATCGGCCGCGGAGATACAAAGGATATCCGGATAAACCCCGATGATCCCCACGATATATACAATATCAGGCGGCCAAGCTCCTGCGGCCTCATGATTGTCTTCTGTGCAATAACTGCCTTTATTGCATTCATGATCTCGGCAGGCATCCCAATGACATAACAGGTAAATAACCATATACAAGGAAACGGGAACGAATCATGATTCGTTCCCGTTCCTTATATCATATTACTGCTGTATAGTAGAATCCTTCTGTATAGCTTCCATTTTGGCATAGCGCTTTTTGAGCTGCTGATTCATCAGTGAGGTATGCTTTCTGTCTACAAGATAATGTACAAAGCAGGTGAATGAATAGATGAATACTACTGCCAGGAAGGTAAGGAATGCCGAAAAAGGAGTGATCCTGCACCAGCCGAACATCTTCAGCAGGAACAGAGTTATCACAAATATGAGCATAAAATGCGTCACCCACAGTATCAGCGAGACCTTTACGCTTTTAGGATCAAAGCAGAGCAGAATAGCAGTAGGAAGTGCCGTTATGAATCCGCTGAACAGTATCTGCCAGAGTATGACGCTCTCCATCTGCTGCCCGGAGAAAGTCAGATATATCGCCGCCGCAATAAGAACAGCAGTCGTGATGTCCACAAAATAATGCAATAATGAGATGAAAAATTCCTTTATCATCATTCAACCTCCTCGATACCAAGTCTGATCTTCAGGCTGTGAACATACTGCCTTGAGATCACAACTTTTTCGCCGTTTTTCAGATGAGCCTCCAGCTTGCCGCTGAAAAGCGGTGACAGATACTCTATCTTTTCCATGTTAACTATCATCGACTTTGAACAGCGCACAAAATCAAGCGGCATGAAAAGCTCCTCAAGCTCATAGAGCTTGTATTTGACTTCATACACCTCTGAATGATAATAGGCAAATACCCGGTTCTCGTTCGCTTCAAAATAGAATACATCCTGATAGTTAAGACGCACTATCTTGTCGTCAAGATAACCGGTAATCTCCGTGTTTACAGTCTGATACGACAGGAGCATGGAGATCAGCCGCTGATCAGGTGATGCACACCTGACGATAACAACGTCCTCGTCGTTCGGCTGAGGTGATTCGATTATTATTCTCATGATCGGCCTCCGCTGATGTAATAAATAAAGTAATGTAAAATAAGTATGTTTATGTCAGATCTCGATTGAACCGCCGTGTTCCAGCTTGTATACGGCTGTGCGTTCTCTGAGATATTCCTCTATTCCTGATGTGTCTATCTCCGAACTGAACGGAGGGAATGTGTCGTCATAATGGGTTAGCAGAACGGCTTTCGGCCTGAGTTTCTCATAGATGCCCGATGCGATCCCGAAAAGATCCTTCGTGCCCTGGTAAGGGAAGAATGCGATATCTGCACCCTCAGGATAAGCGATATCGTCGTCAACAGCAAGGCTGCCGAGTATCAGTATGCGCCTGCCATATGCCTCAACGAGATAGCAGAGCGATTCCTTCTTTTCGGGGGATGTTGTGATCCTGAGCAGTTTTTTTATGATGCCCTTCCTGTTTGACCTCACACGCCTGCTGAACAGCGATTTCACGATATCCCAGGCAGTCAGACTGATGTGCTTTCCCTTGTAAGCAGTGATATGGAAATCCCCGATATCCAAAACCGAGCCGGCTTCTATCATACGGAGATTCTTTTTCCCGACTCCCATTCTGCTGAGGGTGCGATAAGGCGCTCTCGTACAGTATACAGCGGTATCACTGCGGATTATCCTGCCGATACTGCTGATATGGTCAAAATGGCCGTGTGAAACGAGGATGTGGTCACAGCCGGAATAAGCATCTGCTGCGACCTTTATCCCGCTGTCGGGAAAAGGGAAAAAGGGATCGATAAGGAGCTGTGAACTGCCGGCAGCTATACGCACCGAAGCTGTACCGTACCAAGTGATCCTGATCTTGTTTTCTTGCATTAGCGATCAGCTCTTTCAATGGATATTTGCCTTATGGAATAATGTCTGTCTGAAATCATTATACCAGATAAAGCCTTTAAAAGCAACAATAATATTCCCCCTGCCAAACAAAACGCAATACCTTTATTTTTTTCTTGTCAATACGACCTCTTCTCCCTCTCTCGGAGTCAGTATCATCGTATCGCCTTCGATCCTGTAAGGAGTCTCCTTCATCCCGTCGCCATCTATCAGGACTACGATGGTATCTTCCTTAAGCTCGAATCCGCCCAGCACCTGCAGTGCATAAAACGAAGTTTTTCCCTCCGCAGCGGTGATGATTATGCTTCCTTCAACCAGATCAAGGCCGCTTTCCTCCTTGGAGAACATATCCATGTATTCTCCGCCGGTAAGCCTGTACTCTCCCAGAAGCTCCCCGGGAGCTTCAGTTTTTTCCATTTCAATGATGCTCTTTCCGTTTTTGCTCAGTAAAAAAACACCGTTCTCAAAAGAGTAATCATCCGCGGTGAAGGTCTTTCCGTTACAGATGATATTCCTGTCCTTGTCAAAATAAAAATCCCTGGTCACATCCAGTGTCATTCCCAGATATGCTTCATTCCTGCCGGCGATTATCTGTTCATACTCCTCGCCGTTGAATTCTATGATCCAGGTTCCTATAGCAGCGCTCATCTGATCTACCGCCTGAGTTTCAGTCTCCGCAGCGGCTTCTGTCTCCGCAGCAGTTGCTGTCTCGGCTGCTGCCGTTTCAGGCAGACTGCTTTCAGCCGGAGGAGCCCCGGAAGCGCAGGCAGTCACTGATGCAGCGATCAGCGCTGATGCAATAAGTGCTAATACTCTTTTCATTTCTTCCCTCGCTTTTCCTGTGTTTCTATTTTTTACGCTGATATGTATTTTTCTCGCCCACTGAATTTGTGATCGTCATCGTATCGCCGTCCACCTCGTAAGGCGATTCGAGCAGTGTACCGTCAGCATATATATCAGTTACCATAACATCATCTTTAAGCTCAAAGCTGTCTATTTCATCAAGCAGCAGGAGCGATGTTCTGTTCTCTTCGGCGATGACCGTTATCCTGTCATCCACGATATCTATTCCGGATATTTCATCAGTATCCAGCGTCTCTTTCACCTTGTCCTTATACTGACAGGCGGTCAGCAGGTATTCCCCGAGAACATCATCCACGCCGTCGGTCTTTCTCATCTTCAATGCCGGCTTGTCTTTATAGACATAGGAGAATCTGCCGTTTTTCATTTCATATCTGTCTGCTGGGATCGTCTGGCCTTTGCTTATGAAATTCCGGTCTTTGTCGAAACAGAAATGATCGGTTATATCCAGAGTGACCCTCATATACGCTGCATTATCGCTCTCTATAAGCAGTTCAGTGTCAGTGTCGGTATCAGTATCATGCATGATCCATGTACCTATCGCAGGATTCACCTGTTCCTCTGCCTGAGTTGTGATCTCCTCAGCGGCTTCGGTCACGGGAGCAGCCGTCTCAGTTATACTGCTGTCTGACACAGCAGGTTCGGAAGCACAGGAAGAAAGAGCTGCTGCTGTGATAATCGCTGTCAACAATGCCTTTATCCTCATGGTTCCCCCTCCTGACACAGATCTCAGTATCCCGCAGTATATTGCCGGACGCTCTTTTTACAATATAAATGATACCACAGTTTTCGCTTCCGGTCAATGCAACTTACCCCCTCAAAAATGCAACTTACCATATCGAAAATACAGCTTACCGGACAGGAGTTGACAACGCCTTCCGAAAGCCTGTATAATCATATTATAAGATGTGCAGAACTGTCTCTGCAAATGCCGTTAATGAGAAGGGGATTATTATGGTATTCAAGATCAAACACGAAACAAAAGCTGTCCTGATATTAGGATTTATATCTGCATTACTGTTCTGCCTGCTGATTTTTACGATGACTCTGAACCCGCCGACATGGATACTGCTTGCATTTATTGCAGCAGCGAGTGCAGGAATGACTGCAACTGTGGTACTCTATTTCGCCGAACAGATCGTCGGCACTTCTGTCATCGTTGAAGATGACACCGTAACGATAAAGGGGCTTTTCGGAAAGAAAAGAATCGATATCGGCGATATCAGCAATATCGATATAGAACCGTACAAAAGGCACCGGCATTCAAGATCCGCCGGCACTTACACCGAATACCGGATGCGAATGAGGATAAGCGTAAACAGCGGCAAGGATATAGTACTTACCGACGGTGCAACGACCGTGAACGGTTTGAAAGGATTCATATTTGCAAAACGCGAACAGATGCCTGATGAGGACGTTTCGCTCTACAAGGCATATACAGTGATAAGCTCCATGATATGACAGAAAGACCGTCCGTGCAGAGATCACTCTGCACAGACGGTCTTATAATTGCTTTCTCAGCTTCACGGAATCAGATGACCCCTGCATCGATTTTCTGTATCGTTATGGCATCTCCGCCGGTAATACCTTCTTCGCCGTCGCAGTCGGCATTCTTCTTTCCCTGCTCCGTGAGCGCATATTTCTCGGCGTTTGCAATGTACTGAAGAACTGCCACAGCATCGGAAACGGTGATCTTGCCATCCTCGTTAGCATCGCCGATATCGACGGTCTTCTCAGGAACATCTATATTCTTGATATAGTCAGCACTGACATAGCCTGTGCAGCCGCAGTACTCTACCTTGTACCAGCCTGGAGTGCCGCTCTCAAAGATACCAAGCCGGGTATCTTTTGAAATGGAGAACAGTTTCCTCGAGTCGATATTTGCCTCCTCCATAAAATCGATCTTGTCTGCATCAGCCGAGACGCATCCGAAGAAAAGTCTTTCCTCTGGGAATTCACCGATGGTATATCTGCTTAAGCGCCATTCACCTTCTGCTTTCCTTAGCTCAATTATGTAATAGCTTGAAAGCTCATTGTTGTTAGCATTTGCGATCCTGCAGCTGTCAGGTGTAGCACTCAGGAGCATCCAATCATTTGTATAACCATATTTCCATTTGTCCTTTGATGTTATCTCTCTATATACCACGCCGTCCTTTTCAATTATGAACCTTCTGCATTCTTCAAGCAGAGAATCTCTCAGTTCTCCGGTACAGGCCCTGTTTATCCAGTTCTCCATATAAGCAGGAGTAGCTACCTGATCATCAGCCTTTGCATACTCCACCCCGTCAACAGTGATCTTGTCTTCAGCATTCGGATCTCCGCCATTTGAAAGATTATACAGGATCGAATTGAGATCAGACGCTTTTGTTTCAGCTGCAATTTCATGGTCATAAACCGAGTTATTCACATCAAAAACACCGGAGTTGATATCGCTTATAGTCCATTCGCCGTCGGTTTCTGTGAATACAACCCTGTAGTAACCACCGAACGTTCTCAATGCCGGTATCACACAGAATCTGTTCTCAGTTTTGTCTGTAACAGAAATGCCATATTCCGGAATAACCGGATAATAGCTTCCATTAACAGGATTTACATAGAGAATGCCGTCTTTTTCTCTGAAACGCCTATTGCAGCAGTACATCATATCTTCTTTTAATTGACCCGAGGTAGTATTTTCTATAAGAGTCTTTAATTCTGCCAGCGAACCTATCACCGACTGGTCGATTGCTCTGCAGAATTCATAATTGCAATCATCTACCTCGATGGTATCATCCGCATCATATTCCCCGCTTTTCTGAAAAAGATTGTAAAAGAAAGCAAAACCATTCAGTTTCTCATCTATCATCTTATCCATCTCAGGATCACCGTATCCGGAACGCACAAGACGTGCCGTTCCTCCGTTGCCGATATCGATAATGCCATCATGGTAGTATCCGCCTAAATCACCGGAATCTGTCCCTGTCGAGAAGAAAACTGCAGGAACGGATGTGCCGTCGGAATTTTTCTCTGTACTGATTTTCACCTTGCCGTTCTCTTCCGGGCTGTCTATATCAAGAGGAGTGTATGTAAAGTTGCCGTCATTATCTGCATCGATAAAACCGATGTATTCTGAGCATACATCAACTGTGTAGCCGCCGTCCGCAACATAGTACATCCATTTTCCTGCAATATCCTTTACAGTAACAGCATCAGCCGCTTCAGCAGCGGCAGCTGTGGCTACCTGTTCTGCTGCATATACAGCTGAGACCGGCATGGATGTGACGAGAGCAAGTGCGGCAAGCATCGGAATAATCTTCTTCATGGTAATTTCCTCCCTTATAAATATCATGTCAGCTAAACAATAAAACGCGTATTTATTATGCTTCCATACTTTATTATCCAAAGCATCGGATTCAAATTAACAGGCGCAATCCAAACACACAATTCGTCGCCAATGTTTATTGTTTTTGTGATTTATGTATATTATATCATATCATATAATGTGTGTCAACAATTAACACTTCAGACTCCTGCCTTCTCCCCGAATAATTAACCGATATATTCACCTGACCTTCTCTCCTGCGCTGCACAGGATGTCAGTCTTCCTGTGAGAACCTTCATTCCTGATGATACAAAAAGTATGGTTACATGACAGTATTTGATCTATCAATATAAAACCGGAGATCATATGTTTTATACTTGATTTTTTACTTGCTTTGCACTATAATAAAACCTGATCTCAAAAACTCAGGAAACAGTATGACAATCTGACTCCTGTTGCTGACGGTTGGGAGAAGTATTACAATTACGAGGTAATTCACAATGAAGCAGATCAAAAATCACATACCATTTCACGATAAATACGGCGATCTGTATCTTACCGGTCTTGACGAGCTTTCCTGTAACAATAAACAGGGTATAAAGCTTGACGACATTATTGTACGCTGTAAGAAATGCGGCGAAATGATCGGTTATAACGAATCAGTCTGTCTGTACCGCAGCACAAAAGAAGAATATGTTTTTTGCACACGGTGTGCTGAAGAGATTTTCGGTGTCTGATCATGCCACTCCCCTGTTCTGCTAACACCTGCGTTCCTGCGTAAGAAAAAAGACACGACATCTGAATCCCGCCAATATGTCAGGCTTTATGCTCGTTTATTAAAGCCTGTACACTTTTCACTTTACTTTTCCGGCACGGATATGGTATAATGAATTCAAAGATTTCATTATACTTATTTAATGCCCTTGCACGAAACAAAAGATGAAAATATCAAAACAGAAACAGGAGGCTAGCTTTATGGATTCAGAGATCAACAGGATATCCGACCTTGATATCTATCTGACAAGAATGCAGAGGTCGATACTCGACAAGATGTTTTTCATTGACAAGGTTTTCGAGCCGTTCAGATATATACTTGATTTCGGCTGTGCCAACGGAGAGCTTATCAAGGCTATGAAGCCCATGTTCCCGAACTATGAGTATATAGGCTATGACATAAGTCCCGAGATGATAGCAGCGGCTCGTGAAAATGTATCGGGCGCACGGTTCTATGACGACTGGAGCAAGATAGATATCCCGTTTGAGGAGAGTCTTATCAACATTTCAAGTACGATACACGAAGTATATTCCTACGGCAGTGAAAAGGACATAGATATTTTCTGGGACAGAGTATTCGGAAGCGGCTTCAGATATGTTACCATACGAGATATGATGTTCCCGCAGGCAGAGAATATCCCGGCAAGAAAAGAACAGCTCGAAGCCATCAGGAACAGCAGCTATGCCGAATGGCTGGAGAGCTTTGAAGATGTCTGGGGCAAAACAGAGAATCAGCGGCAGCTCGTCCATTTCCTGCTGAAATACAAGTATACCCAGAACTGGGACAGAGAAGTGCATGAAAACTACTTCCCGATCTTCACAGAGGACCTTTTGAAAAGAATACCCGATACATACAGGCTTGTATTCAGCGATGCGTTCACCCTCCCCTATACTTCATGGCAGATACGGAAGGATCTCGGCTTTGAGCTTACTGAACACACCCACATCAAGCTTATACTTGAGAAGATTATATGAATGCGATACACATCAGTGAGAAAGGAAAAGAATATGCCGGCACTGCTCCGAAAGAATGTACCATTTCACGATAAATACGGCGATCTGTATCTTACCGGTCTTGATGAGCTTTCCTGTAACAATAAACAGGGTATAAAGCTTGACGACATTATTGTACGCTGTAAGAAATGCGGCGAAATGATCGGTTATAACGAACCAGTCTGTCTGTACCGCAGCACAAAAGAAGAGTATGCTTTTTGTTCACGGTGTGCTGAAGAGATTTTCGGTGTCTGATCATGCCACTCCCCTGTTCTGCTAACGCTTGAGTTCCTGCGTAAGAAAAAAGACACGACATCGGAATCACGCCAATACTTCAGACTTTATGCTTGTTTATTGAAGCCTGTACACTTTTCACTTTACTTTTCCGGCACGGATATGATATAATGAATGCACGAATATTCTTTACAGCTTGTCAAAAGCACCATATCAATCAGTTTGGGATTCTAAAGGGGCTGCGCCCCTTTAGCGGAGTCCAGAGGCAGCGCCTCTGGCAGGGTGTGGGACAACGTCCCGCACACAACCGCCAAGCGCTTCGCAAGGGGTGAATTCCAAAACAGTCCGGGGGACTGTTTTGGAAGAGGGGACGCCTTGCAAGTGAAGGCGTCCCCTGATAAAACTAAGTTTTTTGATAGACTGAATTAATGCACAGCATTCATTATACATTTCTTATGACCTTACAGATACGCAGATCAGAGATCTGCGAAACCATAATTATACAGAAAAGAGGTAATGATCATGGATGAAGTATTTCAGCAGGACCTGAGTGAAGAGCCGATACACGGATTAGTATTCCCCATGCTGCTGTTAATGAAGGAAAAATGCCCGAGGCCTGATGACAGCACTGTACTGTCCGTCCTGCAAAAGCATCTCGGCGCTGTTGAGAATTTCAGCAGCGAGAAGGAGTGCATCGGATTTGCGGCGGCTGATTATCATGCAGATTTACAGGACAAGAAGGTTTCACCGTTTCTGATGATAACGTCATGCTGCGAAAGCAAGCCTGAGAATATCGATGCATTTACAAGAAGTCAGATGTGGGATTGTCCGGATCATGAACAGATATTGTCCGAATGCAGATATCAGGTCATTGCTACGGATATGTTTTCTGCTTCACTCAGCCATACCGATCGTTCCGATCTGCTTATGAACTATCTTGAGGCGCTTGTTGAGCTGTTCCCGTCCTGTGAAGCGGTGTATTTCCCGATATCCGGCAAGATGATGCCGGCGGACAAAATACGTCATCATAATCTTGCTCCTGAGGACAGATTCCTGATGTTTGCGGTAAATGTACGTTATTTCCGCATTGAAGGATCGGAAGACATGTTGGTGGACAGTCTTGGTATGAAAACGCTGTTTATGCCCGATCTGCAATACCATTTCCACGGACTTGACCCGAATGAAGTGGTAAACCATGCCTACAATATGCTTTCATATATCCTTGCCAATGACTGCCCGATCAAGAACGGCGACAGTATCGACGGATTACAGAACGGCGAGATCAGTATGGATGTGCAGTGGAAATGCCATTTCGAGAATAGCCTGATCCAGCCTCCGAGAGAGGTAATCGATATCTGCATGAACGAATACGCTTCCGGCGGAAGGGATTATTGATCCCGGCAGCGTATGTCCGCAAGTGCATCGCATCAGTAACATATCATCGTATATACAGAACAGCACCCCTGCTTTTCCAGCAAGGGTGCTGTTCTTTTGTGTTACTGAGATTATCTTGATTTTCCCTCAAGCATTACCAATGTACCGCACTCGGGCATATATGAGTACGCTGCTATATAGCTGCCGTTTTCGTCTTTATACTCAATGTTTCCCTTAGCAGGTGCATCAGTCCCGCTGAGCTCGCTGCAAAGAGAAAGTAAACTGTCATTTGTAATGTCATTGCCGGCTGCATCAGAATCACCGCCGAAGATATACTTCCTGTTATTGACATTGATTATCTTATAGGATGCACTCTTTATCCCCTTCATTGAAGGGATATCATTGCTGAGAAGTGAATCAGCTATCAGTCCGAGGCCTGCAAATCCGATATAGCCGTCATCATCGCCGGGAATGATCTTATACATTGAAACTATATTTCTGCCCGAAGCGGGTGACATGATTATTCCGCAATTGTATAATCCGTCTTCAGAATCCAGCATTGCTTCCATAAGTTTTTTCTGGTTATTAGTATCAGCTCTTGTTATCATGCCGACGACCTGTTTGTTAGTATGTGTAAGCACATGGGTACTGAGTTCACTCGCATATATACCCTCAAGGTCATCTATATGCTCTGAGTAATACTCTGTGAATTCCTGCGCCTCCACGACAGCCTTGTCATTATCCGGATCTTCCAGCAACGCCTTTATCTCGGGGGCCTCGGCATACAGAGTCAGCGTTTTTTTGCCTTCTGTGAAGAAGTTTTCTATCAGCTCTACACGTTCTTCTGTCAGCCCGGCCATAGTGTTCAGAGCATTCTTCCTTGCAGCAACGGAAGCACCCTTCAGCGCACCTCCCGCAATTGCAATCACCAAAGCTCCCGCTATGACTGCAAGAGGCAGCTTTGATCTTTTCTTTTTCTCTTCCATTATTACTCATCCCTTCATAATCATCGATCGTCAGGCTCCTGTATTTAAGAAGCCTCAGCCCGTCCCGGCTATATATTAATGATAACACAGAGATGATCCGCTGTCAATGCAACTGACATACCTGAAAATGCAACTTACCCATTCAAAACTGCATCTTACCTTCTGAGCAGTTTTCAAATATTTCCTGTAGTAATACGAAACAATGCCATCGCTGCAGCAGTCTTTCAGAGATTGCCGGAATCATAGAAAGCATATGAATTTATGTGCCATACTGAATCCGGTATCTTTACCGATGTAAGCTTTTCACATACGTAGAACATGGAATCTGAATCCTGCATATCCTTAAACCACTTATCTGAACCTCAGCAGGAATTGAACGAGTAACAGTCTCTCATAAGCATAAAGACGAGCAGCCTGATGCTAAATCAAAGATCAGCGGTATTATACATTTACACTCAGAACAATCTGTGGTATAATAGTATCAAAGAAACAAAGCAACGGTATCATATTTCTTACCGTTATTACGGACAATGCGCCATGTCTGCACTGACATTGCGTCCATATAATATCTTTCAAACATATAAGGGAGGGAATTAACATGAACAAGAAACTCAAAGCCATCACCGGAAGCCTGACAGCGGCAGTCCTGCTCTCTGCTTACGCTTCGGTATTTGCAGTTCCAGTAAAAGCAGATGCCGGACAGCTGCTCGGGCAGACTGATTTTGAGGACGGTACCTGTCTTCCCTGGCAAATTTGCACGACTGCCCCTGCATACCAGTACTGCAGGTTCAATGACAGCGGTAAGTATGAAATTTACATCAGCAATCCGGACGGTCCGAATTCCCGCAGTGATCTGCAGTTCCGCTACAGAGGCCTCAGGCTTGCCGAGGGACACAGATACACCGTGAAGGCAGAGATCACAGCATCTGACGCCGGTTACGTCTACTCAAGGATCGGCAACTACTCCGACACTGTCGATTACTGGCATGATCTCGGCGACGGCGAGTGGAAGCCCCATCAGTTCTCTGCTGGTGAGACACTGAATCTTGAAACCTCATTTACTGCGGAAAACGTAGAAGACGAATTTGTTGAGTGGTCATTCCAGTATGCAAACAACAACGGTAAATACAACAACAATGATACTGGTATGCCTGCTGGCTCCACTATCACATTCGATAACCTGTCACTCATCGACGAGTCAGGCAGTGAGTTCGACTTCGACAATACACAGGAGTCAGGTATTATCAGACCGCAGTCAAACGTTCGTCTGAATCAGATAGGCTACTATGAGTACCTCGCTAAGGTAGCGTCTTACGTTACAGATGCCTCCGAACCCCTTACCTTCCACATTTATGATTCATCAGGTGAGGAAGTCTACACCAATAAGGCTTGCAAGGTCATCAAGGACGATTTTGAATCCGGTACACCTGAGGATCGAGAAGGCTCATACAGGGATGAATGCCGGAGAATGTACAAGGATTCCGGTAAATATGTTCAGTTGCTTGATTTCACCGAATTCAAGACCGGCGGCGCAGATTACTACATCGTTGTCGATGACACTGTCGGTGTAAGCGGCACAAGATCCGGCAATATTGAAGGCGCTTTCGATACCACTGTCGAGGACAGCAAGATCATGTGGACAAACTGGAAGACAGGCGTTTCCTACCAGATGAACAAATCGCACCCCTTCAATATCGCCAACACAGTATATGACGGACTTCTGAGGGATTCTCTCAACTACTTCTATCAGAACCGCTCAGGATGTGCGGTAAAATCAAAGTATATCTCGTCCGGCGATAAGGCTTCACTTTCTCATGACGAATACGGTCATAACCCGGATACAGGCTATGTACAGCCGAATTGGGTCAAGTGCTACACTAATGATTTCGACGGCGAAAAGGAGTATTCCGTAACCGCAACAGGCGGCTGGTACGATGCCGGCAATCACTGCAAGAGCGTGATCAACGGCAGCAGTGCTGTATGGACTCTACAGAATATGTACGAAATGTCAAATAAGCTCGGCACAGATGGTAAATGGACAGACGGCAAGACTGTTTTCATTCCTGAGAATGAAGACGACGTTCCCGATGTTCTTGATGAAGCAAGGTATGAGCTCGACTGGATGTTCGATATGATCGTCAAGCCGGAGGATCCTTACTTCGGCAAGAATGCCGGAATGGTATACCACAAGATGCAGGATCACATACCGACAGGCCTTGCTGTCCACGCCTGGAAGTATGAGGGATATGATATCGAAAATATCACACGTATAGTAAAGCCTCCGACGTATGCAGCTACATTCAATATGATCGCCTGCGCCGCACAGGCATCCCGTCTCTGGAAGGACTTTGATCCGGAGTATGCGGCAAGGTGTCTCGAGAACGCTGAAACTTCGCTCGCTGCTATAGAGAAGCTCAAAAGCGATTGGAATATCAAGGAAGGTTCTTCAAAGAGACAGGGTTATACCTACAGTTCATACACAGAAGGCGATGATGTCTATTTCGCTCCTATAGATCAGGCTGTTGGTGCAGAAGCCTACGGTGATGAATTCGCAGTCGATGACTACTACTGGGCGCTCTGTGAGCTTTATGCCACAACAGGCAAGGAAGAGTATTATACAAAGCTCATGGAATACAGCAATCCCAACGACACTACCGGAATGGACAAGGCTCTCAGCCTGACCGCCAATCTCAGCACAGGTGAGAACTATAATTCATTGTGTTCCTTCAACGGGGGCTGTACAGCAGGCTATGGCACCCTTTCTCTCTACCTCAACACTGAAGGATATGTTTCAGAGACTGATCGCCAGACGATAGCTGATAATATCATCAAGGCAGCAGATAGCTTCATTAAGACAGAAAACAAGCAGGGCATGGGCATCCCCTATACTAACGTCTCTTTCTATACCATTTTCGACTGCCACCATTTGTTAGGCTATGAATACGGCTCAAACTCTTATGTTGTAAACAACGCTATAGTAATGGCCTACGCTTTCGATGCATCAGGGAAAACCAGGTATATCGACGGCGCTTCTGTAGCTATGGACTACATCTTCGGACGCAACGGAAATGACTTCTCTTACGTATCCGGCTACGGTGATGTTGCTCTCCGGTACCCTCACCACAAGTTCTGGGCGCACGAAGTAAACCCTGACTTCCCGCTGGCTCCTTCCGGCGTTCTCTCCGGCGGTCCTGCATCCTATTTAAGTGATGATTACTCATCCTGTCTGGGATATAAGGAAGCCGGTATTGCAGGTCAGAAATGCTACGCCGACAATACTGCGGCATTCTCTGTAAACGGTGCTGCCGTTCAGTGGAACGCTTCGCTTGCCTGGATGACTTTCTACTTGCAGGATGTAGCACCTACTCTTTATTTCCATGGTTATGACTGGAGTACTGAAACAGAGCCGACAACAAGCAAAGAGCTTCCAGAGGCGATACTGTGGGGCGACGCAAACGAGGATAACAAGGTAACCGTTGCCGATGCAGTGGCAACTCTCCAGTACATCTGCAATCAGACAAAATACGCTCTGACCGATCAGGGTTTAGCTAATGCTGATGTTGTTGATCCCGGCAAGGGCATCACTGGTGAAGACGCTATTGCTATCCAGAAGATAGATGCAGGTCTTATCAGAGCTTCCGATCTCCCCGTAGATTCTGCAGGACTCAAGTATTTCAATTAATACCGAAAAAAGGCTGTACTTCTAAGTTGTACAGCCTTTTTTCTGTATACAGCAAACGGAAAATACAATATTTCTGTAAATCTGATTTACAATGATGTATAATAAACTCACCACCTCAAAACTGCATCTTACCTCTTGAGCAGTTTTCAATTATTTCCTCTGATAATACAGAGTGATGCAGACATACTATAGTCACGGCATCAAAACATTCTTTTCTAAGGAGATAATTATTATGAGCAACGGTAATTCAGGTTCTTCAAACAAGGGCGTTATGACACAGAAGGGCAGAGATGCTCTCAACAGATTCAAGATGGAGTCCGCAAGCGAGCTCGGTGTTGATCTCAGCCAGGGCTACAACGGCGACCTCACTTCAAGAGAGGCCGGTTCCATCGGCGGACGTATGGTTCAGAAGATGATCAATTCCTATAAGATGCAGTAATGCAGAAAGGGACTGCTCCGGCAGTCCCTTTACATATCACTTGTTTTTCCTTCTTATTATGATGCCGACAACGTCCGGACCGATATTGGAGGATACTACACCTCCGATAGAACCGTACATCTCTGCCTTGCGGCCGGTCCTCTTCACAAGCTCCTTCTCAACTTCTATTGCCACTGAAGAATCTCTGCCGTGGAGCATAACATACGGGGTCTGAGGAGTCATATTTTTTTCGGCCAGCTCTACGAGCTTCGGCACGATATTCTTCTCGCCTCTGATCTTCTCAACCGTTTCAGTTGTACCGTCTGCAAAGAGTATTACAGGCTTGAGTCCGAGCATCTCACCGGCAAATGCGGCGGCAGCTGAGATACGTCCGGATTTCTTGGCATACTTCAGATTGTACGGTACGGCATAGATACCGCATACATCGAACCAGTCCTCCAGATAGGCGGTAACCTCCTCTGCCGATGCGCCTCTGCGTATCTTCTTTACAGCCTCAGTTATCGGATATCCGTAGAAAATCGAATAGCATTTCGAGTCAACATTGAATATCCTTACCTTGTCTTTAAAGTCAGGATTGTTATCGTAGAAGTCTTCCTTAGCTATAAGAGAATTATTGAACGTACCTGAGCCCTTTGAGTTGATGGTTACACAGATGATATCCGTTACTCCGCTCTCAGCAAGCTCCTTGTATGCCTCCTCGAAACGGAGAGGCGATATCTGTGAGTGCTTCGGGACATCCGGACACTTCGCCATCATTTCGTAGAATTCCTGTGTTGACTTGTCGAAGATCTCCCGGAAGGTCTCGCCATCAAATGTGATCTCGAAAGGGAGCACCTTTATACCGAGCTCCTCTATCGTCTCCTTCGGCAGATCACAGCCGCTGTCGGTGAGTATTGCAATCTTGGACATTTCTTTTCCTCCTTGGTTTCATTCCTGCCATGTGTAGTCCCTGAGCCTGCCCTCTGTGGAGAGCTCGGGATAGTCCCACTGGCGCAGCACCTCGTACACGCCTATCGCTACGGAGTTTGAGAGATTCAGACTTCTGAGCTCCGGCCGCATGGGTATCCTTACGCAGCTCTCCGGATTTTCGTAGAGAAGGGATTCCGGAAGCCCTGCATCCTCTCTGCCGAATACAAGATAGCTGTTGTCAGGGTACTCCACATCGCTGTGTACGTGACGCCCTTTTGTTGTGAAATAGAAGAATCTTCCGTCGGGATTGCGCCGGAAGAAATCCTCCATTCCGTCATAATATGTTATGTCGAGCTTGTCCCAGTAGTCGAGCCCCGCCCGTTTCAGATACCTGTCGCTGACCTCGAAGCCGAGTGGCTTCACAAGATGGAGCCTTGCTCCGGTGACTGCGCAGGTACGGGAGATATTCCCTGTATTCTGCGGTATCTGTGGTTCTACAAGGACAATGTTGAGTACTTTCATCATAACTCCTTTGTTTCTCCGGAACTGCCTGCCGGCAGGTATAATCTCTTACGTGCGGCAGAGAATAACTGTGTCCCTGTGGACAAATAATTATTCCGGAGTGACCTATGGATAAAAATGCTATAATCAAGGGAGCGGCTGTTGGAGCTGCGGCAGGGCTTGCCTGCTATGTATTCTCCTCCGCCGGACCTATGAGAAAAAACAGTATAAGAAAGAATGCAGGCCGCACTCTTAAGGCTGCCGAAAGTCTTATTGACGACCTCGCCGCCGTTTTCAGGTAAGGCCTGAGTTTCTGCGGTAGCCGAGATAGCTCTCGAGTATTATGACCGCTGCGACTGCGTCCACCACTGCCTTGCGCTTCTTTCCGCGGGTATTCGTGGTGTTGAGGTAGCTGTGTGCGGATACCGTCGTATTGCGCTCATCCCAGAGCTTCACCGGTATACCTGTCAGCTCTCCGAGCTTTTCGGCAAAGAGAGTGCATTTCTCACAGCGCTCTCCGACAGTGCCGTTCATATTCTTCGGATAGCCGACAACTATTTCCTCCGCCCTCTGCTCTTTTGCAAGGGCGGCTGTTTTTTCGATACATTTTTCAAAATCCTTTTCGGAGATGACGCAGACCGGCGAAGCCATAAGCTCGCTCTTTCCGCAGACTGCGATACCTGTTCGTGCGTCTCCGAAATCAACTGACATTATTATCATCTGATCATGCCTTTACTTATAGTATGTCCGGTGCAGCATAATTGCTGTTACAGGACGACAGCAGCGCTGCACTGAGCAGAAACGCCGCTGTCGGAATCTTTTTCATATGCCGCTGCGTCACCACGGCTTAACTGTGCCGATGATGTCACGGACGGAAGCTATTCCCTTGCTGTCAAGGAATTCATTCATCTCCTCAACGATCCGTACAGGTGCAAAGGGATCGGTGAATATGGCTGCTCCGACCTGTACTGCCGAAGCACCTGCCATCATAAGCTCTATGGCGTCACGGCCGGAGGATACTCCGCCCATGCCGATAACGGGTATATTTACGGCGTTGGCGACCTGCCATACCATGCGGACAGCTACCGGGAACACCGCAGGGCCGCTGAGTCCGCCTACGTTATTGTGGAGCACCGGGCGTCCGGTGTTGATATCGATACGCATACCGAGAAGCGTATTTATAAGGGAGACTGCGTCTGCTCCGGCCGCCTCAACGGACTTGGCTATCTCCGTGATGCTGGTGACATTCGGGGAGAGCTTTACGACGAGATTCTTTGAGGTCGCTTCACGCACTCTGCGTGTAACCTCAGCTGCCATTGTGCAGTCTGTGCCGAATGCTGCTCCGCCCTGCTTAACGTTAGGACAGGAGATATTCAGCTCTATCATATGTACATCGGTATCCTCGAGCTTTGCAGCTACCTCGGCGCACTCCTCGGGAGTTGAACCGGCGATGTTTGCGAGGATGACCGTATCCTTTGTGAGAAGGTAGGGCAGCTCGGACTCGATGAAGTGATCGATGCCGGGATTCTGGAGACCTACGGAATTGAGCATACCCGCAGGAGTCTCTGCGATACGGGGGGCTATATTGCCGGTGCGTCTGTGCAGGGTAGTTCCCTTTGTGGCTATACCGCCGAGCTTATCGAGCGGGAAGAGCTCCTCGTACTCCCTACCGTAGCCGAATACACCTGATGCCGGGATGATCGGGTTCTTGAAGCCGACTCCGCATACATTTACTGAAAGATCAGCCATTACCAGATCACCTCCTCAGCACGGAATACAGGGCCGTCCTTGCAGACATGGGCGAAGTACTCCTCATCGTTGCGCTTTGTGCGGCAGGCACAGCCGAGACAGGCTCCGATACCGCAGGCCATTCTCTCCTCAAGGGAGATCTCACAGTATATATCATTCTCACCGCAGATAGCTGCGATGCCCTTGAGCATAGGCATGGGGCCGCAGGCATATACTGCGTCGATTCCGCCCTGTGCAGCAAGCTCCTTCAGAGGCTGTGTAACAAAGCCGTGGATGCCGGCAGAGCCGTCGTCAGTGCAGAGTACAGCCTCGGCACCTGTTGCACGGAAGTCATCCTGAAGGATAACTGCCTGGGCATTGCGGAAACCGGATATCATAACTGCCTTTTCGCCGTAGATCTTTGCAAGAGGGAGCATGGGAGGTGTTCCGATTCCTCCGCCGACGAGCACGACCTTTCTGAAGCTTTCATCAATGGTGAAGCCGTGTCCGAGGGGAGCGAGCATATCAATAAGGTCGCCCTTGTTGAGACGTGCTATCTCCTCCGTTCCCTGACCTCTTATCTCGAAAACTATCCTCAGAGTGCCCTGCTCACGGTCTATGCAGCAGATGCTTATAGGTCTGCGGAGCGTGAAGCCGTTTGCTCTGATATGGACGAACTGTCCGGGCACGGCAGCTGCCGCAACCTCCGGACAGGCTATCGTGAAACTGTAGATATTGCGTGCTATAGCCTCTTTAGCCCTGATGATGTATTGTCCCTGTGTGTATTTCATGGGTTCTCCTTCCGGTATCTGCGTTTCAGACTCTTCTCTGCCTTCCGCAGTCCTTGCATTTCTTTGTGAACAGACCGCCCATCTTGCCGCCGCAGTAGATACATCTTCCTGTTCTTGCCCGCTCACGCACTACCTGTGCGCAGTTCGGGAAGAGGTGGAGATATGCCCAGTCAAAGACCGTGGTATCGTCGCAGCTGTCAAAGACGCCGTCAAGCAGCTTTGATATGCTGTAGCCTATGCTGACGGAGGTCAGGTTCGTGCAGCCGGAGAATGCAGTAGGGTGGATATTGATATACCTTTCCTTGTCCTTCTCCGCCTTTGTGTTTATCTCAACGGCATTGAGACCGGTGCAGCCGCCGAATGCGCCCTTGCCGATGCAGAAGTATATCTTCAGCTTGGAGGCGATATAATCGGCCAGACCGGTTATCGTGCCGTTGTCTGAATAGCCTATGCGCGGGATATAGATACGTGTGAGACCGGTACAGCCGAGAAAGGCATAATTGCCTATCGCATTCACGCTCTCCGGCATGAATACATAGGTTATCTCGGAATGGTTCTCGAAGGCATGATCGCCTATCGTGGTCACTGCATCGGGTATAACGACCTCAGTTGAGCTTCCCCTGTAGCTCCTGAGGATGCCGTTCCTGATGACGAATTCACTCGAAGCCCCGTTGAAGCTGTTCACTGCTTCCTCCGTACTGAACGTCGAGCCGCAGTAACGGCATCTCCAGGTGGGAGCCTCGTCATCTATCGTAAGTATCTCTCCGCATTGTGTACATTTCGCCTTTACAAAAGGCATATTATCCCCTCTTTCCTATATCAGGAATATGCTTACTGCTCCTTCTTCCAGTTGCAGTTCCTGCATCTCTTGAGTAAATTGTACTGTCCGCCGCATCTCGGGCAGAGACCCTGTGAGCGGAAGTAAGCCTCCATGGAGCCGAATCTGAATACATCTGCTGCATTGTACTCGGTGCCTCTGAAGATGATCCTGGATACGCCGTTTCCGTCGCCCCTGCGGTCTACGTTGAAGGCAGGCTCGGAATCAGCTGTGCCGACATCCCACGAAGTCTTGGGGTTATCGAGTATGATCTCCTCAAGTCCGCAGTGCAGTGAGCCGAATGCGATCTCAACTACTGTTCCGGGTACGGTAAGGCTCTTGAGGTTCTTGCAGTTATTGAATGTCTTGTAGTCTATCTTGGTAAGGCTTCCGGGGAGAGTTACCGACTTGAGCTCGGTACAGTCCTCGAATGCCGATCTTGCAATATCCATTACGCTGTCGGGTATAACTATTGAACGGAGCTGTGTGTTGCCCTTGAATGCGCCTGCACCTATCTTTCTGATGCTGGAAGGGAGCTCAAGGTCAAGAGCGCTGCCGTGGTACTTCTTGAGTGTGATAAGATCCATCTCAAACTCCGGAACATCCGGCTTCTTCTCCTCCGCAGTCTCAGCGGCGGGAGCTGTCTCGGGAGCCTTGGGTGCTTCCTGTGCGGGTGCCGAGGCGCTTACGGGTGCCTTCGGGGCTGCCTGTGCGGGCGCCGGTTCGCTTACGGGAGCCTTTGAAGCTTCCTGTACAGGTGTCGGTGCGCTTACGGGTGCCTTGGGAGCTGCCTGTACAGGTGCCGGTGCGCTTACGGGAGCCTTGGGGGCTTCCTGTACGGGTGCCGGTGCGCTTACGGGTGCCTTCGGGGCTGCCTGTACGGGTGCCGGAGCGCTTACGGGTGCCTTGGGTGCTTCCTGTACGGGTGCCGGGGCGCTTACGGGAGCCTTCGGAGCTTCCTGTACGGGGGCAGGTGTTGCTGCAGGTGCCTTGGGGGCTTCCTGTACGGGGGCCGGGGCGCTTACGGGAGCCTTGGGTGCTGCCTGTACGGGTGCCGGGGCTGCCGGTGCCTTGGGAGTTGACTGTACGGGCGCAGGTGCCTTCGGAGTCTCGGGTTTCTGAACCGCAGCTGCTTCGGGAGCCTTCACACCCTGTTCAGCCCTGACCGGTGTTCCCTCTGCCGGAGCAGTACGCTTCTTCAGCTTGATGACCACAGGCTTCTTTTTGGCCGGCGGCGTTACCTTGAGCTGCTCTCCGCAGTGGCCGCAATACCAGTATGCAAGTCCTTTCGCCGCATAGATCTCAGCTCCGCAGCTGCTGCATTCCATACGTATAAAATCGTTCACGTTCATTTACTATGACCTCCCTTATAAAAAATATCTGTAATACATTATACCATATACTGTCTCGAAATGCAACATATAATATATGAACATTATCTCAGCCGGCTACACTGCGGATACAATATGGAAACATTATTACATATTTTCTTGACAAATCAAAACGTATCGTGTAAAATGTAATTTGTAAAGTTGTATTATTACTTGAGAAATCTTTACTATATGGAGGTTATTATGGATCCGAAACAGAACAGACCCCGTGGAAGGGAAAAGAACGTCACTTCCGGCGGAAGCGGCGCACGCAGACGCGGCGAAGGACTCGGTACAGGCAAAGTCGGCTCAAAGGACTATGAGAACCGAAAGCCATCCGGCGGCGGCGGAATGAAACGTGCCGGCGGTATCGGCGGAGGCTCCCTCCTCCTGATCCTCGCCTTCATCTTACTGCCCAAGCTCCTCGGCGGCGGCTCAGGCAGCACAGGAAACAGCGGTTCAGGTGGAATGGGCGACCTGCTCGGCGGCCTTCTCGGCGGCGGCAGCAGCTCAAGCAGTTCAAGCAGCAGCGGCGGTGCCGGAGACATACTCGGCGCACTCCTCGGCGGAATGGATACAGGCTCTGCTCCGGCAGGCTTTGACTTCAGCACAGGTGATACCAGCACAGGCGGCTATACCGCAAGCAGCGACGTTGCAGTAAACAACTCCGTAGCTTCCGGCTCACGTGCAAAGAGAACAAACATCATCGGCAACAATCAGGATACAGTTACTCTGATGGTATATATGTGCGGTACTGACCTTGAGTCAAAGTACGGCATGGCATCATCGGATATGCAGGAAATGGCTTCTGCAAAATACGGCGATAACGTAAATATCATCGTATACACAGGCGGCTGCTCACAGTGGAAGATCCAGGGCATCAGCAATCAGAAGAACCAGATCTACCAGATAAAGGGCGGTCAGCTCAAGCAGCTCGAGGCTGATATGGGCAACGGCGCTATGACCAACCCGGACAACCTCTCCACTTTCATAAAGTACTGTGCAAAGAACTTCCCTGCTAACAGAAACGAGCTCATCCTCTGGGATCACGGCGGCGGATCTGTAAGCGGATACGGCTACGACGAGAAGAACAAGGCAAGCGGATCAATGAATCTTGCAAATGTGAGCAAGGCTCTCAAGGCCGGCGGCGTGAAGTTTGATTTCATCGGCTTCGATGCCTGCCTTATGGCTACCGCTGAGACAGCTCTCATGCTCGATGACTACGCTGACTACCTCATCGCATCCGAGGAGACAGAGCCCGGTGTCGGCTGGTACTACACCAACTGGCTCACCAAGCTCGGCAGCAACACCTCAATGCCTACAACCGAGATCGGCAAGAACATCGTTGACGACTTCGTTGCTACCTGCGCTACACAGTGCAGAGGCCAGAAGACAACACTTTCCGTCATCGACCTTGCTGAGTTCGCAAACACAGTTCCCTCAAAGCTCAATGCATGGGCAAAGTCAGTCAGCAGCAAGATCGCCGCAAACGACTATCAGTCCATCTCCGATGCACGTTATGCTACCCGTGAGTTCGCTGAGAGCACACGTATAGATCAGGTAGACCTTGTAAACCTTGCAGAGAATACTGCTACCCAGGAGGGCTATGAGCTTTCCAAGGCCATCAAGGACGCTGTTAAGTACAACCGTACATCCACAAATATGACGAACGCTTACGGTGTTTCCATATATTTCCCGTACAAGAGAGCTTCCTACGTTGACTCTGCCTGCAATACCTACAGCCAGATCGGCATGGACAGCGAATACAGCAAGTGCATCCGTCAGTTCGCAAAGCTCGAGACCAGCGGTCAGATCGCAGCAGGCGGCACAGGCTCCGCTCTCGGCTCGCTCTTCAATCTCGGCGGCTCCGGCTCTTCAAGCTCCTCAGGCAGCGCTGATATGATCGGCTCACTGCTCGGCGCCTTCCTCGGCGGAGGCGTAAGCGGACGTTCCATCGCAGGCCTTGACAGCTCAAATACCTCATTCATGGACGAGAGCTCCATATCACAGAGCAGTGCTGCGGATTACCTCGCTATGAACTACTTCGATGCCTCCAAGCTCGTATGGACAAAGGACGGAGACCAGTACAAGATGACACTGCCCGAGAATCAGTGGTCACTGGTACACTCCCTCGACCTGAATATGTTCTACGATGACGGCACAGGATATATCGACCTCGGTCTCGACAATATCTACACCTTCGACGATGACGGAAACCTCATTGCCGATACAGACCGCAAC
This sequence comes from Ruminococcus sp., assembly GCA_017620025.1. Lineage (GTDB taxonomy): Bacteria > Bacillota > Clostridia > Oscillospirales > Ruminococcaceae > Ruminococcus. The sequence continues at coordinate 37,711 of JAFZRF010000010.1, forward strand.
TGGCTCGCTATCAACGGCCAGACCGTTGCTTACTACCATACCGATACAACAGAGGCTGATGACAAGTGGACTATCTCAGGATACGTTCCTGCTCTCCTCAACGGCGAGCGTGTAAAGCTCGACATCGTATTCGATACGGACAATCCCAACGGCTACATTGCAGGCGCTACTCCCGACTATGAGCTCTCCGGCGATACAGATACCATCGCCAAGGAGATGACAGAGATCAAGGAGGGCGACAAGATCGACTTCGTATGCGATTACTACACCTACGACGGCAACTATCAGGACAGCTACTTCCTCGGTGATACCCTCATTGTAGGCAGCAAGATGGAGATTAGCAACTCAGACGTAGGCGACGGCGAGGTAAGACTTATGTACTGCTTCACCGATATCTACGATCAGGAATACTGGTCAGAGGCTATTGTAAAGTAATAAAGCACCAATGGGGGTGTGATAACATGACGTTATCACACCCTTTTTTCTGTCGGGCAGAGGCAGCAGGCGGCCTGCGTATTGACTGTATGTGCTGCCGCATTTCATAATGTGTCATCCGCCCGGGCTGATATAATAAAAACAAAAATCTTTTTCAAAAAGGGTAGAAATTTCCGGGCGACTGTGTTATAATAAGATTTGATTGGAGTTTTTTTCGGTCATTTGCCGCTTATCTCCCGGATATATGCGGATGAGGGTAAATGACTGAGAAAAGCACATGACCGGTCTGCCTGGTGCAGATCCAAAATATACACAAGGAGGAGCGTACATGAAAAAAGTACAGCTTACAGAGACCATCCTTCGTGACGCAAATCAGTCACTGATGGCGACACGACTGCCGTATGCAGACTACGAGGGTATCCTCGCAGATATGGACAAGGCAGGCTACTATTCCGTAGAGTGCTGGGGCGGAGCTACATTCGATTCCTGTCTCCGTTACCTTAACGAGGATCCCTGGGAGAGACTCAGAGGCCTCAGAAAGAACCTTCCCAACACAAGGCTCCAGATGCTCCTGAGAGGTCAGAATCTTCTCGGCTACAAGCACTACCATGATGATGTAGTTGAAAAGTTTATTGAGCTCTCTATAAAGAACGGTATCGATGTTATCCGTATCTTCGATGCTCTGAATGACTTCAGAAATATCGAGACTGCTCTCAATTCTGTAAAGAAGTTCGCAAACGAGAGGACTATCGCTTCCGGTTGTATCTCCTACACACAAAGCCCTGTACATACAGTTGACAAGTACATCGAGATGTGCAAGGAGCTCAAGACCATGGGCTTCGATACTATCTGCCTCAAGGATATGGCAGGAACCATGAGCCCCTACGAGGCTGAGCACCTCATCAAGGGCATCAAGGACGCTATCGGCGATATGACTCTTATCCTCCACACACACTGCACCACCGGCATGGCTTACATGACCCTCACAAAGGCTATCGAGTCCGGTATCGATGTTATCGATACAGCTACCTCATGCTTCTCCGGCGGTACCTCACAGCCCGCTACCGAGACTATGTTCTACGCTCTCCAGCAGTACGGCATAGACTCAGGTCTTGACGAGGATGTTATAAATAAGGTCAACGATTACTTCAAGCCCATCAAGCAGAAGTACATCGACAACGGACAGCTCAACCCCAAGAGCCTTGCTACGGACGCTCAGGCACTCGTATACAAGGTACCGGGCGGTATGCTCTCCAACATGATCGCCAACCTTACAGATATGAAGGCTATGGACAAGTTCGATGCCGCTCTCGCAGAGATCCCGAAGGTAAGAGCTGACATGGGATATCCTCCGCTGGTTACTCCCCTTTCACAGATGGTCGGCAACCAGGCCGTTACCAATGTGCTCGTAGGCGAGAGATACAAGAACATCTCCAAGGAGATCAAGAATTACATCAAGGGCGAGTACGGCAATCCCCCCGCTCCTATCGCACAGGAGCTCGTTGACAAGGTGCTCGGAGACAGCGAGCCCGTTGACTGCCGTATCGAGGATCAGAAGCGCACAGGTGAGGACTTCGCCGCTGCCAAGGAGGCTCTCGGAGACCTCTGCCGCTGCGAGGAGGACATCATGAGCTATATCTGCTATCCCGATCAGACTGTAAAGTTCCTTGAAGCCCGCAAGGCAGCTGAGGAAAACGAGGCTGTATATACCATTCAGGCTATGGACTGATAAAGGAGGATATATATGAATCCTGTATTTCTTTCACAGGTCTCTGCAAGCGGTGAGAAGCTGAGCATAGGTGATGCTTTTATAACTGCCATCTTCGGATACACTGTAGTATTCGTAGGCCTCGTTATCCTGATGTGCGTTATCACAGCAGTAGGCTCTTACTTCAAGGGCAAGGATGCCAAGGCCGAAGCAGAACAGAAGGCTTCACTAGAGGCTATCGCTAAGAAGGTCGAGGCAAATCCCCTGACCATCGTTCCCGCAGAAGCAAAGAAGGCTCCCGGTTCTGCCGGAAAGATCAAGCTCCACAGCGTTCCCGACAAGGAAGCTGCCATGATCATGGCTATCGTTGCAGATGCAATGCAGAAGCCTATCAATGAACTCCACTTTATTTCTATCAAGGAGGTAGAAGACTAATGAAGTATAAAGTTACCCTTAACGGAAAGACATACGAGGTCGAGGTCGAGCACGGCAAGGCTGTTCTCCTTGACGAATACGAGGCTCTTGCTCCTGCACCTGCCGCAGCTCCGGCTCCCGCAGCTGCTCCTGCTGCCGCTGCAGCTCCCGCACCTGCCGCTCCCGCTGCTCCCGTTGATCTTGCCGCAGGCGAGACCGTTGCAGCTCCTATGCCCGGTAACATCCTCAGAGTCGATGTTAAGCAGGGCGATACCGTAAAGTCCGGTCAGATACTCGTTATCCTCGAGGCTATGAAGATGGAGAACGAGATCGTTGCCCCCAAGGACGGCACTGTTGCTCAGGTCGTTGTAGACAAGGGCTCCGTTGTTGACACAGGTGCACCTCTGGTCATCATCGCATAAGGAGGGGCACCATGGATATTCTTGAAACACTGAACCGCCTGTGGTCGGATTCAGGCTTTCAGAGCTTCTTTGTAAACGGAGGCTGGAAGAACCTTATAATGATCATCATTGCCTGTGTTCTTCTCTACCTCGGTATCGTAAAGAAGTTCGAGCCGCTTCTGCTCGTAGGCATCGCTTTCGGCTGTCTGCTCGTAAACCTCTCCTACTTCGGACCGGAATCCTCAGACGCCCTCTACCACATCGACCTGTGGGACAACTTCCTTAATCCGGAGCATCCGGACTATCACAGCTACGGCGCTATAATGGCGCACGGCGGACTGCTCGACATACTCTATATCGGTGTTAAGGCCGGTATCTATCCGTCACTTATCTTCATGGGCGTAGGCGCTATGACAGACTTCGGTCCCCTTATCGCAAACCCCAAGAGCCTTCTCCTCGGAGCTGCTGCACAGATGGGCGTATTCCTCGCATTCTTCGGTGCCGTTCTCCTCGGATTCACAGGAAACCAGGCTGCTTCCATCGGTATCATCGGCGGTGCTGACGGCCCGACAGCCATCTTCCTCACAACAAAGCTCGCTCCTGAGCTCCTCGGACCTATCGCTATCGCAGCCTACTCCTACATGGCTCTGATCCCGATGATCCAGCCCCCGATCATGAAGCTCCTCACAACCGAGAAGGAGCGACAGGTAAAGATGGAGCAGAATAGAAACGTAACAAAGACAGAGAAGATCGTATTCCCGATCATCGTTGCCATGTTCGTTATCCTTCTCCTCCCCTCAACCGCTCCCCTCATCGGCTGCCTCATGCTCGGCAACCTCTGGAGAGAGTGCGGCGTTACTGAGAGACTTTCCGATACAGTACAGAATGCTCTTATGAACATCGTTACTGTATTCCTCGGAATCTCCGTAGGCGCTACAACAGTTGCTTCACGTTTCCTTTCACTCGAGACAATCAAGATCGTTGTTCTCGGTCTTACCGCTTTCTGCTTCTCTACTATCGGCGGACTTCTTGTCGGCAAGCTGATGTACAAGCTCACAGGCGGAAAGGTAAATCCCCTTATCGGTTCTGCCGGTGTATCCGCAGTGCCTATGGCTGCCCGTGTATCACAGATGGAGGGTCAGAAGGCCAATCCTTCAAACTTCCTTCTCATGCACGCTATGGGCCCGAATGTTGCAGGCGTTATCGGTTCAGCTATCGCTGCCGGATTCCTTCTTGCAGTATTCAAGTGATAAAGAATCAACGGAGACAGTTCGCTGTCTCCGTTTTTTTGCATCAGTCCGTATCAGTTTAAGCTTTTTATATTGACCTTTAAGGAGATTTCTGATATAATTAAAGTATAAAAACAAAGGAGGGACGATATGACAGCTTCACAGACAATACAGGATCAGGTAGACCGTGCTTCAGGCATTCTCTCAGGCATCGCCGAGCATCTGAAGGCTGCTGCACCGTCTATAGTCGCCGCACTCATCATACTCGCTGCCGGTTTTCTCATATCAAAGCTGATCGCACATATAGCTTCAAAGGCTATCGGAAGATCCAAGATCGACGGCAGTGCAAGAAGCTTCCTCGTCTCACTCATAAGGATCACCCTCTATGTCATAGTGCTTATTATGGCGCTCTCGATGCTCAAGGTGCCGATGTCGTCGATACTCACAGTTCTCGGCGCAGCAGGCCTCGCTGTCAGCCTTGCGCTCCAGAACTGCCTTTCAAATCTCTGCGGAGGCTTCATAATCCTCTTCTCGAAGCCCTTCTCCTCGGGAGATACCGTTGAGCTTGACGGTACCGTCGGAAAGGTATCGGCAATCGGTATCCTTTACACAAAGATCGTTACTCTCGACGGAAAGACTGTATATATCCCGAACGGCAAGGTCTCGGAGTCGAAGATAATCAACTTCACCGCCGATTCGGTGCGCCGCATAGACCAGACATTCAGTATCGCCTTCTCTGCCGATGCAGACAAGGCAAAGCAGGTGATACTCGATATCATCAAGAACAGTCCCATACTGCTCGATTCTCCTGCACCGGTAGTACGCATGAGCGGACAGACCGAATGTGCAGTTACCATCGATGCTCTTGTATGGACTAAAAACGAAAACTACTACACTGCCCGCTATGATCTTATTGAGGGCGTGAAAGCCGCATTTGACCGTGAGGGCATTGAGATTCCCTTTCCTCAGACAGACGTACATATCAAGAACACCTGACAGCGACCGAGAGGAGGCATATCATGGCTTCATCCTATGGTTACAATGGTTACAGACGTACACAGCAGCGCCGCCCGGTCAGGACTGCAAGGAAAAAGCATCCTCTGCTGCGTAAGATATTCATCATAGCTGCGCTTTTCGGCCTGTGGTGGTTCAGCAACTATACCCTCAGGACAAAGCACACATCTGTTCACTCAGACAAGATAAAGGAGCCGTTCCGTGCGGTCGTGCTCGCAGATCAGCACGCAACTGAGAACGGCATATCCAACGACGTCATAGAATCCCGCATCGACAATGCTGAGCCGGACGTCATCTTTGTGCTGGGCGATATGTACTCAAGAGAAAGCGAATGGGATCAGATAAAGATACCAATAGGCCTTATATCAGACCTTACGGCAAAGGGCTATCCGGTATACTTCGTTCCCGGCGATCATGATACCGGCAGCGATTATCTGCTCGCTCTCAAGTCGGCTCGTGTAAAGATCATGAGCTACCGTTCGGAGACCGCCGATATCAAGGGCAACCGTATACAGATCATGGGTATAGACAACGTGAACTACAGCCCTGGCTTCGACCTCTCGACTGCGTTTACAAAGGACCCGGAGGCATTCAGCATCCTTATGGCGCATATCCCGAACTACAAGGCATTCTCAGCTTTCGGGGCCGATCTTACGCTCTGCGCCGATACTCACGGCGGTATGACGAGACTGCCGCTCCTCGGTCCGATACTTGATGTATCAGATATGAAGCTGCTCCCGAAGGTCACCGGCGACGGTGAATACTACGACAAGGGATGGTTCAGCTATGAAGGCGGCGAGATGTTCATAACCTCCGGCATAGGTGCTTCTCCCCTGCCGGTAAGGCTGTGGAACAGACCGGAGATCGTGGTCATGGACTTTTATCCTCTTTGACAAGGAGATACAATGATAGATATACTTATTATCGGCGGCGGCGCATCAGGGCTTGCTGCCGCCGTCTTTTCAAAGCAGACCGCTCCGGATGCGGAGACAGTCATAGCAGAAAGACTGCCGCGAGTCGGCAAGAAGATACTTGCGACCGGCAACGGCAGATGCAATCTCGGCAACAGGAATCTTTCGGCAGACAACTACCACGGCTCCGTGGATGCAATGGACGTCATCTCACGTACTCCCTCAGCGGAGGAGTTTTTCCGCAGTCTCGGTGTACTTACCTTTTCCGATGAGCAGGGCAGGCTCTACCCCTACAGCGGGGCGGCGGCTACCGTGCTCAATGCGCTCAGACAGCGTGCAGAGACTCTCGGTGTGCGTGTAGAATGCGGATTTGCCGTCTCAGGTATCAGATACGGAAATGATCACTGGGAGGTAACGGCGGATGACGGGAGGACTCTGAAATGCCGCAGGCTTATTATTGCTGCCGGCGGTCATGCTGATCCGAAATCCGGTACGGACGGGACTATGCTGCGTATCCTGCGTGATATGGGATATCAGATAGCAAAATGCTCTCCGGCTGTTGCTCCGCTGAAGACCGATCCGGCTCTGCTAAAAGGCCTCAAGGGCATTCGTGCAAGATGCCGTGTTCAGGCTTATGCAGAGGGCAAGTACCTTCATACCGAGGAGGGCGAGATACAGTTCACGGAGACGATGCTATCCGGTATCTGCGTGTTCAATCTTGCCTATCTGTGGGGCAGGTACGGAGAGAAGCTGCGTATCATCACAGACCTTGCACCGGATATGAATACCGAGGAGCTCTGCGGTTATCTCCGTGAGGTGAGAAAGCTCTCAGGCGAGGCACCGGTAAGCGAGCTGCTGTGCGGTATGTTCCGGCGTGAGCTTGCCGCATACATCACAAAAGCGGCACTCAGAAAAAAGGATATCCAGCAGATAAGGAAGCTCACCGACAGCGACCTCCGTCACGTTGCTGATACCGTCAAGGGGCTCTCCTTCCCTGTTACAGGCTGTGCGCCGTGGCAGAACGCTCAGTCCACCTGCGGCGGAGTAAAGGCTGTATGTATAGGCAGCGATATGAGCTCAAAGCTGCACGGCAACCTCTGGCTGTGCGGCGAGATAGCCGATACCGCCGGAGACTGCGGCGGATATAATCTCCAGTGGGCGTGGTCTTCCGGTATCCTTGCCGGAACGAATGCGGCGCTCTCACTGAAAGGAAGTAAACGATGATAAGAGTAAGCGGGATAAGCGTCCCTCTTGAATACGACTTCACAAAGCTCCGTGAGCTCTGCGTCAGGAAGCTCGGCATAGCCGACAAAAGCATAAAGGAAGTCAGGCTTTCAAAAAAGGCTGTCGATGCCCGCAGGAAGTCGGACGTACACTTTACCATATCCCTCGACATACAGGCAGCCGGAGAGGAAAGGCTGCTGAAGCGGCTCAAAAATGCCGTCGCTGTCAGCGCTGAGGAGTATACTGTTCCTGTGCCGGAAAAGCTGCCGGAGAAATCTCCGGTCATCGTGGGATTCGGGCCTGCGGGTATGTTCTCCGCACTCGTTCTCGCTATGGCAGGCGCAAAGCCGGTAGTCCTCGAGCGCGGATATGACGTTGACAGCCGTGTCAAGGCGGTGGAGGAATTCCAGTCCGGCGGAAGGCTCGACCCGGAATGCAACGTGCAGTTCGGCGAGGGCGGCGCAGGCACCTTCTCTGACGGAAAGCTGACCACAGGGATACGTGACAGGCGCATCGGCTGGGTGCTGAAGCAGCTTGCAGAGGCAGGCGCACCGGAGGAGATACTCTATCTTGCCAAGCCGCATATCGGCACGGACAAGCTGCGTGAATGCGTAAAGAACATACGAAAGAAAGTCATAAGCCTCGGCGGGGAGATACGCTTCGGGGCAAGGTTCTGCGGATATACCGAAGAAAACGGCCGCATAACCGCCGCGGAGTACGAAGGATCCGACGGCAGGCATACCATAGAGACCGACAGGGTGATACTCGCCTCCGGCCACAGCGCCCGTGACGTGTTCGAGCTGCTTTACAGCCGGAAGGTCTCGCTCAGTCAGAAGAATTTCTCCGTGGGTGTCCGTATAGAGCATCTGCGGAAAGACATAGACAGCGCTATGTACGGCAGCTTCGCCGGACATCCTGCGCTGAAAGCCGCCGACTACAAGCTGGCGGTGCATCTGCCGGACGGAAGGAGCCTTTATACCTTCTGTATGTGCCCGGGCGGCTACGTCGTTGCAGCCTCCTCGGAGGAGGGCAGGCTCGCCGTGAACGGTATGAGCTGCTTTGCCCGTGATGCAGAGAACTCCAACAGCGCACTGCTCGTCGGCATAGGTCCGGCGGACTACGGCAGCGACCATCCGCTTGCGGGTATGTACCTGCAGCGTGAGCTTGAGGAAAAGGCTTTTATCGCAGGAGGTTCGGATTACTCCGCTCCCGTGACGACAGTGGGCGGTCTGCTGGGCGGATATACCCCAGACAGCTTCGGCAGGGTAAAGCCTTCCTACCGTCCTTCCGTAAGATTTGCGCCGCCGGAGGAATACCTCCCGGACTACGTCTGCGGCGCTCTGCGTGAGGGCATAAAGGAAATGGGAAAGAAGATAAAGGGCTTCGATATGCCCGATGCGGTGCTCACAGGCATCGAGAGCCGCAGCAGCTCACCGGTGCGTATCGACCGTGACAGCAGTCTTCAGTCACTGTCGCTCCGGGGGCTCTATCCATGCGGTGAGGGTGCCGGATATGCTGGCGGCATAGTATCAGCCGCCGTTGACGGCATAAAATGTGCAGAGGCTGTCCTCGGAAAGGAAGATATATGAAGCTGCTCGTTACAGGCGGTACGGTCTTTGCAAGCCGATATACCGCAGAGTATTTCCGTGACAGAGGTCACGACGTCTACACTCTCAACCGCGGCAGCCGCCCTCAGCCTGAGGGTGTCACCCTTATTAAGGGAGACAGACACGACTGCCGGGAACTGCTCAGAGCTCACAGCTTTGATGCCGTGCTTGATATAACAGCTTACAACGCCGAAGATGTGAACGGACTGCTTGACGGGCTCGGGGACTTCGGAAGCTATATACTCATAAGCTCCAGCGCTGTTTACCCTGAGACCGCTCCGCAGCCGTTCAGCGAATCGGAGGAATGCGGGCCGAACATCATCTGGGGCAGCTACGGCACTGACAAGATCGCTGCCGAGAAAGCTCTGCATGAACGTGTGCCGGAGGCTTATATCCTCCGTCCGCCTTATCTCTGCGGCAGGATGAACAATCTCTACCGTGAGGCATTCGTGTTTGAATGTGCTGAGAAAGGGCTGCCGTTCTATGTGCCGGAAGACGGTACGCTTCCCCTGCAGTTCTTCGATATCGGGGATATGTGCCGGTTCATGGAGATACTGCTTGAGAAAAAGCCGGAGCAGAGGATATACAACGTCGGCAACAGCAGTACGGTAACTGCTGAGGAATGGGTGCTGGAGTGCTACAGCGTGCTCGGCAAAGTACCGGAGATAAAGTATGTAAAGGCCGATTTCCCGCAGAGGAGCTATTTCCCATTCCACCCTTACGCCTACAGGCTCGACGTTTCCGCTATGGAGGCGCTTATGCCGGAGACACTGCCCTTCCGTGAAGGGCTCGTAAGTTCCTATGAGTGGTACAAAGACCACAGGGACTGTATCGTAAGAAAACCGCTTCTTGACTACATAGAGAATAATCTGAGGTGATATCATGCTAAGATTCAGACCGTTCAAGGAATGCGATGCACCGGTAATAGCCGGATGGATAAGAGACGAATACTCTTTCCGGCTGTGGTGCGCAGACAGATTTGAGAAATACCCGCTCACGGCCGCTGACCTTATCGGGCACTATGACGGCTTTGCGGACTCGGACAGCTTTTTCCAGTTCACTGCATACGATGAAAAGGGCGTTGCAGGGCATATGATAATGCGCTTTACTGACAGTGAAAAGAAGACAGTGCGCTTCGGCTTCGTGATCGTTGACTATGACCGCAGAGGAACAGGACTCGGCAAAGAGATGATGCTCATTGCGGAGAAGTACGCCTTTGAGTTTCTCGGTGCTGAGAAGATAACTCTCGGCGTATTCGAGAACAATCCCGCAGCCTACCACTGTTACCGTGCAGCAGGCTTCCATGAGGTTAAGACTGAGAATACAGAGACATACGGAGTATTCGGAGAAACATGGAAGTGCATCGAGATGGAGCTTGAACGCCCGGAATAATAAAGTATTTATGGGCAGCTGCCCTGAATAAAAAGAGAGACACAAACACCTATACCCCACAGAATGGAGGAGAACTATGAAGATAAACGTTATAGGCGGCGAGATGAGCCGTGCAGAGATCGACCAGTACCTCGAGTACGCCAGACAGAAATATATCGGCAGGCAGATAAGCCAGATGGATATCACCATTGACGGTGAGTTCGTAGATCTGAAAGTGCATTTCTGCGATACAAACTTCCAGCACGCCTACCGGTCCGCAGACTACCTCGTAAACACCATGGACAAACTCAATGACGCCAAGCAGAAGGAGTTCTCCGAAAAGGAAAGACATCCGGCTGTGGAGTGAAACCAAACGGAGGAAAAATGAACCTTACCAACATAAGCACCGTGAAGGACGTACTTTCACGGCACGGCTTCAGCTTCTCAAAGGGGCTGGGGCAGAACTTCATAATCAATCCCGATATCTGCCCGAAGATCGCTGAATACGGCAACGCTCAGGCAGGCTACGGCATACTTGAGATAGGCACCGGCATCGGTGTTCTCACCAAGGAGCTTGCTCTCCGCGCGGACAGGGTCTCCGCTGTTGAGATCGATACCCGCCTGCTGCCCGTACTCGCTGAAACTCTCGACGGACTGGACAACATAAAGATATACAACGAGGACGTAATGAAGGCTGACCTTCACCGCATCATCGCCGAGGACTTCGCAGGACTCAGGGCGGCGGTCTGTGCCAACCTCCCCTACTATATAACCTCGCCCGTTATCATGCTCCTGCTCGAGAGCCGTCTCCCGATAGACTCCATAACCGTTATGGTACAGAAGGAGGCCGCTCAGAGGCTCTGCGCCGCTGTGGGCAGCCGTGAATCGGGAGCGATAACAGTAGGCGTCAACTATTACGGTGAAGTGAAGAAGCTGTTCGACGTTTCCCGCGGCAGCTTCATGCCTGCGCCGAATGTGGATTCGGCTGTCATACGCATTGATCTGCACAAGGAGCTGCCGCTCAGTCAGGAGGACGAGAAATTCTTTTTCTCCGTCGTCAAGGCAGGTTTCTCGCAGCGCAGAAAGACACTGGCGAATGCGCTTTCCTCGAATATGGGGATAGCCAAGCAGGAGGTATATGATACTCTTGCCTCACTCGGACTCAACGAGCAGTCACGCATAGAGGCGCTGACTATGGAGCAGCTGACTGCCTTTTCCAAGGCTCTCAGCAGCAGAGTATAAAAACTTACGCCCGGACAAGGTAAAGCCTTATCCGGGCGTTGTTCATTCTTCTTCGGGATACAGTATCTCGTCTCTTATGCTTTCTCCGTCTGTTATGCGGTACACAAAGTATATGACAGCCGTGCAGGCCATGATGCCTGTCAGGCTTTTGAATACGACGCTCCCGGCAAACGATGCGACCCACGGAAGGAAGTTGACAAAGAGGTGCAGTCCCATGGCGAGGGCGAGCCAGCGCAGTCTGCGGTCGGAAGCTATCAGCTTCTTGTATACCAGCAGGGACAGTGCGAGCTGTACACCGAATACGGCTACGATTCCGACTGCGCCGATAAGGCTGACGATAATGCCGCTGCCGGCAAGCCTGCTGAACTCTTCAGTTATTGCCTGCGCCTGTTCGGGAGTCTTTCCGGCTGTGAAGTATGTGATGCCTTCAGTGTTGAGAGTATGCGCACGGCTTACAATGCGGAAGGAATCGGCTGCACGCATAAGGCATTCAAGTCCGCCGTGGCCTATAGCATAGCAGACAGCTGCGGGAGTGCTGCGTACTCCCGATACCGGATACTTCATGGCGAGCCAGCGGCCAGTCTCCTCGGTGTACGCCACAAGCTCGGAGGCTATGGCCTGCTTTGCTGCAAAGGAGGCCGAGCCCAGCATGAGCATTGCTGCGATGTCGGCTGTCCTCGTTGCAAGAAAGTATGTCACCGCTCCGGCGATCAACGGGAAAATGCTCACCCTGCTGTATCTCTTCATGAAGAGGAAAGCCGCAACCGGAAGAATCAGATACACAAGACCTGTTATGCAGTAACCGAGAACGGTGCTGCCGGAGAATACTATCTCCTGTATTTCATTTTCAGTCACGGGCTCACCTCCTGACATTTCATACCTGATATGTATGTATAGTACCACATCATAGCGGTCTGTGTCAAGAGAACTGTCTGTATACAAAAAAATTCCGGAGCATCTGCTCCGGAATTTGGGGTAATGTTGATTACACTGGTCTGAGTGACGGGACTTGAACCCACGGCCTCTACCACCCCAAGGTAGCGCGCTACCAACTGCGCCACACCCAGTCCGTTGTACCGTTTTGCGGTTTTCTCCGTAACCAACGATATACATTATACCATGCCTGAAATGATTTGTCAAGGGTTTTTTGAAAAAAATTCAGAATATTTTATAGCTTTATGTCTGTGGCTATATACCGTCCAATACTCTTCATTCACCTGTGAGGGATGGTAAATAATCATCGTAAAATACAAAAAATCCTTTATCCGGTTGACTTTGTGCCGCAGGTGCGGTATAATTAAAGTGTATAGATATTACGGTCGCTGCATACCGTAAATGCAGCCCGCAGAGATTGTCACTCCACCCGTCTTACCAAGGCTCTGCGAGATGGAGCGATCTATGAGTATCTTTAATCTTTCAGAAAATCCTCCGACCCTGAGCCATGACTGGCAGATCTTCCAGCAGTTCATAGGCAATATCGGCGCCTTCACCTATCTTGCCAAGGAAAAGGCCGCTTATCTCGATGAATCGGCTTGCAGGATGCTCGCCTGTTCGGGTTCAAAGCTCAATGAGTTCGAGTTCTTCAATCTGCTCGAAAAGATCTCAAAATGCCCGGTCGAGGGTCAGAAGCACATCTACCGCTTCACCAATAACAATATTACAAAGTATATCAAAATGAATATCTACGAGAGCAGCGATGAGTGGCTCGGCTTCGTGCAGGACTTCACAAGGCAGTTCACGGAGCGCACCGAGCTCAATTCCTTTGTGGATTACGATCCGATAACGAGGCTCCCCTCCTATCCTTCCTTCTCTCAGACGGTAAGGAAGCTGCTCCCGGAGGTACAGTCATGCTGTCTTGCCACACTCTTCATCAACGGCGTTGAAAAGCTCGGCTCCTTCCTCACCGTTGACAGCACCAACAGCTGCATAACCTCCGTTGCGGAGGCTCTGAAGGGATTTACCGGCGAGAACGTAATTATGGGCACCAAGTCCAACTATGAGCTTTTCGTATTCTTCCGTGACTGCGACAAGATGCAGATATACAACCTCCTCAACGGTATGGATGAGGCTGTGCAGAACTGCGTCCTCACGGACGATTTCGGTGAGGTTATCGACATCTCCGACAAGAGCAGCCTCTCGCTCTCTATCGGCTGTTCCTCCTATCCGGATGAAGCCTCCGACTTCAATATGCTCGTGAACTATTCGGAGTTCGCTCTCTACGAGGCAAGGACAGACCGCAGACACGTTATCAACTGGTTCTCGGAGGAGAACTACATACGTGAGAAGGATTCCTACAAGAACGCCCAGATGTTCTCCCGTCTCGTGCAGGAGAATATGCTGATGTATTACCTGCAGCCTATCGTCGAGACACAGACCGGCAACATCGTCGCCTATGAAGCACTCATGCGTACCACGGGCGATATCAAGATGCCGCCCCGTCAGATACTCGCCATTGCTGACAGTCAGAGCAATCTCTACGCCATCGAGAAGCTGACATTCTTCAACACCCTGAAGCTGCTCAGCGAGAACCAGCAGTTCTTCGCCGAGAGAAAACTGTTCATCAACTCAATGGCCACAAGTCTTCTCTCAGATGACGACTTCAACGAGCTCTACCTCACATACGGAGAGCTGCTCGAGAAGGTCGTTATCGAGATAGTCGAGGACAGCGCGGCAAATGCCGATGCCATAGAGACTCTCCGCAAGCGCTGCGGCTTCATACACGCCCAGCTTGCTATCGATGACTACGGCACCGGATATTCCAACAGCTCAAACCTGCTGAAATATTCACCGGACTATGTTAAGATAGACCGTTCGCTCATCAGCGATATCCAGAACGATATGAAGAAGCAGCAGCTCGTTACGCAGATCATAGAGTTCTGCCGTGACAATCAGCTGACCTCTCTTGCAGAGGGCGTGGAGACCGCGCAGGAGATGAAGACAGTCATCAGGCTCGGCGTTGACCTTGTTCAGGGCTACTACACCTCCAAGCCGAAGCCGGTATTCCTCGACAGCATATCCAAGGATATCAAGGACGAGATAATCAGGACGAACCTTGAGTCCCGCCACAGCGGCATGAAGAAGATATACGCCGCAAGGAACGATCAGGAGATCGATCTGCTCAAGCTGGCACTCGAGAAGTACACCGATATACATATCTATCAGAGCAGCCTCACCATTATCGGAGATCCCGAGAAGCAGGTGAAGATGAATATATCCGTCATGGATAATCACAGCTGCGATCTCACGCTCAGGAACGTGAATATAACAAGCGGCAACAGCAAGCCCACTATCACAGTCGGTGAGTATGCCCGCCTGTCACTCAACGTGAGCAAGACGAACCGCATCAGCTATTCCGGTATAAGCGTACCGATGGGCAGCCAGTTCGAGCTCACCGGAAAGGGAACACTTGTTATCGACTGCAACGCTTCGGAGGGTATCGGCATCGGTACGGACTTTGATCACAGCTACGGCGATATTACGGTCGATATGCTCGGCTCACTTGAGATAATATGCAACAGCACCGAGACAGTCTGCATCGGCGGCGGCATGAATGAGGACGATTCCTCGATCGAGCTGAAATCAGGCAAGATCAAGATAAATATGTACACCCACAACGGACTTGCCGTAGGAAGCTACAACGGCGATGCCAGTGTGGACATAGCGGACGGATGCGATCTTGACATCACGTTCTCCGGCATCAACGTCGTAGGTATAGGAAGCTGCAGAGGCATTGCCGCTGTTACCTCCTCCGCAATGGTCACTCTCTCCGGTACAGGCGCACAGGCTGTCGGAATCGGAGCACTCAATGAGGGCGAGGGCAGTGTCCTCGTCACGGGCGGAAGGATAAGCATCAAGATGCGTGCGGCACGTCAGACCTGTATCGGCGCTATCGGCGGCAGCGTGAACGCCAAGATACGCAACGCCGAGATAATCATCGACTCCGAGGGCGATGATGCAACGGGCATCGGTGATGCTCAGGGAAGCGGAAACGTATCAATCATCGATTCCAAGCTAAATCTGCGTATGTATGTCGGCAATCCGCTCGATATAGGAAGCGCATCCGGCGATACGGAGATCGCAGGTTCTGACATCTACTCGCTCGTAAACAACCAGCGTATCCAGCACTGACAGGAAGAGCCGGACGCAAAGCTCCGGCTCTCTCAATATAAGAAAAGAAAGGTTTTGTAAAAATATGAAGTTAGGCATGGTCGGCCTCCCGAATGTAGGCAAAAGCACACTCTTCAACGCTCTCACCAACGCAGGTGCAGAGTCCGCAAACTACCCGTTCTGCACTATCGAGAAGAACGTCGGTATCGTATCAGTACCCGACGAGAGACTCGACAAGCTCGCAGAGATGTACGACCCGGACAAGTTCACACCGGCTACTCTCGAATTCGTGGACATCGCAGGTCTTGTAAAGGGCGCATCAAAGGGCGAAGGACTCGGCAACAAGTTCCTTGCTGATATCCGTGAGGTGGATGCTATAGTACACGTTGTGCGCTGCTTCGAGGATGCCAACATTGTTCACGTTGACGGCAGCATCAATCCGCTCCGTGACATCGAGACTATCAA
Organism: Ruminococcus sp.; assembly: GCA_017620025.1. Taxonomy (GTDB): domain Bacteria; phylum Bacillota; class Clostridia; order Oscillospirales; family Ruminococcaceae; genus Ruminococcus. Next base: position 53,839 of record JAFZRF010000010.1, read on the forward strand.
TCTTGAGCTGATATTCTCGGATATAGAAATGGTTGACCGCCGCATCGACCGTGCAAAGAAGGCCGCAAAGAGCGACAAGAAGTATCTTGCAGAGGTTGATTTCCTCGAGAGACTCAAGGAGCATCTTGAGAACGGAAAGTCCGCAAGAGGCTTTGATTTCACAGACGATGAGCGTGAAATGATCAAGTCAACTCCCCTGCTCTCCGCAAAGCCCGTCATCTATGCCGCCAATCTGAGCGACAGCGACTTCGCCAACAACATAGACACCAATGAGAACTACCTCAAGGTAAAGGCTCTTGCGGAGGAAGAGCACTCCGCTGTTCTCCCGATATGTGCACAGACTGAGGCTGAGATAGCCGAGATGGACGAGGAGGACAAGAAGATGTTCCTCGCAGAGCTCGGACTCGAGGTATCAGGTCTTGACCGTATCATCAAGGAGGGCTATGCGCTGCTCGGCCTTATCTCCTTCCTCACAGCAGGCAAGCAGGAGGTACGTGCATGGACTATCACAAGAGGCACAAAGGCTCCGCAGGCTGCCGGAAAGATCCATACCGACTTCGAAAAGGGCTTCATCCGTGCGGAGGTCATCTCCTATGACGACCTTATGGAGTGCGGTACAATGGCCGCTGCCAAGGATAAGGGACTTGTAAGACTCGAAGGCAAGGAGTACGTGATGCAGGACGGAGACATCGTTGTTTTCCGTTTCAATGTATAAGCTATCAGTATAAAAGAACGCCCTCTCCGGAGGGCGTTTTTGTATGACAAAGAACTTTAGTTTTACCAGGGGACGCCTTCACTTGCAAGGCGTCCCCTCTTTCAAAACAGTCCCCCGGACTGTTTTGGAATTCACCCCTTGCGAAGCGCCCTGCGGCAATGCAGGGCTTCGCCCCACACCCCACCAGAGGCGCTGCCTCTGGACTCCGCTAAAGGGGCAAAGCCCCTTTAGAATCCCAGACTGATGGAGACATCCTTGCTTATTCTGCGGAGTCGGCTTTTCCTCTGTCCGGAAGATTCAGTATCACCAGTGCGGCAAGGATAAGCGCTATGCCGGCTATCTTCACGGGGCTTCTGTCCTCGCCGTATACCGTCATGCCAAGCACCGCTCCGACAAGCGGCTCAACTGATACCAGTATCGCTGCCTTCGAGGGCTCCATGCGGGAAAGTCCCCAGGTGTAGAGAAAGTACGGCAGCACTGTACATATCACGCCTATGCCCATACACCAAAGCAGAAGTGTCCCCGAGCCTGACACTGTATGCAGAGTCTCCGCCGGACGGCTGACCGGGAGCGCTCCGCAGAAGCCGAGTATGAAGGTCCATACCGTTACCGTAAGGGAGGAATACCTTTTCAGAGCCACACGTCCGAAGATGGTATAAAGACCGTAGAACAGGCCGGAGGCAAGTCCTGTAAGCAGTATCGGCGGAGTTATGCCAGTACTTCCTGTGATGCCCGCCACAAGCGCACAGCCTGCCACTGTCATTACAAGTGCTGCTATTTTCAGAGCTGTGATGTGCTCCCGGAAGAACAGCGCAGACATGAGCATTATGAATACAGGCGAGGTATAGAGCAGAACCACCGCAACAGAGGCCTGTGAATGTATCATGGTATAGAAATAGCAGATATTGAACAGCACGATGCTGATGATGCCTGTCCCGGCGAACATCCATATGTCCTTAGGGCGTATCCTCAGCTCCCTGTGTGAAGTGAGGAGAACATAGAGCGTCAGGACAGGTGCGGCGACCGCAAGACGTATCAGCGTTATCTGCATTGCATCGAGACCTGCGGCACTGAGCGCACGTATGAACAGACTTATTATTCCCCACAGCACTCCCGCACCCACAACAGCTATTACGGGCAGCAGCTTCTTCAACGGCCTCTCCTCCTTTATCTCAGTTATTGCCTATTATACTCCACGCAGTTATGATTGTCAAGTATGATGCGGTTTATTCAGTCTTACGCTGTCAGCGTATCACACCGAGCATAACAGGCCTTTTTGTATGAATGCACAAGTTACAATGTGCCCTTTTGTTGTTAATGACGGAGAAATCTGTGTTTTACTGCCTCTCAGGTATTGACAAGCAGTGCAAATAATGGTACAATAAAATGTATTATTATCGCCGGGGCTAAAGAGAACGGTCACGGCAAAGAAAAGGTGAGTGAATTATGAAATACGAAGAACTTGCAGGAAAGCCGGATATATCCGCTATCCAGGAAAGCGTACTGAAATTCTGGAAGGACGAGAAGGTCTTTGAGAAGTCAGTCAACAAGGAGGGCGCTCCCGAAGTCGTCTTCTATGACGGACCTCCCTTCCCGACAGGAAAGCCGCATCACGGTACTATCCTCGTTTCCTTCATCAAGGACATGATCGCAAGATACTGGACTATGAAGGGCTACAAGGTGCCGAGAGTATGGGGCTGGGACTGTCACGGTCTTCCCATTGAGAACCAGGTCGAGAAGGACCTCGGTATAGACGACAAGAACTATATCGAGAATACCCTCGGTATCGACGTATTCAACGACAAGTGCTTCGAGCTGGTTTCCGGCAACAATGAAGCATGGAAGGAATACGTTGAGCAGATGGCTCGCTGGGTCGATTACGACGGTGCTTACAAGACCATGAACCCGACCTTCATGGAGAGCGTTATGTGGGCTTTCAAGCAGTGCTACGACAAGGGCCTTATCTACCGTGATTACCGTGTAACCCCTTACTGCACACACTGTGAGACTTCACTTTCTATATCCGATACAAGAGAGTCCGACTCCACACGTCCCCGTCAGGACAGATGGATCATCGCCAAGTTCGCCACAGACGAGAAGATAGACGGCAAGCCCGTATTCTTCCTCGCATGGACAACTACCCCCTGGACTCTCCCCTCAAACCTCTGTCTTGCTGTAGGTGAGGCTCTCGACTACTCCTTCGTTGACGTGGGAGAGGAGATCTTCATCGCCTGCACAAACGTACTTCCCAAGTACGAGAAGATATTCGGCAAGGAGCCCGTTATCGTGAAGTCCTGCAAGGGCGCTGACCTCGTAGGACGTACATACGAGCCTCTCTTCCCCTACTTCGCAGAGCTGAAGGACAAGGCATTCAGAGTCGTTACTGCTGATTACGTAGGCTCCGACGAAGGTGTCGGCATCGTACATACAGCTCCCGCCTTCGGTGAGGACGACTACTGGACCTGCAAGAACAACGGCATCCCGCTGGTCAACCCTGTTGACGCAAAGGGACGCTTCACAGAAGAGGTAACAGACTTCTATGAGCCCGACGGCGAGAAGAACGTTATCGAGATGAATCCTACAGTTATCCGTTTCCTCTATGACAACGGAAAGGCTGTTGCAGACGGTACCATCGAGCATAACTATCCGCACTGCTGGAGATGCAAGCGCCCGCTCATCTACAAGGCTATGGACGCATGGTACTTCGATGTTACAAAGATCAAGGACAGACTCATCGAGTGCAACGAGGAGATCAACTGGGTTCCTGAGACAGTAAAGCACGGCAGATTCGGCAAGTGGCTCGAGAATGCCCGTGACTGGAACATCTCACGTAACCGTTACTGGTCAACTCCTATCCCGATCTGGGAGTGCGATACCTGCGGAGACAGAACTGTACTCGGCAGCATCGATGAGATCGAGCAGGCAAGCGGAATCCGCCTCACAAACCTCCACCGTCAGTACATGGACAAGGTAACATTCAAGTGTAACTGTCCCGGATGCACAGGTACAAAGGTACGTGTACCCGAAGTACTTGACTGCTGGTTCGAGAGCGGTTCGGTTCCCTTCGCTCAGAAGCACTACCCCTTCGAGAACAAGGAGTGGTTCGATTCACACTTCCCGTCCGACTTCATCGTAGAGTACACCGGTCAGATCCGCTGCTGGTTCTACTACCTCCACGTACTCTCCGTTGCGCTGTTCGACAAGCCCTGCTTCTCCAACTGCGTAGTACACGGTACTATCCTTGCAAAGGACGGAAAGAAGCTCTCCAAGTCCTCAAAGAACTATACAGATCCCATGCTCCTGATGAAGAAGTACGGTACAGACGCATTCCGTCTCTACCTCTATCAGACAAACGCTATGCTCATCGGCGACCTTCTCTTCGATGACAACGGCATCCAGGACGCTTATCAGCAGATGATACTCCCCTACTGGAACGCCTGCAACTTCTTTATCTCCTATGCCAATATCGACGGCTACCGTCCGGAGACTCTCACAGCTCCCGACACCGACAACCAGCTCGACCGCTGGATGCTCGCAAAGCTGTATGAGGCAACCGCTACTATCACAAAGAACATGGACGCATACTTCGTAAACAAGTATGTTGACAGCCTTATCGAGCTGGTGGACGGTCTTACCAACTGGTTCATCCGCCGCTCCAGAAGAAGATTCTGGGAGAAGGGTATGTCCGCTGACAAGAAGAACGCATACGATACGCTCTACTACGTTCTCGTCAACATGACAAAGCTCTTCGCTCCCGTTGCTCCCATACTCTCCGAGAAGCTCTATCAGACTCTCACAGGCAACTTCTCCGTACACCTCGATTCATGGCCGGAGATCCCCGAGAGCTTCAAGGATGACGAGCTCCTCGCTCAGGTTGAGCTCGTAAGAAACGTTATCTATCTTGCACGTTCCATCAGAAGCAAGAACAACGTAAAGAACCGTCAGCCCCTTACATCTCTCGGCGTTGCTCTCTCCGACAACTCCGGCATCCCCGTTATCGAGGCATTCCGTGATATCATCGCCGAGGAGCTCAACGTAAAGACTGTTGAGGTGCTCGACAGCGTTGAGAGCATAGCTGAAGTAAAGTACGCTCCCAACTTCAACGAGATCAGGAACCGCTATCCCGACAGAGTTCCGGATATCATCAAGGCTGTAAAGAGCGGCAAGTTCGCACTCACCGCTGCCGGAGCAGAGCTTGATGTAAACGGCGCCAAGGAAGTATTCGACTCCGAGATCATCCTCGTTACATATCAGGCAAAGGCCGGCCAGCACGTTGCCAGCGAGAAGGGAATAGTCGTATCACTCGATCTGACTATCACCGATGAGCTCCGTGAGGAAGGCTTCGCCCGTGATATCGTAAGAAGCATCCAGGATGCACGCCGTCAGATGGACTGCGAGATCATGGACAACATCACCCTGAAGCTCGAGGGAGACATCCCGGAGGCATGGGTGGACTACATCTGCTCCGAGACTCTCAGCAAGCTCGGTGATGCAGAGCCTACTATGACATTTGAAGTGGCTTACGACGACAACAGAAAGGTCACTGTAAGCGTTACAAAGTAATATCAAGCCGATACCGTACAGGTCAGCCTGTACGGTATTGCGGCAATTGAAAGGAATGATACGATGAATCACGATCTGCCCAAAACCTATAATCCCCGTGATGTTGAAAAGCGGATCTATGAAAAGTGGGAATCTGACGGCTGTTTCAGAGGCGTCATTGATCCCTCAAAGAAGCATTACTCTATCGCTATGCCCCCTCCGAACGTAACCGGACAGCTCCACATGGGCCACGCCGTTGACAATACCCTCCAGGATATCCTCACACGTTTCAAGAGGATGCAGGGCTATGCTGCTCTGTGGGTACCCGGCACCGACCACGCCTCCATCGCTACAGAGGCAAAGATCGTTGAGCAGATGAGAGAGGAAGGCCTCACCAAGGACGATCTCGGAAGAGACAAGTTCATGGAAAGAGCCTGGGCATGGAAGAACAAGTTCGGCGGAAGGATCGTAAAGCAGCTCCGCACACTCGGCTCCTCCTGTGACTGGGAGAGAGAGCACTTCACAATGGATGATCAGTGTTCCGAGGCCGTACTCAAGGTATTCACGGACCTCTACGAGCAGAAGCTTATCTACCGCGGAAACCGTATGGTAAACTGGTGCCCGAAGTGCAAGACCTCCATTTCCGATGCTGAGGTTGAGTACGAAGAGCAGGCAGGACATTTCTGGCACATCCTCTATCCCGTAAAGGAGACAGGAGAGTACCTTGAGATAGCTACCACACGTCCGGAGACCATGCTCGGTGATACTGCCGTTGCCATCAACGCAGAGGATCCCCGCTACAAGCACCTCCACGGCTGCCACGTTATCCTCCCCCTCATCGACAAGGAGATCCCGATAGTATGTGATGAGCACGCTGATATGGAAAAGGGTACCGGTGTTGTTAAGATCACTCCCGCTCACGACCCGAACGACTATGAGGTAGGCCTCCGCCACGATCTGCCTATGGTACGCTGCTTCACCTATGACGGTCACATGACCGGCAAGGCTGACGTTGAGGAGTACCTTGAAGCTGAGAAAGCAGGACGTCTCACCGAGGGCGAGGCAGAGGTCCTCGACTGCGGCAAGTACGCAGGCATGACAACAGCTGAAGCAAGAAAGGCTGTTCTTGCAGATCTTGAGGCTCTTAACCTCCTCAAGGAGACTGAGGACTTAAAGCACGACGTAGGTACCTGCTACCGCTGTCATACAACTATCGAGCCCATGATCTCAAAGCAGTGGTTCGTTCGCATGAAGCCCCTCGCAGAGCCTGCTGTCAAGGCTGTTGAGGACGGCGAGCTGAAATTCGTTCCGGAGCGCTTCACAAAGATATACCTCAACTGGATGAGAAATACCCGTGACTGGTGCATTTCCCGTCAGCTCTGGTGGGGACACCGCATCCCTGCATGGTACTGCGCCGACTGCGGCGAGACAATCGTTGCAAAGGAAGCACCCTGCAAGTGTACAAAGTGCGGCAGCACGAATCTCGATCAGGATCCCGATACACTCGATACCTGGTTCTCCTCTGCTCTCTGGCCTTTCTCGATACTCGGCTGGCCGAACACTGATTCAGAGGACTACAAGTTCTTCTATCCCACAAGCACACTCGTTACCGGTTACGACATCATCGGCTTCTGGGTAAGCCGTATGATCTTCTCCGGTCTTGCATACACAGGAAAGCTCCCCTTCGATACAGTTGTTATCCACGGTATCGTTCGTGACAGCCAGGGCAGAAAGATGTCCAAATCTCTCGGCAACGGCATCGATCCCCTTGAAGTAATCGAGCAGTACGGCGCCGACGCTCTCCGCTTCATGCTCGTACAGGGAAGCTCTCCCGGAAACGATATGCGCTACAGCGAAGAGAAGATCGTTGCTATGCGTAACTTTACCAACAAGATATGGAACGCTTCACGTTTCCTGCTTATGAATATGTCCATCGACAGCTTCAGCATCCCTGCTGACCTCGAGCTCGAGGACAAGTGGATTCTCTCCAAGCTCAACAGCCTTATCAAGGACGTTACACATAATATGGAGACCTTTGAGACAGGCGTTGCAGCACAGAAGATCTACGACTTCATCTGGAGCAGCTTCTGTGACTGGTACATCGAGCTCGCAAAGATCAGACTCAACGGCGACGATGAGACCAAGAAGAACAACGTACAGAACGTTCTCTGCTACGTTCTCACAGACATCATGAAGCTCCTGCATCCCTTCATGCCCTTCATCACTGAGGAGATCTATCAGGCTCTGCCTCACGAGGAAGGCTATCTGATGATGCAGAGCTGGCCGGAGTATTCCGACGCTCTCAACTTCCCCGAGGATGTTGCAAAAATGGAGCGCATCATGGAGACTATCAGCAAGGTTCGTGAGACACGTGCAAACCTCAACGTTCCCAACTCACGCAAGGCACACGTAACTATCGTTACCGATGAGCCTGCTTCCTACGCTGAGGCAAAGGACTTCCTTATCCGTCTTGCAAGCGCTTCCTCCGTTGACATCGTATCCGAGGAGACAGGCGACATGGCAGGCATGGTAAGCACTGCTACAGCTGACGCAAAGATCTTCCTCCCCCTCGCTGAACTGGTTGATACAGAGAGCGAGCGTGCAAGGATCAACAAGGAGCTTGAGAAGGCTTACAAGGAAATGGAATTTGTTAACAGCAAGCTGAACAACGAAAAGTTCATGTCCAAGGCTCCCGAGAACGTAGTGGCTTCCGTTCGTGAGAACGAGGCAAAGACAAAGGCACTTATCGAGAAGCTGGAGCAGATGCTCAAGGCACTCTGATTTACCGTATATTAAAAAACAGGCATTCCGCTACGGAATGCCTGTAACTCTTTCAAAAAACCTTAGTTTTATCAGGGGACGCCTTCACTTGCAAGGCGTCCCCTCTTCCAAAACAGTCCCCCGGACTGTTTTGGAATTCACCCCTTGCGAAGCGCCTTGCGGATAAATGCGGGACGCTGTCCCACACCCTGCCAGAGGCTCTGCCTCTGGACTCCGCTAAAGGGGCGCAGGCAGATTATAATATGAAGTGCAACAAATAAAAAAAGAATTGACTTCATCTCGTCCAAGGTGTAAAATTGAGTTTACCACAACACCAACAACACGGAGGACAAGATGAAGTCATATACTCATTTTACACTAAAAGAACGAA
>JAFZRF010000011.1 GCA_017620025.1 Ruminococcus sp.
GAGTCCAGAGGCAGAGCCTCTGGCAGGGTGCGGGACAGAGTCCCGCATATTTCCGCAGGGCGCTTCGCAAGGGGTGAATTCCAAAACAGTCCGGGGGACTGTTTTGGAAGAGGGGACGCCTTGCAAGTGAAGGCGTCCCCTGACAGAACTACGTTTTATGATAAGAAAAGGACTGCCGCAGCAGTCCCCTGATTATTCATCTCTTGCGCTCTCCGCAGCTTTCTGCTTGTTTATGCGGCTGTACACACATCCGCAGTAGTCCTGACGGTACAGGCCGTACTGATGCGAGAGCTCTATCGAATGCTTATAGCCGTCGTGCTTCTTGAAATCAGAGAAGAGATAAGCCACGCCGCATTGCTCTGCGATCTCTCCGCCGCAGCGGTTTATGAAGGCAGCGTCCTTGTGCGGGCTTATGGTGAGAGTGGTCGTGAAGAAGTCGGATCCGAGTTCGGCCGCCTTTGCTCCGGCAGCCTTCAGACGCAGTGCGATGCATCTCTGACACCGCTCGCCGCGCTCCGGCAGCTCTTCGAGCCCCTTTGCCAGCTCATAGAACGGCGCCGGGTCGTATGCCTCGTCTATCACGGGTATATCGAACCCGAGCTCCCTTACAAGCCTCAGCAGCTCGTCACGGCGGTAGAGGTATTCCTCCTCCGGCGCTATATTCGGGTTGAAGAAGTAAAGCGTTATACGGAAACGCTCATGCAGATACAGCAGAGTATGGCTGCTGCACGGCGCACAGCAGGCATGGAGCAGCAGTGACGGCCTTTCGCCCGTCCTCTCCAGCTCGCTGAGCTTCTCATCGAGCATCCTGCCGTAGTTTACCTTTTCCATCACTTGTCCTCTAACTTCTTGAGGGCACGTATCTCTTCCTTGCTCAGCTTCATCTCAGCGTCCTTGAGCAGCTTGACCTCGCTGCGGTCAACCGTTACCGGCACCTCGGACTTGTCTGTCTTTACACGCAGCTTGCCTGTGATGAGGTTAGAGTCCTCGACCTTGCCCTTCGTTCCGTCGGCAAGCACTACCAGAGCGCCGACCTTCGGAGTTATCTTGAGGAGCGCCTCATAGGCGTTCTGCTCGTTCTTGAGGCAGCACATCAGCCTGCCGCAGGTACCTGATATCTTGGTCGGGTTCAGGGAGAGTCCCTGCTCCTTTGCCATCTTTATGGATACGGGGTTGAAATCGCCCATATAGCTCTTACAGCAGAACTCACGGCCGCAGATACCCAGTCCGCCGAGCACCTTTGCCTCGTCACGGACGCCGATCTGTCTGAGCTCGATCCTTGTACGGAATACTCCCGCAAGATCCTTTACCAGCTCACGGAAATCGACACGGTTCTCCGCCGTGAAGTAGAACAGGAGCTTGCTGTTGTCGAATGTACACTCAACATCCACGAGCTTCATATTCAGCTTGCGGAAGGCTATCTTCTCCTCGCATATCTTAAAGGCCTCTTCCTCACGCTTCTTGTTGCGCTCGAGCGCCTTGAGGTCGGCAGCCGTTGCAATACGCATTATCGGCTTGAGCGGGGAAGCAAGCTCATAATCCTCTATGGTTTTGTTGGGGATGACTACATCGCCGCACTCAACTCCCCTTACGGTCTCAACTATTGCCTTGTCGCCCACCTCGGCAGTTATATCGCCGGGTGAGAAGTAGTAGACCTTTCCGCCGTCCTTGAAGCGGATACCTACGATCTCTTTCATTATACACCTCTTATATCCGGCACAGTGCCGGAAAAGCTTTCAATTGTTATTTACAGCGGATATGCCGCATCATACTGCTGCGGTCATTATATCCGCACACAGCGCCGTGAGCACAAGCCCGGCGTTGACGTTGCCGCATACCGCATCCCAGGCCTTGCTGATACAGCTGTGTATCCTTGCTGCCTGATATGCCGATATCACCTCGGAGAGCTTCTGTGCTGCATCGGGGCAGCAGCTTATCGGGGCGGCAGAGCTGCCCTTTGCGAATACGGCCGCGTCTCTTATCAGCTTGTCCGCCATAGTAAAGGCGGAGCGCAGGCTGCTGCGTTCTGTGCCGAATTCTCCGAGCGTCCGCATCAGCTCATATTCGTCCTTTCTTATTATACTCTCTGCAAGGCGTTTTGTCAAATCCACCTGCTTTCTCAGCTCCCCGTCAAGGAGGTACTCCCGGCACATTCCTATATTGCCGTGGAAGTGCGATACCGCCTCGTCCGCCTGTTCCTTCGTGAAATCCGTTTCCGTAAGGGCTCTTCGTGCCTCGTCCTCAGTTACCGGAGACAGCGGCAGGCTTATGCAGCGTGAGATTATGGTCGGAAGAAAGGCGCTTAGCGACTCCGCCGTAAAGATGAAATAGGCGTAATCCGGCGGTTCCTCCACTACCTTGAGCAGGGTGTTCTGTGCGGCTGCCTCGGTATTGCGGCAGTCACGGAAGATATAGACCTTCCTGCCCGTATCGTTATTGGGCTTTGTGAAGGCATCACGGCATATCTGCCTTGTGGTCTCCACGTTGTATGCGCCGAGCTTTCCGCTGGGCTGAGCGTAGTACACATCCGGGTGATTGTCGGCAGCAACGTTGCGGCATGAAGCGCATACCCCGCAGGGCTTTCCGTCTTCCGGCGAGCTGCACAGCAGGAGGCTCGTGTAGTACTTAGCGGCTGTCTTCCTGCCCGTGCCCTTTTCTCCGTAGAAGATGACGGAGTGAGCCGCACGGTCTCTTGTGACCATGCTGCCGAGCGTGGCAAGAAGCTCTTCGTTGCCGTATATCCTGTTCATATCGTAACCTCCCGTCTTTTTACTGATACACTCCCCGTCATTCTTCAGCCGTTTCCGCGGCTGCAGGAGAAGTCTCCTTCTTCCTTCTGCCGTGGTCTGCAAGCAGATACAGCGGCTTTGATACCAGCTTTCCGAGCAGCTTCGCAAGGAAGTTTACAGGGAAGCTCACCAGTACCGTCAGCAGGAAGTGAAGTGGTATTATCCTGAGATACCTTGTTATGAAGATCGCAGGCGAATTATCGCCCTTGATGAAATGCTTTACATAGATGACATCGCCGATGAACGACATCAGGTATACCGTCACAGAAAGGCCTGCAACTGCCGAAAGCACCCTGCATACAGCTTTGTTCTTAATTCTGATGTCATAGAAGATGAGGAAGATGAAGGCTGCAACTATGACATTGAGGAAATCCTCGTTGTTGAAATTGAAGCCGGTATACCAGCCGCCGCCCTCCCCGGGCTTTGCTGTGACCGCATTCACGGCGATCTCTCCGAGGAGCAGCAGAAGAACGATGACCACATTTACAAGCTTGTTTATCTTCGGGCGGTATTCGGCTATCATCATGCCCGACCAGTAATAGGCGACCGGCCAAAGGCCGCAGAAATATGACGGCATCCACCCGATATTTGATGCCTCACCGTCTACCGTGATCGGTATATTATTGATCGTGAAGGGGAGGTTCGCTGTCAGCATTATCACCCCGAGCGCTGCGAGCTTCATCCTGCCCGTTTTCATGCTGCGGTAGGCGTAGTTGATGAAGGGCATGAACAGAAGGAGCGAGAGGTACATATTGACGTACCAGCCGTAGCTCGGCTGAGCGAACTGATATATGCTCCTGAACCATACGAACGGCGACCACTTCTCGTGAAGATAGAACATCTTGAACAGCATTACGATAACACCTACGATATAGCTGTTTATCGCAACCGGGACCGCCTTTATGTAGTGCCGGGCACAGAATTCCGCCCTGTGCATCAGGAAGCCGCTTATGGTGAGGAAGAGCGGGACGCACATATAGCTTGCCATTCTGAGCAGAGACAGCAGCACGCCGGATCCTGTAGCTACAGGGAAATCGTAGTAGCCGGCGTACAGGCAGAAATGCAGCGTAAGCACCGAATACATTGCGATTATCTTTACTATATCAACTCCGGCATATCTCCCGCCGGAAGCCTCTCCCTTGCGGAGCGTTATGAGTTTTCCCATCCGCCTCACCCTGAAGTCAGTCCTCTGAGGCGTATACGGTAAGCTCGCCGAGACAGCGCTCAAAGCAGCTGCCGTACCAGCATTCGCCGTCATCGGGTGTGGCTTCTATACAGTCATAGGTGAAGCCGACAGCCGTCTCTACTGCCTCCCCGAGGCTCTTTCCGTGAGTTATCATACCCGTGAAGACGCTTGCGAAGATATCGCCCGTGCCGTGTACCTGCCTGTTTACCTGTCTGCGGAAGGAGGAGAAGAACTCCCCTGTCGCCGAGTCATAAGCAGCAGCACCCTGATGCTGTCCGTCGTAGCTGACTCCTGTGAGCACAGGCGCAGGACAGCCGAGGCCGGCAAGTCTGCGGAGGATATCCTTTACCTCCTCCTCGGTGAAAACCTCTCTGTAGGGAGTGCCGAGGAGCAGAGAAGCCTCCGTAAGGTTCGGGATGATATGATCGGCCGAAGCACAGAGCTTTCTCATCTCCGAGACGAAGGTGTCCGTGAATCCGGCGTAGAGCCTTCCGCGGTCGCCCATGACCGGATCGACTATGACGGCGCAGTCCCTGCCGAAATCGCCGAAGAAATCGGAAACTATCCTCACCTGATCCACTGATCCGAGATAGCCGGTATATACAGCGTCAAAGGACAGCCCCATGCGCTTCCAGTGCTCTGAGATACCGGGAATATCGCCGGTAAGGTCACGGAAGGTATAACCTGAAAAGCCCTCACCCGTATGTGTCGAGAGCACAGCCGTAGGTATGACGGCGGTCTCGATGCCCATTGCCGATATCACAGGCAGGGCGACGGTGAGGGAGCATTTCCCGAAGCAGGAGATATCCTGTATAGTAACGACCTTTTTCATCATCTTCACTCTTTCATATTTTCAGTGTTGTCCACTCGATATATTATACCCTATTTTGCCCTGTAAGTCAAGGAAAAAGCAAACGGCAGCCTTGGCTGCCGTCAATTATCATCTCAGGAAGATATATACCGCATATGCGGCATAGGATGCGAGCATCGCAAAGCCGTTCGGACGGCGGAGCTCCCTTCTCTTCAGTGCCATGATGTATACTCCCGCACTCATTACGATGAGCACAGCCGTATCTATCATATTCTCACGGGTGAATGCCACGGGAGAGATGGTCGAGGCAGTACCGAGCACGAAGAGGATATTGAAGATATTCGAGCCGATGACGTTTCCTACCGCCATATCAAGCTCATTCTTTCTTGCCGCTGCCACCGAGGTAACAAGCTCGGGAAGACTTGTACCGAGCGCCACTATCGTCATGCCTATCAGGTTCTCCGACATACCGAAGCTGCGTGCGATATCCGAAGCGCCGTTGACTACCATATTTCCGCCGAGGGCTATCGCTGCGATGCCGACTGCGATAAAGAGCAGGCATTTCCAGACCGGCATGGTCTTGTATTCCTCCTCAGAGGCGGTCTCTCTTGCCTTCTTGGCCGACTGTATCATAAGGTAGAGGAAGCCGGCGAATATCACAAGAAGTATCACTCCGTCGATATGACCGACCTTCATACCGATACCGCCGAGCAGCATCAGAAGTCCTGCGATTCCTGCCGAGAACGGGAAATCCTGCCGCATCGTCTCCCTGCTTATCGCAAGCGGACACAGGACTGCACACATTCCGCAGACCACCATGAGATTGAAGATGTTCGACCCGACCACGTTGCTTATCGCAAGCTCATTCTTTCCGGCCAGGGCAGCGCTGACGCTTACCGAGGTCTCCGGAAGGCTCGTTCCCATAGCGACTATCGTCATTCCGATGATGAGAGCCGGTATCTTTAGCAGCTTTGCGGCACTGGAGCTTCCGTCAACGAACATATCAGCGCCCTTGATAAGCAGCACGAAGCCGGCTATCAGTAATACATACTTGAGCATTTTTATCCCCCTGTTTTATTCTTCCTGCCGGCGGCTATGGGTTCATATGAACTTGAAATAAGCTCACCGGAAAACAACTATTATCTATTATACCATATTATTCCCGGAAATGCAAGAGGCCGCAGGGATTTTCGTTCAAAATTTACAATCCAGTTAAAAAATGCTGAATTACTTGACAAATCATAATACAGGCGTTATAATTGTCTCAACTACTATGAAAGGAAGGTGAACACCATGACCAGTTATAAACCGTACATCAGAGGAACAGAATACACAATGAACACACAGCATGGAGTTTGCCTGCATGAGACGGCTGTGCGCTGACAGCGTGCACCCATAACACAAGAGCAAGCGTTCCTGTTTTGTGCAGGGGCGCTTTTTTTCATGCAGTCAGGCTCCCGTTACGGAGGAAAGACAATATGCTGATATTAAACGGAAAATACACAGAAGCAAAGGTCTATACCGATCTTATCGAGAGCACTGCAATATCGCAGATAACCCAGCTCTGCAACCAGCCTGTGAGCGAAGGCTCCCGCATACGCATAATGCCCGACGTACACGCCGGCGCAGGCTGCACAGTCGGTACTACCATGACGATCACCGACAAGGTGATCCCCAATCTCGTCGGAGTCGATATCGGCTGCGGCATGGAGGCAGTACGCCTCAAGGAAACACACATAGAAGTGCAGCAGCTCGACAAGCTGATATACCGTACAATACCCTCAGGCTTCGAGATACGTGAGAAGCCCCACCGCTACATCGGAAAGCTCGACCTCACACAGCTCTGCTGCTATGACCGCATAGACCACCTCAGAGCAGAGAAGAGCATTGGCACACTCGGCGGCGGAAACCACTTCATCGAGGCCGACAAGGGCGAGGACGGAGCTATATGGATAGTGATACACTCCGGCAGCCGTCATCTCGGCGTTGAGGTAGCGAAGTACTACCAGGAGGAGGCCTACCGCCGGCTCAATAAGTCCTCGGGCAAGGAGGTAGAGGAGCTCATCGCGAGACTGAAGGCAGAAGGAAAGGAACGGAGCATACAGACGGAGATAAAGAAGCTCGTCAACACAAAGACAACAGACGTCCCCAAGCAGCTTGCCTACTGCGAGGGAGAGCTCTTTGAGCAGTACATCCACGATATGAAGATAGTCCAGGAATTCGCCATGATAAACCGTCAGGCAATGATGGACGAGATAATCAAGGGCATGGGGCTGCATATCACTGACAGCTTCACGACCATACACAACTATATCGACACGGAGAATATGATACTCCGGAAGGGCGCTGTATCCGCACAGGCCGGCGAAAGACTGCTGATACCCATAAATATGCGTGACGGCAGCCTTATCTGCACAGGCAAGGGCAACCCCGACTGGAACTTCTCCGCACCCCACGGCGCAGGACGTCTCATGTCACGTTCCGCCGCAAAGCAGAGCTTCACGGTATCGGAGTACAAGAAGCAGATGCAGGGCATCTACACGACCTCGGTAAACTCCGGCACTCTTGACGAATGCCCCATGGCATACAAGTCAATGGAGGATATCGTTAGCTGCATCGGTGATACAGTCGAGATAAACGAGGTAATAAAGCCGATATACAACTTCAAGGCCGGTGAAGAATGACGGAGATAGTATGTCTCACCGCTGCTCACCCCTTGTGGGAGAAAGTCGCAGAGTTTGCGGAGAGCTGTTCATGGAGGGCAGGCGTTACGCTTGCATCGTTCATGCGAAGCGGCCGCTTCAGTGAACATGAGCGTGTATTCGCCGCCTTTATTGACGGCACTCCGGCAGGCTTCTGCACCCTCACGGATAAGGACGCCCTTGATGATAAATACGGTATATCGCCGTTTATCGGCTTCGTGTTCGTTGAGGAGCAGTACCGCGGCAGGCGTCTCTCAGAAGGAATGATAAAGGCCGCACTGAGCTATGCCGGAAGCAACGGCACAGAAAAAGTCTACCTCACCAGCGAGGAACAGGGGCTGTATGAGAAATACGGCTTCACAAAGCTCGGCGACGGCTGCGACACGATATACGGCACAAAGGAACAGCTGTTTGTTATAATGACATGACAAGGAGGAAGTATGGAAAAATTCGTACCCTATGACAAGCTCAGCAAGAAAGAGAAAAAGAAGATAGATCAGCAGAAGCGCAATAACTGGAACGGCGTCGATCCCGCCACAAAGGTGGAGGAGAGCGAAAAAAAGCGCTACCGCCGCAAGCCCAAGCACCCGGAGAAATATGAGGACTGAGATTCTGTTTAATCAGTATGGGATTCTAAAGGGGCTGCGCCCCTTTAGCGGAGTCCAGAGGCAGCGCCTCTGGCAGGGTGTGGGACAGAGTCCCGCATTTTTCCGCAGGGCGCTTCGCAAGGGGTGAATTCCAAAACAGTCCGGGGGACTGTTTTGGAA